>CAYNNX010000167.1:4547-15058 GCA_964398515.1 uncultured Streptantibioticus sp. | reverse complement strand
GACCGCCTGGCGGGCGATCCGGTGGCGGGCCCCTTCCTGCGCCGGGAGCTGCGGCGCGTCCCGGAGCTCGAGCGGGACCTCGACCATCTGCACGGCGGCCCCGGCTGGCGCGCCGCGGCCGAGCCGCTGCCCGCGACGCGGGCCTACGCCGCCCGGATCGAGGAGGTGGCCCGCACCTGGCCTGCGGGGTACGTGGCCCACCACTACACGCGCTACCTCGGCGACCTCTCCGGCGGCCAGATCATCCGCGGCATCGCCGAGCGGACGTGGGGCTTTCCGCACAAGGGCGACGGGGTGCGCTTCTACGTCTTCGAGACGATAGCCAACCCGGCCGCCTTCAAGCGCGAGTACCGCGAACTGCTGGACGCGGTGTCACTGGACGAGGTCGAGCGCCACCGGGTGGTGGAGGAGTGCCGGCGGGCGTTCGCGCTGAACACCGCGCTCTTCGCCGCACTGGGTGAACTCTTCCCCCTGAGCGCCTAGAACCTGACGATTCGTCACCGCCGCGAACCACCCGATCGGATCGGTGTATTCCGCGCCCGCAAGGTGGACGATTTGTGCGCGTACTACCGCATCGCACGCCGGCGCCTCACGTATCCCTACGCGGGGCGCCGCATCGTCAACCCGCGAGGAGCTCGCATTGCGCACAGACCGCGTCGCCCAGCCCCGGCGCTACCTGATGTGCCCCCCCACGCACTACCGGGTCAGCTACTCCATCAATCCGTGGATGGATCCGGACAAACCCGTGGACGTCACCACCGCCCTCTTCCAGTGGGAGGAGCTGCGGGACCGCTACCTCGCGCTCGGGCACGCCGTGGAGGAGCTCGACCCGGTCCCGGGGCTGCCCGACATGGTCTTCGCGGCCCACGGCGCGACGGTGGTGGACGGCCGGGTGCTCGGGGCGAAGTTCGCCCACGCCGAGCGGCGCGGCGAGGCCCCGGCCCATCTGTCCTGGTTCCGCACGCACGGCTACGCCGAGATCCACGAGCCGCAGCACATCAACGAAGGCGAGGGGGACTTCGCGGTCACGGCCTCGTGGATCCTGGCCGCCTCGGGCTTCCGCAGCAGCCCGGCGGCGCGGGCCGAGGCCCAGGAGTTCTTCGGCCGCCCGGTGATCGGCATGGAGCTGACCGACCCGCGCTTCTACCACCTGGACACCGCCTTGGCGGTGCTCGACGGCGACGAGGTGATGTACTACCCGTCGGCCTTCAGCCGCGGCAGCCGCTCGGTGCTCGCCCGCCTCTTCCCCGACGCCCTGATCGCCACCGAGGACGACGCCCTCGCGCTCGGCCTCAACGCGGTCAGCGACGGCCGCCACGTGCTGCTGCCGCCGGACGCGAGCGGCCTGTTCCAGCCGCTGCGGACGCGCGGCTTCGAGCCCGTCGCGATCGACCTGTCCGAGCTGCGCAAGGCGGGCGGCGGTGTGAAGTGCTGCACCATGGAACTGCGCAGCTAGCGGGGTTATCGTGCCTGGGCCGCGACCACCGACCCCGGAAGGGTGCCTGATGCCCGAGCCCAGCGTGCAGCGCACTTCGTACGACGCCGTGATCGTCGGCGGCGGCCACAACGGCCTGGTCGCCGCCGCCTATCTGGCCCGGGCGGGCCGCAGCGTGCTGGTCCTCGAACGGCAGGGCGCCACCGGCGGCGCGGCGGTCTCCACGCAGGCCTTCGCGGGGGTGGACGCCCGGCTGTCGCGCTACTCGTACCTGGTGAGTCTGCTGCCCCGCAAGATCGTCCAGGATCTGGGGCTGCGGTTCACGGTGCGGCGCCGCCGGATCTCCTCGTACACCCCCGACGGGCGTGGCGGCGGGCTGCTGGTGGACGCCGGGGACGCCGAGCGCACGCGTGCGGGGTTCGCCCGGGTCACCGGTTCGCAGCGGGAGTTCGAGGCGTGGCAGCGGTTCTACGGGATGACGCGCCGGGTCGCCGAGCGGGTCTTCCCCACGCTGACCGAGCCGCTGCCCACCCGGGCGGAGCTGGAGCGGCGGGTCGGCGACCGGGCCGCGTGGGAGGCGCTGTTCGAGCGTCCGCTGGGCGAGGCCGTCGAGACGCACTTCGCGGACGACCTGGTGCGCGGTGTCGTGCTCACCGACGCCCTGATCGGCACGTTCAGCCATGCCCACGACCCGTCGCTGCGGCAGAACCGCTGCTTCCTGTACCACGTGATCGGCGGCGGCACCGGTGACTGGGACGTCCCCGTGGGCGGGATGGGCGCGCTCACCGACGCGCTGGAGCGGGCGGCCCGGGCGGCGGGCGCCGAGATCGCCACCCGGTGCGAGGCGACCTCGATCGCCACCGACGGCGTGCGGGCCGAAGTGGAGTTCGAGGGCGGCCGGGTCGGGGCGCGGCACGTGCTCGTGGGCGCCTCGCCGCACGCGCTCGCCGGGCTGCTGGGCGAGAGCGCGCCGCCGCGGCCCGAGGGCGCCCAGCTCAAGGTCAACATGGTGCTGCGGCGGCTGCCCCGCCTGAAGGACACCTCGGTCGACCCGCGCGAGGCGTTCGCCGGGACGTTCCACATCGCCGAGTCCTACGGGCAGTTGGCGGCCGCCTACGAGCAGGCCGCCGCGGGATGCGTGCCGGACGTGCCGCCGTCGGAGATCTACTGCCACTCGCTGACGGACCCCTCCATCCTCTCCCCCGATCTGGCCGCCGCCGGGTACCAGACGCTGACCCTCTTCGGGCTGCATGCCCCGGCGCGGCTGTTCGAGAAGGATCCGGCGGGCGCGAAGGAGGCGCTGCTGAAGGCGGTCCTGGCGCAGCTGGACGCGGTGCTGGACGAACCGCTGGCGGACTGCCTGGCGACCGACGCCGAGGGGCGCCCGTGCCTGGAGGCGAAGTCCCCGCTCGACCTGGAACAGGAGGTCGCCCTGCCCGGCGGGCACATCTTCCACCGCGATCTGAGCTGGCCCTACCGCCAGGAGGACGGCGGGCGCTGGGGGGTGGAGACCGGCCATGCCAACGTACTGCTGTGCGGGGCGGGCGCGGTGCGCGGTGGCGGAGTCAGCGGCGTCCCCGGCCACAACGCGGCCATGTCACTCCTCGAACGCCCCTGACGGCGGCGGCCACTCGTCGCCCCACACCGTGTCGCGGGCGGCCCGGTAGGTCTCTCCCTGCCGCTTGGAGACGATGGTCCGGCGCAGCCCCTCCTCGCGGGTGCACAGGTCCAGCAGCACCTGGCCCTTGCGGATCTGCGGGTGGCGTACGACCCGGGCGGGTGCGGGCGGGCCGGGCAGGCGGGCGGCGGCCGCGTAGGAGTACTTCTCGTCCTCGTGGCCGAGGGAGCCGCCCTTGATCTGGCGGTGCAGCGAGGAGCGGCTGACCCGGGCGGCGAAGTGGCACCAGTCGCTGCCCTCCATCGGGCAGGCGGCGTCGTGCGGGCAGGGCGCGAGCACGGTCAGCCCGGCGCCGATCAGTTGCCGCCGGGCCTGGAGCACGCGGGCGTACCCGGCCGGAGTGCCCGGTTCGACCACGACGACGGCCCGGGCGGCACCGGCGGCCTTGGTGATCAGGGCGTCGCGGTCGGACTCGTCGAGTTCGCCGAGGACGTAGGAGATGGTGACCAGGTCGGCCTCGGGCACGGCCAGGGAGCCGCCGATCGCCTGGCGCCGCCAGTCGATCCCGTGCAGCGCCGGGTGGGAGGCGCGAGCGGCGAGCTCCCTGCCGAGGTCGAGGGCGGCCTGCGACCAGTCCAGCACGGTGGTGGTGTGGCCGGCCGCGGGCCAGGCGTCGGCCACGGCCCAGCTCGCGGCGCCCGTGCCGCCGCCGATGTCCACGTGGCGGGCCGGGGCCCACTCTTGCGCGCGGTCCCGGAACGCGCGCAGCGCGGCCCGTACGGCTGCGAACGTGGCGGGCATGCGGTAGGCGGCGTAGGCGGCCACGTCGGCCCGGTCCCTGAGCACCGGGGCATCGGTCGGGGTATGTCCCCGGTAGTTCGCGATCAGCCGCTCGACCGCCTGCGCGGCCTGCTTGGGCGGCAGGCCGTCCAGCGTGGCGGCGAGGACGGTGCGCAGCTCGTCGTCGAGCGCGAGTTCGGGGGCGTTCACGCGGACCAGCCTACGTGGGCCGGCCGGACCTCCGGCGGCCGACGGCCGTGGCCACCGCCGCCCGCGGTGCGTTCCCCTGCCGCCAGTCGCGGCACGGGTGGACGGCGTTGGCCAGCAGGACGACCCAGTGGCCGGTGGCGAAGTCGATCACCAGGCTGGTCCCGGTGAAGCCGGTGTGCCCGGCGGTGCGGGGGCCGGCGAGCCCGCCCATGTACCAGGGCTGGTCGAGTTCGAGGCCGAGTCCGTGCGGCACACCGCCGGGCACGCCGTGGTCGGTGAGCATCAGCTCGACGGAGCCGGGGCGCAGCACGCCCCCGCCGCCGTCGAGCAGCGCGGCGCACAGCAGGCCCAGGTCGGCGGCGGTGGAGAAGAGCCCGGCGTGCCCGGCGACACCGCCGAAGGCGTACGCGTTCTCGTCGTGGACCCGCCCGTGCGCCATGCCGCGGTCGAGCTTGGCCCAGGGGCGCCGCTGGTCCTCGGTGGCCGCGATCCGCGGGAGCCGGTCGGGCGGCGGGTTGAAGCAGGTGTCGGCCATGCCCAGCGGTGCGGTGATCCCGTCGCGCACGAGGGCGTCCAGCGGCGCGTCCGTCATGCGTTCCAGGAGCAGTTGGAGGGCGATCAGGTTGAGGTCGGAGTAGCGGTAGGCGCTGCCCGGCCGGGTCAGCGGCCGCTCCTGCCACAGCAGGCACAGCCGGGCCTCGTGCGCGGGCTCGTCGTGGAAGGGCAGCTCGGCGCGGAGCCCGGAGGTGTGCGACAGAATCTGACGAACCGTCACTTCGGCCTTGCCGGCGGCGGCGAACTCCGGAAGATACCGGGCGACGGGCGCGTCCAGGGCGACCTCGCCGCGTTCGACGGCCTGGAGGGCGACGATCGCGGTGCACGGCTTGGTGAGCGAGGCCATGTCGAAGACGGTGTCCGGGCGCATCGGCACCCACAGCTCGCGCGGCAGCTCCACCCCGCGGTCGGCTGCGGCGTCGTAGGCCGCGTACCGCACGGCCCAGCCGGCCGCCTCGTGCGCCAGGACGCGCGCACCCCGCCCGGCGAGGACGACCGCGCCCGCGCACCAGGGGTGCACGGGCGAGGGTTCGATCGCGGTGCGCAGTTCCGCCGCGAGTTCGGTGGCGAGGCTCACCCGGTGACGGTAACCGCTTCGGCGCGCCGCCGGGGACGGCACAGGCCGGCGAAGCAGGCGGCGGCGATCACCGCGCAGGCGGCCTGCACCACGGCCATGGGCACGGCGGTGCGGGCGCCGGCGATGCCGACCAGCGGAGAGGCGATCGCCCCGATCAGGAACTGGCTCGTGCCCAGCAGCGCCGAGGCGGATCCGGCGGCGTGCGGGGTGCGCGTCAGCGCCTGCGCGTTGGTGTTGGGCATGGCCAGGCCCATCGCCGACATCAGCACGAACAGTCCGGCCGCGACCGGCACCAGGCCCACCGCCCCGAACACCCCGGTGGTCATCAGCACCAGCGCCACGGCCGCCGCGACGATCACCGCGAGGCCGGCGGCCAGCGCCCGGTCGAGCGGCACCCGGCCGACGAGCACCTTGCCGTTGATCTGCCCGACGGCGACCAGGCCGATCGAGTTGAGCCCGAACAGCAGGCTGAACGTCTGGGGTGAGGCGCCGTAGACGTCCTGGACGACGAAGGCCGAGGCGGAGACGTAGGCGAAGAGCGCGGCGAAGGCGAAGCTCCCGGCCAGCATGTAGCCGGTGAAGGCCCGGTCGGCGAGGAGGGCGCGCATGGTGCGCAGGGCGCCGCCGAGCCCGCCGTCGCGCCGGCCCGCAGGCGGCAGCGTCTCCGGCAGGGTGCGTACCGCGAGAAGGGTGAGCAGGGTGCCGACCGCGGTGAGGACGACGAAGACGCCCCGCCAGTCGGTGAAGCGCAGGATCTGGCCGCCGATGAGCGGCGCGATGACGGGTGCGGCTCCGGAGACCAGCATGAGGGTGGAGAAGAACCGGGCCATCGCGTCGCCGTCGTACAGGTCGCGCACGACCGCCCGGGCGATCACGATCCCGGCCGCGCCCGCAAAGCCCTGGAGCAGCCGGAAGGCGATGAGGGTCGCCGCGTCGGGGGCGAACGCGCAGACCGCGGTGGCCAGGACGTAGACCACCATGCCGGCCAGCAGCGGCCGGCGCCTTCCCCACCGGTCGCTGAGCGGGCCGACGACGAGCTGGCCGAGGGCCATCCCGGCCAGACAGGCGGTGAGCGTGAGCTGCACGGTGGCCGCCGGACTGCCCAGGGCACGGGTGACCGCGGGCAGTGACGGCAGGTACATGTCCATGGAGAGCGGCGCGAGCGCGGTGAGGCCGCCGAGCACCAGGGTGACGAGCAGACCGGAAGGCCGATCGGCGGACCGGTCAGCGGGCCCGTCGGCAGGCCGATCGACAGAGCTGGCCTTATGCCCGTTTTGTTCGGATATTCCTGAGGCTGTCTCCGGGGTTTCGGCCGCGCTGGGGCCGGGCTCCGGCATCCTGGTCTCCATGGCTGTCGCAACGCCCGGCGGCCGTGCCGAAATTCCAGCTCACCGGGCCCGATGCGCCTGCGCTGCGCCGTGAATGCGGCGGGCCAGCTCGAAATCCTGCTCGGCTGGCGGGCGTTCGCCCCCGTGCGTGGCGATGGTCACATCGAGCCGGTCGCGACCGATGGTGAGCTCGCCGTAGTGACCGGTCTCGTCCTGGATCCGGGCGATGTGCAGAGCGAGGATCGCTGCGGCCAGATGCGGCAGGCCGTAGCGGCGGGTCAGCCCGCACCCGTCCTCCGTGAGCCGCCAGCCGGGCAGTTCGGCGAGGCGGTCCTCGATCTCCTTGTCCGACAGCGGGTCGTCTCTGCGCGGCAGCGGGTCGGGAATGGTCATGGGCTCCCTCCGGGATGTGTGCTGCGGCCCGCGACGAAGGGTCGTCCCCGCGCTCGACGAGTCGGGCCCGGTGGCGGCGGCCCCTGTCAGCGGTTTCCGCAGCGGTTCGTGTGGCGCCCCCTGTCAACGTGGTGCCCGGGTGGTCACCGCCGGAACCGGCCCAGCGCCTACGCTGCGGGCCCATGAGCGAGATTCGGAAGACCGCGGTCGTCACCGGCGCAGGTTCGGGCATCGGCCGGGCCGTCTCCCTGGCGCTCGCCGGCGCGGGGTGGTCGGTGGCGCTGGCGGGCCGCCGCGAGGACGCGCTGCGCCGTACCGCGCAACTGGCGGGCGAGGGCGCGCCCGTCGTCGTGGTCCCCACCGACGTCACCGTCCCCGAGCAGGTCGAGGCGGTGTTCGCCACGGCACGCGAGCACTTCGCAGGCCTGGGCCTGCTGTTCAACAACGCGGGCGCCGGCACCGCGCCGGTCCCGGTGGACGAACTGCCCTACGAGCAGTGGCGCGCGGTCGTGGACGTCAACCTCAACGGGGCGTTCCTGTGCGCCCAGGCGGCCTTCCGGGCGATGAAGAACCAGGACCCGTGCGGCGGCCGGATCATCAACAACGGCTCGGTCTCCGCGCACGTACCGCGGCCGAAGAGCATCGCGTACACCGCGACCAAGCACGCCATGACCGGTCTGACGCGGTCGCTGTCGCTGGACGGGCGCCCCTACCGGATCGCCTGCGGCCAGATCGACATCGGCAACGCGGCCACCGACATGACCGCCCGCATGCGTGAGGGCGTCGAGCAGCCCGACGGCTCGGTACGGGCCGAACCCGTGATGGACGTGACCGACGTGGCCCGCACGGTGCTGCACATGGCCTCGCTGCCGCTGGAGGCGAACGTGCAGTTCGCGACGGTGATGGCGACGACGATGCCGTACATCGGGCGCGGTTGAGGGCCTGTTGAGGCCGCACTGGGCCGACGCGGGGCCGGCGTCGGAGGCGGCCGGAGCCGAGGCCGGACCGGACGGCGGCGAACGCCCCAAGGAGGGCCGCCCAGTCCGGCTCCCGTTCGGGCCGCGCGCGGGCGCCCCCGGGTCCGCACCCCTGAGCCGTTCGGGCGAAGCAAGGCGGGCACGACGCAAGATCGGCGGTCGGCGGGTGCGGCGGGGAGCAGGCTGGGGGCGAACCGTCTCGTTCACACAGGACTCGCAGAACTCGCGGGAAAGGAAGACCTCTGATGCGTGACGCTGCCCGCCGCATGCCGGGCCGGACCGGCTTCGCGGCGCTGTGCGGGACACTGGCCGGACTCGCCCTGACGGCCGCCGCCGCGGGGCCCGCCATGGCGGACCCGCGAGCCGGCGACATCGTGACCATCGACCGCGTCGGCCAGGTCTCGCGCCAAGGCGACGTCAGCCTCTCCGGCACGTACCGGTGCAACGGCGACGGCACGGACGACACCGCCTTCGTCACCACCACCGTCAGGCAGCACGGCCAGAGCAGCGAGATCGGCGGCACCAGGGCCGTCTGCGACGGGCGGCTCCACCGCTGGGTCAACGCAGATCAGCACCTGTCGCCCTTCTCCAGGGGCACCGCCTACGTCGAGAGCGGCCTGATGCGGCTGAGCACCCGCAGCGGCCTGCCGATGCCCGACTTCGTCACCGCGCGCGGGCGTGCGGTCACGCTCATCCAGAAGTAGCCGTAGGCCGCCGCGGGCCGCGGGCGCCGTGGCGGCCACCGGTCAGCCTGCGGGGGCGGCGGACAGCAGGATGCGCAGCAGCTCGTCGGGGGCCTCCGCCATCACGTCGTGTCCCGCGGGCACCGTGTGCACCCGCCACCCCGGGTCCGTGCGCAGCCGCTCGTGGACGTCGGCGAAGGGCGTGCCGCGCCAACCGCTGCAGTAGACGTACATCCTGCGCTCGACCGCGTTCACGCCGCCGCCCACCAAGGTGAGCGCCTGGAGGAACGACGCCAGCGGGTGCCCGGTGGCCCTCGGGTCGAGCCCGGCGGGCGGCCGCACGGTGAAGCCGTCGGCCCGGGCGCCCGCGAGCATGAACGCGCGGAACGGATCGCTGGTCAGCGTCCAGCACGACTGCCCGTCACGCGGCACGTAGGCGTCGACGTAGACCAGCCCGGCGAGCCGCTCGGGCGCCCGGTCCGCGACCCCGGTGATGACCATGCCGGCGTAACTGTGCCCGCACAGCACGGCGTCCTCGATCCGCTCGGCCTCCAACAGCCGGATCACGTCCTGCACATGCGTGTCGAGGTTGGTCGCCGGGGTCACCAGATGAGCGCGCTCCCCCACCCCGGTGAGAGTCACCGCGAGCGCCTGATGGCCCGCCCGGCGCAGCCCCGCCACCGTGTCCCGGTAGACCCAGGCCCCATGCCATCCCCCCGGAACCAGCACGAACGTCGCCACACGCGATCCTTGTCACCGTTGTTTCGATCAGATTCGATCCGGTCCGGTCCGTCGCGGTCCGCCGACCGGTTCACCGTCTTCAACGCCCGGGCCGGGCCCGGGTTACCCGGTGCGGACGCGCCCTGGTTCCGGAGTCGTGCGCGCGTTCACCACGGCCGCCTGGGCCTTCGTTCCGCGGCGCGGAACGGACCCTCGTGCACAAGTCCCGTCGTCTGCCGTGCGGTTGGCGATTCGCCGACGGCATACTGTCCACCGTGACGACGTACGACACCATCGGTGTGAGCTACAGCAGCACGCGGCGACCGGATCCAAGGATCGCCCTCCGGATCCACGCGGCGCTCGGCGACGCCGCCACGGTGATCAACGTCGGCGCCGGCACCGGTTCGTACGAACCGCCGCACACCGTGCTCGCGGTGGATCCCAGCCCCGTGATGCTCGCCCAGCGCCCCGCGGGTTCCGCACCGGCCGTGCGGGCGTCGGCGGAGGCCGTCCCCGTCGCGGACGACGCGGCCGACGCGGTGATGGCCCTGCTGACCGTGCACCACTGGAGCGATCTGGAAGCCGGCATCCGCGAACTGCGCCGGATCGCCCGGCGGCGCGTCGTCATCCTCACGTGGGACCAGAGCGTCACCCGCGGGTTCTGGCTGTTCGACGAGTACCTGCCGGAGGCAGCCGCCTTCGACGACGCACGCGCCGTCTCCCTCGACCGGCTGACCGCCCTGCTGCCGGGCGCCCGCATCGAGACGGTCCCGGTCCCCCACGACTGCACCGACGGCTTCGGTGCCGCCTACTGGCGTCGGCCCGAGGCCTACCTCGATCCGGTGGTCCGCGCAGGCATATCGGTCCTGGCCCAGTCCGGCGAAGCCCTCCTGCGCCCAGGCCTGGCCCGGCTCTCCGCCGACCTGTCCTCCGGCCGCTGGCACGAACGCCACGCCGATCTGCTCGCCCGTGAAGCGCTGGACGTCGGATACCGGCTCGTGGTCGCCGAGGCGTGAGCGCGCCCCGGCGGCCTTGCGGTTTCACCTGGACGGTGAGCGGGCTTCGAGGTTGACGCCGGTGGCTCCGGGGGAATCCCGTGGCACCACATACGGCTGGCTCTCCACGCAGTGCCGCGCCCCTCCCACGGATCGAACACCCTCTTCAGAGCCCTCCTTGCGGGCAGATCCCTGGGACTTCTCAGGGACTTTCTGTTCTGTCCGAGGGACTTCTCAGGG
>CAYNNX010000167.1:0-4447 GCA_964398515.1 uncultured Streptantibioticus sp. | reverse complement strand
GCCTCGCGGCCCGCCAGGAGGCGGTCATCCATCTAGGACCGACGTTGCCGCCGGCCTCGTGCGGTCTACCCGCGGACTCGGGCGGGCAGCCCTCATGCATCCGCGCAGGGCGTCCGGAGACGCCCCTCTTGACCTTGCTCCGGGTGGGGTTTACCGAGCCGTCCGGGTCACCCCGGACGCTGGTGGTCTCTTACACCACCGTTTCACCCTTACCAGGTGCCTGGCGGCCCTGGCGGTCTGCTTTCTGTGGCACTGTCCCGCGGGTCACCCCGGGTGGGTGTTACCCACCACCCTGCCCTGTGGAGCCCGGACGTTCCTCGGCGGGGTCCGGGGACCCCGACGCGACCGCCCGCTCGGCTCGTCTGCCGTTGCCCCATGGTAGTCGACGCGGGGCGCGGTCGGTGGCCGTGGTCACCGTGCGGAAACATCGCGGTTACGGAATGTCCGCATTACTCCGCTACGTTCGAAGCGACGGCGTTCCCCCCACCCCTGAGAGGCGAGCCCCCTTGCGCATACCACCCCCAGCAACGCCCGACTGGCTGGCGCACCCGTGGCGCGGCGTGCGAGGGCTGCGGGGGCCGGTGCCGTGGGGGGCGGTGGCGCGCGGGGCGCTCGGGGTGGGGCCCGTGCTGGCGGTCGGGGTGGCCGCGGGGCACCCGGCAGCCGGGGTCACCGCCGGGCTGGGTGCGATGTTCGCGCACGTCAACGACGGCCCGGCGACCCGCGGCACCCGGGTCGTCCGCCTCGGCCTCCCGGCGCTCGCCGGGGCCCTGGGCCTGCTCGCCGGCGCCTGGCTCGGGGCGCTCGGGCTCGGGGGGTGGCTCGCCGTGGCGCTGGCCGGCGTCGGCCTGGTCTCGGGTGCGGTCAGCGCGATCGGGCCGGTGTGCTCGGCCGCCGGGGTACAGCTCGCGGTCCTGGCGGTCGTGGGTGCGGGCATGCCGTTGCCGGAGCCCGCGGCCGTGCGGGCCGGGTTGCTGCTGGCCGGGGCCGCGTGGGTGGTGGCCATGGCGTCGCTGCTGCCCCCGCTCGTGGGGGCGGGCCGTCGCTCTCGCGCCGCGTCGCCCGACGAGCGGCACGCGGTGGCCGCCGTCTACGACGCGCTCGCCGATCTGCTGACGGCGGTCGGCACCGAGCGGGCCACGGCGGCCCGGCGCCGGCTGACCACCGCCTACGACGCCGCCTACGAGGCGCTCTACGCCCACCGGCTCCCCCTGCGCCGCCCACGCGGTGGTGAACGGCGGCTGCGGGACCGGCTGGCGGTGGCCGGGGCGCTCAGCGAGGCGGCGGTGACCCTGTTGTGGGAGGGCGAGCGGCTGCCCGAGCGGACGACCCGGACGCCCGCCCTGCTGGCGCGAGCGGTACGCACCGGTGAGCCGCCGGGGCCGCTGCCCGCGCCGGCGCCGCGTACGCCGGGTCTGCTGGCGGTCCACCGGGCGGTGCTGCTGGCCGCGCGGGTCTTCGACGGGGAACCGGCTCCCGCGGTCGGCGCGGTCGGGCCCGGGCCGCGGCACCGGCTGCGGCGGATGGCCGGGGCGGCGGGCCGCGAGTACGCGGCACGGGTGGCGCTGTGCGTGGGGGTGAGCACGGCACTGGCCCGCTGGCTGCCGTGGCCGCACTGGTACTGGCTGCCGGCGACCGCCGTCTTCCTCGTCAAGCCGGACATGGGACCGCTGTTCTCACGCGCGGTCTGCCGGGCGCTGGGCACCGCGGTGGGTGTGGCGGTCTTCGGGGCCCTGGCGGCACTGGCGGGCCCCTCCGGTCCGTGGCCGGTGGCCGTCGCGGCGGTGTGCGGGGCGCTCATCCCGGTCTCGGTGCGCCATTTCGCCCTGCAGACCGCGGTGTTGACACCCCTGCTGCTCTCGCTGGTCTTCCTGGGCGGCGACACCGGCGCCGAGTGGAGGCGTCTGCTGGACACGCTGCTGGGCTGCGCCGTCGTGCTGGCGGTCGGGGCGCTGCCGGGGCTGGGCGGTCCGCGCGCCCAGGTCCGCGTGCGGCTGTCGCTCGCGGTGCGCGCCACCCGGGACCACCTGGACGGCGTGCTGTCGGCGCGGGCGCCTTACGCGGTACGGCTGCGGCTGCGGCGCGAGGCGTACCGGGCACTGGCCGACGCCCGCCGGGCGGTGGAGGTGGCGAGCGCCGAACACCCGCCGTTCGGGCGGGATCTGGCGGCATGGGCACCGGTGGTCGCCGCCCTGGAGGAGATCGTGGACGCGGGGACGGCCTGCGGGGTCCGCCTCGGCCAGGGCGCCCCGGCGCCGGAAGCGCCCCTCGCGGCCGGGCTGCGCGCGCTCCTGTCCGACCTGGCCGACGCGGTGGCCACCCGGCGCCCGCCGGCCGACATACCGCTGCCTGCCGCCCTCACCCCCACGGCGGCGGAGTGTGCGACGCTGGCCGACGTCACGGCCGGGATCGCCCGGGCCCGCCGCCTCGCGCCGCGATCGGGCCCCTCGGCGGCGTGACCGCGCCCGGGCAGGTGCGTCCCGGCCCCGCTCTCCCCTTGGCGTCCCCGCCCCCGCGGTCCCCGCGATCTCGACCGCGGCGGGGGACGTAGGCTTCTGCGGTCGTCGCAGTCGTCGTTCCTACGAGGGAGATGTGCCGTGCTCGTCCTGCTTCCGCCGTCCGAGGGGAAGGCCGTCGGGGGATCGGGGCCCGCCCTGGATCTCGGGGCGCTGTCGCTGCCGGGGCTCACCGCCGCGCGGGAGGCGGTGCTCGGGGAGCTGGTCGAGCTGTGCCGCGGCGACGAGGACAAGGCGCTGGACGTGCTGGGGCTCGGGGCGAAGCTGCGCGGCGAGATCGCCAAGAACGCCGCTCTGCCGACGGCGCCCACGCTCACCGCGGGCGAGCTGTACACGGGTGTGCTCTACGACGCCCTCGGGCTCGCCACGCTCGACCCCGCGGCGCGGCGGCGGGCCGGCGAACGGCTGCTGGTCTTCTCCGGGCTGTGGGGTGCGGTGGCGATCGGCGACCGCGTACCGTCCTACCGCTGCTCGATGGGGGTGAAGCTGCCCGGCATCGGCGCGCTCGGCGCGTACTGGCGCGGTCCGATGGCCGAGGTGATGCCCGAGGCGGCCGGGGACCGGCTCGTGCTCGACCTGCGCTCGGCGGCGTACGCGGCGGCGTGGAAGCCCGGGGGCGAGGTGGCCCGGCGGACGGTGACCGTGCGCGTGCTGCAGGTGCGGACGGTGGACGGGGTGGAGAAGCGGTCGGTGGTGAGCCACTTCAACAAGGCGACCAAGGGGCGCCTGGTGCGGGCCCTGCTGACCGCCGGCGCGGACCCGCGCGACCCCGCCGAACTCGCCGACACCCTGCGGGATCTGGGGTTCACGGTGGAGACCCCGGCACCCCGGAAGCTCGACGTCCTCGTCACCGAGGTGTGAGCCCCTCCCCCGCCGCCGGCTTCGTCAACTCCGCAGGTGCGAAGTGTCGTTGAGGAGCCGGAGCGAGGTGTTGCCGTCCCGGTAGTACGCGACGGCGGACAGCGAGGCGGCCGACACCTCCATCCGGAACAGCGCCTCCGGCGGGGCGCCGAGGGCGAGCCGCACCAGGGTCTTGACCGGGGTGACATGGCTGACCAGCAGCACGGTGCGGCCCTGATGGCGGGCCAGGAGCCGGTCGCGGGCGGCGGCGACCCGGCGGCCGACGGCGGCGAAGCTCTCGCCCCCGCCGGTCGGTGCGGCCTTCACCGACGTCAACCAGGCCTCGAGATCATCGGGGTAACGCTCGCTCACCTCGGCGAAGGTGAGCCCTTCCCACGCTCCGAAGTCGGTCTCCCGAAACCCCTCCTCGACCTCCACCTGGAGTCCGAGGCGGTCGGCGACGATCTGGGCCGTCTGCCGGGAGCGGGTCAGCGGCGAGGAGACGACGGCCTGGACGCTCCCTCGGGCCGCCAGCGTCTCGGCGACACGTGCGGCCTGCCAGCGCCCCTTGTCGGTCAGCTCCGGGTCGCTGCCGCCGCTGCCCGAGAAGCGCTTCTGCGGGGTGAGCGGGGTCTCCCCGTGGCGCAGCAGGACGAAAGTGGTGGGCGGTGCGAGGCCGGGCTCGGCGACCCGCGCGGCGGGGGGCTCGGCGAGCGCCTGCCCCGGCCCGGCAGGGGTGGCGGCCTCGGCCGCCTCCGCGACCGCACCGGCTTCAGCGACCTCCGCGACCCCACCGGCTTCGACAGCCTCCGCGACCGCACCGGCTTCGGCAACCTCCGCGGCCGCCCCCGCCGCCGCAGGCGCCTCCTCGTCGGTGACGCCGCGCAGTGCCGCGCGCGCTGCCGCCGCTCCCTTGGCCGCGTCGCCGGGGGCGGCGGCCGGGGTGGCCCGGGCCACCCCGAGGGGGGCCTTGGGCTCCCACTGCCGGCCCAGCCTCCCGGCGTCCATCGCCTCGGTGGCGAGCCGGTCCGCGTGCATGTTGCGGGAGCGGGGGATCCACTGGTACGTCACGCGGTCCGCGGGGAGGATCG
>CAYNNX010000166.1:0-15063 GCA_964398515.1 uncultured Streptantibioticus sp. | reverse complement strand
CCCCGGGATTGAGTGCTCTGGGACGCCTCGCCCTGATCATTGCCGCTCCGGTCGTGCCGGCGGTGGCAGCCTTCGCCCTCGGCTGGGCCAGCGCCATGCTGACCGTCCGCGAGTACCCGAGCGAGGTCGGCGCCCGCCGCGCCATGACAACCCAGGCCTGAGGCCGCGACCCGCGGCTGCTGAAGGTGCTCCAGCACGGCCGCATGTTCTCGCCCGCCGTCAGGCCTGGCAACGCGCGGCGGCCTCGTCGTCCGGCGGCAGGCTGGGCATGCAGGGACGCGGATGGGCGGCTGGGAAGAGGCCCACGGCACGTGGGACTGCCGCAGTGATGTCGGGCAGGACCCCGGTCGGTGCACCGATGTCTCGGCCGGGGTCCTGTCCGCTGTTCGTCTCCCGCTCGGGGATCCGTCAGCCGCGGCGGGTGCGGGTCCAGATGTCGTTGACCGGGTCGGCGTACAGGTCGTTCCGGGTGAGGCTGGGCAGCTTCAGCGCGGCCTCGATCGTGCGCAGCATGCTGTAGTGCGTGTACCGGGCGGTGGAGGTGCTGCCGGGGCGCACTCCCTGGGAGCCGAGGACCAGGGTGGGGATGTTCTGCAGGTGCTGCTGGCCGTCGGCGGCGTCCTCGTCCCAGGTGAGGATGAGCAGGGAGCGTTGGTTCTTCCAGGCCGGGGAGTTGAAGATCGTCGGAAGTGTCTGGGAGAGCCAGGTGTCGCCGGCGGTGACACCGCAGCCTTCCATGTCGTAGCAGTCGTCGGCGCTCAGCCAGGAGAAGGTGGGCGTGGTCGACGTCTTGTTCAGGTCGGTGGCGAGCTGGGTCAGGGGCTGCAGGTGCGCCTTGCAGTTGGCGGTGTCGCCCTTGACGTCCTTGAAGAAGTAGAAGGGCAGGTCGTCGATGGTGTACGCGCCGTGTGCCGTCGTGTCGCAGGGGCCGGCGGCGTTTTGCATGTAGCCGCGCCAGGTACCGCCCGCCTTGGTGACCAGGTCACCGATGTGCGGGGCGTCGACGGTGCTGGTGAACGGGGTGTTGTCGTTGACGCTGAAGAGGCTGCCGCCGGCCAGGGCGACGTAGTTGGGGTCGCTGGGGTGCACCTCTCCCATGGCCCCGGCGAGGTTGGCGCCGTGCGGCAGCAGGCTGTTGATGTAGGGAGCGGCCGACTTGTTGCCGATGACGCCGTTGTAGTCCTGGTTCTCCATCATGACGACGAAGACGTGGTCGTAGCCGGGCACATGCGCGACCGGCGGGGCAGGCTTCCTGGGGGCGGGAACCGGCGCGGAGATGTGGAGGGAGAGGTCGTCCACGTAGCCCTGGCCGTGGCCGAGGCGGTTGGTCGGCTGCGGGCCGGTGATGGTGATCACGGTGCGGATCGAGCGGGTGCCGGCGGGAAGCTTGCCGAGCGCCTGCTCGGGGAGGAGCTCCGTGGTGTAGTGGCGGGCCTGCGGGGTGACGGGTCCCAGCGTCGCCGAGCCCAGGGCCTTGCCCTTGGCGTTGAGGAAGGTGCTGGTCACGCGGGCATTGTCGCTGACGGCACCGGTGCCGCCGAGCCACCCGGTCAGGTTGTAGGTGACGTTGCCGCGGTCGATGCGGCGGGCGGCGGCCGACACGTCGGTGGTCTGGGTGCCGGTGCTGACTCCTCCGCCGCCACCGGAGAAGAAGTTCCGGCCGCGGTTTCTCGGGCCGGGGCTGGTCGCCGTCGGGTAGTCGTGGATGCCCTCGCCGCCCTGGGCGCCGTAGGCCGTGATGTTGAGCAGGCCGGTCACCTTCCAGCCCGGGACGGTGTTGGTGTCTACCCCGACCCGGCTGCCCTCACCCTGCTCGGCGTCCCCGTTGACGATGAGGTTCGGCCCGGGCCCGGTCTTGGGCGCGGGCGGCGGGACGGTCGGCGGCTGCGGCGCCGGTGCGGGCTGCACGGTCAGGGTGACCGGGCCGGCCAGCACCGCGTAGCCGTCGTTGTGCAGGAGGTAGACGTCGTACGCGCCCGGGGAGAGCGTGTAGGTGTCGAACGAGGCGGTGCCGGTCGCGTTCGGGGTGTACTGCCAACTTGTCGAGCCCTTCGTTCCGGGCTTGACGCCGACCGGGTAGATCCCGACCCAGTTCTTGGCCGACAGGTCCGCGGCAGGGACCGAGTAGCCGAAGGCGACCTCCTGCCCCTGGTAGACCGGTCCCGCGGACGTCAGAGTCAGTGTCGCGCCACTGGCTTGCGACTGCGTGCCCTGCTCGACCGCGGCCGACTGCGGTGCGGAGACCGCCTGCGAGGCACCCGTGCCCAGCAGGGACAACGCGGCCACCGCAACCATGCCGACACGGAGACCCCGCCGGTCGGCTCGTGCAGAGCCGCCGAAAAGTTGTGTATACATGTTGACCGACGTTCGTGGGCGCCCGTGCAATCCGGCTGCACTGCGGGCAGCGTCCGGTTTGTTTGTTGGTGAACAGTCAGGGCCGCCGACGCGGGCAGCAGGGTCACTGTGATTCGTCGCGCACATCCGCAACCGCGGCTGGAACATGGACCGCGTGAGCTCGAGCATCCGCACCCTGCGGCTCCTGCTCGCCCACCTCGGCGCGGACGCGCCGCTCCTCGAAGAGGACGTCCGCCTGATCACCGCCCCTCGGCTACTTCAACGGCATCCGCGTAGTCAACCACCCATGCGTGACCGGCCAGTTGGTGCCTAACCGCACCTCCCCTGGGCCCTGGCCCGCGCCCGCCACCACGCCAGCCTGCTGCCCGAGCCGTTCCGGGTACCGATCCACCGCTGGATCGACGTCCCGTCCGGCCAGAGTCCACGCCCCAGCTGGCCGCTGGCGCCTGCCACCATCTACACCTACGTCCGCGCCACCTCCGCCACCCTGCGCCAGGGTCTGCTACCGGGGCCCGGCGTCGTCACACAAACACTTTGAAAACGCCGCAGTTATGACCCCAAGACCGGCGCGGTCCTTGGTTCATCTCACGTCGAGGCTGAAGTGGGCCAGCACACTCGCGGCCGACGCCCTGCCAGCCTCCCACCAGGCGGAGCGGGCGCTGCGAACCGCCGGTTCGGCGCGACGGACCGCACCCCGCCCGCAGTGTGTACGCCCCGCGCTTCAACTACCGGCTCTCCGATCCGGCGGCGGCCCTGGTGCTCAGCCAGTTCCGGCGGCTGGACCAGATCGTGCGCCGGCGCAGGAGCGTCGCCGAGCTCTACACCGAGGCCCTGCCCCCGCTGCGGGCGGCCGACCGGGCACAGCGGCAACGGTGGCTCGACCATCTGCGTACCGCGGGGGTACGGGCGGACGCCCTCATCCCGGTTCACCACCTGCTCCACCGCCAACTCGCACTGGCCCCGCAGGAGTTCCCGGTGGCCGAGCGGACGGCGCAGAGCACCGTCTCGGTACCGCTGTTCGCCGCGCTCACCGACGACCAGGCCCACTACGTGGCCGAGACGCTGACCAGGCTGCCGGAGTAGGAGACGAGGAGGCGATCGACGTGGAGGCATCCGTGAACACCACGCCCGACGGCCGAAGCGCGGGCGCAGCCGGGGCCGGCCGGCACGAGGGAGCACCCGGCGCGCAGAACCGCGAGGTCCGCCGGGCGCAACGCGCCCGGCGACTGGAGGTGGTCAGAGCCCGTATCGCCGACGCCGCCAGGCTCACGGGCCGCTGCCACACGGACATCACGCTGGTGGCCGTCACCAAGACGTGGCCCGCCGAGGACGTACGGTTGCTGGCCGGTCTCGGCGTGCGGGACATGGGGGAGAACCAGGACCAGCAGGCGTCGGTGAAGGCCGCCGCGTGCGCGGACCTGTCGCCCGGGCTCTCCTGGCACTTCGTCGGTCGGCTGCAGACCAACAAGGCGGCCTCGGTGGCCCGATACGCCGACGTGGTCCACTCGGTCGACCGGGCGTCCCTGGTGACCGCGCTCGGAAAGGCGGCACGACGGGCGGAACGCCGGGTGCGCTGCCTGGTGCAGGTGAGTCTGGACGGAGCCCCGGGGAGAGGCGGAGCCGCCCCTTCCGAGGTGCCCCGCCTCGCCCAACTCATCGCTGACCAACCCATGTTGGCGCTTGGCGGGGTGATGGCGGTGGCGCCGCAGGACGAACCCGCCGACCGGGCGTTCGCGCGGCTGCACGAGGTACGGGAGAGGCTGTTGCGGGACCATCCCGGCGCCCGTGTGATGTCAGCGGGCATGAGCGGCGATCTGGAGGCCGCGATCTCCGCCGGGGCGACGCACGTCAGGGTGGGCTCGGCGATCCTCGGACAGCGGCCGTTCCCGGCGCCTGCGCGTCCGTGACCGGCTTCCACGGGAACCGGCTGCCCGGGCGTCCCACGTGAGTGGCGCCTCCCCCTGGCCCGCACACGGCCTGATTCGACGTCAGCACGCATTGTTATACTGTCCCCGCGTTTCGCGCCATCCCAGAGGAGCCCATCCGTGAGTCGCCTGCTGCCTACCGCTCCATACAGAGGTACGAGGGATTTCCTCCCCTCCGAGATGTCCGTCAGGCAGCAGGTCTTCAGCCATCTGTACGAGACGGTGGAGCGCTACGGCTACGGGCGGTATGACGGGCCGATCCTGGAGTCGGCCGAGATCTACGAGGCGAAGTCGGGCCAGGAAATCGCGGATCAGCAGCTGTATTCACTGGTCGACCGAGGCGGCCGTCGACTCGCCCTGCGTCCGGAGATGACGCCCTCGGTCGCCCGCATCGTCGCGGGGAACGCCGGCAGCCTCCAGTTCCCGGTGCGCTGGTACAGCCACGTCAACTGCCACCGTTACGAGCGCCCGCAGCGTGGCCGCACCCGTGAACACTGGCAGCTCAACGTCGACATCTTCGGATCCGACAGCCCCAACTGCGAGATCGAGATCTTCGAACTCATCCACGACGTGATGGGTTCGCTGGGCGCGACCCGGGACATGTGGGTACTCCGGGTCGGCGACCGAGTCATCTTGAACAGCATCCTGCGGGACGTGGTGAAGGTACCCGAGGACGCGATCCGGGAGACCATGTCGCTGATCGATCGCTGGGAGAAGGTGCCCACGGAGAAACTCCGTGAGGACGCCGCGTCCTTCGGTCTCGACGAGCGGAAGTTCGACCACCTCGAATCGACCCTCAAGTCGGGCGCCGAAGTCCTCACCGATCTCCCCGCCGAGATCAAAGAGACCTCCGTTCTGGCCCAGGTCATGAAAAGCGAAGCCAGGGATCTGTTCGTCTTCGACCCGTTCATCGTGCGTGGTCTCCAGTACTACACGTCCACGGTCTTCGAGGTCTTCGACTGCTCACCTGCCAACAGCCGCTCCCTGTTCGGCGGTGGGCGGTACGGCGACCTCGCCGGCCTCTTCACGACCCAGCGCATCCCCGGCATCGGGTTCGGCATGGGTGACGTGACCCTGCACGACTTCCTGGACACCCATGGACTGCTCCCCGAGGCGAGGAGCGAGGTGGACGTGACGGTCATCCCGGTCGACGACGACCTCGTGCCCCCCGCTCGGGACGTCGCACGCAGGCTGCGTCAGGCGAAGATCCGTACCGCGACCACCCTGGAGCCGCGGAAGCTGGGGAAGGAGCTCGCCCGTGCCGACCGCAGCGGCGCCCGCTTCGCGGTCATCGTCGGCCGCGACGAGTGGCAGCGTCACTCCGTCGTCCTGCGGGATCTCCTCGGCAAGACACAGCACGAGATCGAGGTGGCCGATGTGGTCGCCCACCTGACGGAGAGGCTCAACGCCTGACGCCCCGCCCCTCACCTGCCTGACGGCACTGCCGGCGCGGACGGCGGCGCCCTCGCCTGCGGAACACTTCCCCCCAGAACGGCTCGTACACCTGCGCTCCTCCTTCCTGCCTGACGTGACGTGGGATCCAGATCTTCGCGACAGTCAGCGTGCTGGGTGGGGCGCGGGCTGCTTCGGCGGTGTGTGGTGTTGGTGGGGGCGGATATGAGATCAGCGTGCGGCGTGCGCGGCGGGGGTTGTGGCGAGCAGGGGCCGTAGCGCCCCGTGGCGCAGATTGGCGACCAGGGGGGTGGCCCAGCGGCGCAGGGCCAGACTGGTGAGGAAGGCGACCGGCAGGGCGAGGACGGCGGCGCCGAGGACGTCGTGGGGGTAGTGGTCGCCGACGTAGACGCGGGTGAAGCCTTCGATCACCGCGAAGATCGCGGCGATGGCGCTGAGGCGGCGGTCGAGCAGGAAGAGTGCCGCGACCGTGGCGGCGGCCGTGGTGGTGTGGCCGCTGGGGAAGGCGTAGTCGGTGGGCGCCGGGCAGGCGTCGACGAAGTAGTCGTGCGGCAGTGAGTAGCAGGGACGCACCTCCGCCACCAGTTTCTTGGCGACTTCGGCGACGGCGAAGGCGGTCACGACGCAGACGGGCGCGGCCAGCGCGAGGGTCATGGCGGTGGTGTCGCGGCGGCGGGCGTTCCACCAGCCGATGAGCATCAGGACCGCGAAGACTCCGAGGCCGAGGTTGGTCCACACCTCCATGGGGGTGTTGAGCCATTTGGTGTCGCGGGCGAAGTCGGTGACGGAGGTGAACAGTGAGCCGTCGATGCCGGAGCCGTCATAGGCCAGCTGGACCGCGGGGTGAACTGTCATCAGGCGCGATCTTTCGAAGTCGTGGAAGGAACAGTCGCCCGAACACCGAGGCGCTGCGAGGTGAACGGAAGATTAACATCTACATGCCCGTAGAAGTTAGTCGCGTTGGACGGCGTCTTCCGGACGGTGCGGGGCGCCTGACGGACGTGGCACACTCGGGAAGCGAGAGAGCTTCTACATGCCCGTAGAAGTTCTAGGGGCTGTAGATCACGGGTGGGAGGTCGAGCAGCGGATGGCGGCAGACGATCACGATGCGGGGGCTGCGGGCGCGCGGCGGCCGGTCGGGGCGCTGGAAGCCGAGATTCTCGCCCTGCTACAAGCGGCCGGGCAGGCGCTCACGCCGGGGCAGGTGCTGGAGCGGTTGGGAGACGAGTTGTCCTACAGCACGGTGGTGACGGTGCTGTCGCGGATGCACGACAAGGGGCTGCTCACGCGTGCCAAGCAGGGCCGGGCCTACGCCTACGCCCCAGTCGCCGACGCCCACGGGATGACCGCCCGGCGGATGCGGCAGGTGCTGGACAGCGACCCTGACCGGGAAGCGGTGCTGTCCCGTTTCGTCGACGACCTGTCGGCCGGCGACGAGCAGCTGCTGCGGCAGTTGCTCGGTGGCGACCTGACCGGCGAGGGGTGAGGACCCCCGGTGATGCACCTGCTGGTGTACCTGCCGCTGGTCTTCCCGGCCCTGTCCGCGGTCGCGGCCCGGCCGCTGGCCGAGCACCTGGAGCCGCGGCTGGCGACCTGGCTGCTGACCGCCTCCGCCGTGTCGCTGGCCGCCCTCAGCACCGCCGCGCTCGGCGTCCTCGCGGTCGCCGGTCTGGTCCGACTTCCGCTCGTGGCCTGGGTCGGGCACTGGTCGTCGGCCACGGTACGTGCGGGAGACCCGGTCTCGAAGGCCGAAGCGGCGCTTGCCGGTCTGCTGCTGGCCGCCGCCGTGTACGCGGCGGGGCGGATGTTGTGGCGCCGGGTGCGGGCCCTGGTCGCGGCCGGGTTCGAGGCCGCCTGCCTGCCCGGCATCGATCAGTTGGTCATCGTCGAGGATCCGGCCCCGGAGGCGTATGCGCTTCCCGGTCTGCCGGGCAGGGTCGTGGTGTCCACCGGCATGCTGGAGGCCCTCGATACCGCCGACCGCGAGGCCATGCTCGCCCACGAACGCGCGCACCTGGCCGCCCACCACTACGCCTTCGTCGCAGCGGCCCACCTGGCCGCCGCCGCCAACCCTCTGCTGCGACCGGTGGCCACCGCCGTCGCCTACACCGTGGAACGCTGGGCCGACGAGCACGCCGCAGTCGTGTGCGGGGATCGCCGCCAGGTCGCCCGCGCGGTAGGCAAAGCGGCCCTGGCCACCAGACACGCCTCCGCGCGTGGGCGCCTGTCGGCCGCCACGCTGGGCCTGCTGGGAGTGCGCCGCGACCCGGTCCGCCGCGCCGGGCCCGTTCCCCGCCGCGTCGCCGCTCTCCTGGCCCCACCCGAAAGGCACTCCGCACCCCTGAGCCACCCGCTGCTGCCCGTGACAGCGTCCGCCGCCGTGGTAGGCGCCAGCGGCCTGTGCACCTTCGCCGCCGCCCACGACCTCCACGTCCTCCTCAAGCTCGCCGGTGCCGGATGAGCCAACCCCCAGGCCCGCCGCCACCGCAGCCCGGAAGGGCATCGCCCGTGCCCACCGACGACACCAGTCACGTCCGCGGCCAAGCGGGGCGCGTCCGGTTGTGGCCGCTGTACGCGGCGGGTTTCACCACCGCGTTCGGTGCCCATGGCGTGGCGGCGAACCTGGGCCGGTTCACCTCCGGCCACCACAGCTCCCTGCTGGTGCTCGGCGGCCTGCTGGCCCTGTACGACGGCGCGGAAGTGCTGCTCAAGCCGGTCTTCGGCACCCTGGCGGACCGTATCGGGGCACGCCCCGTGCTGCTCGGCGGGCTGATCGGTTTCGCAGCCGCCTCGGCGGTCTTCGCCTTCGCTGACGACACCGGGCTGCTGTGGCTGGCCCGGCTGGGACAGGGTGCGGCGGCCTCCGCCTTCTCCCCGGCCGCCTCCGCCATGGTGGCCCGGCTCAACCCGGCAGCGCGGCGGGGGCGGGCGTTCGGCAGTTACGGCTTCTTCAAAAGCATCGGCTACACGGCAGGACCGCTGATCGGCGGCCTGTTGGTGGCCCTGGGCGGGCTGACGCTGCTCTTCACCGCCATGACCGCGCTGGCCGCCGCCGTAGCGGTATGGGCCGCACTCACCGTCCCCGCTGTGCCCCCGCTGCCGCGCCAGCGGCAGACCGTGGTCGATCTGGCCCAGCGGCTCGGCCAAGGCAGCTTCCTGCGGCCGACCGCCGCGCTGGCCATGGCGACCGCGGCCCTGTCGGTCGGAGTGGGCTTCCTCCCCGTCGCCGGGGCCGCCGCCCACCTCGGTCCGGTGGCGACCGGAGCGGCCGTCTCCCTGCTGGCGGCGTGCGCGGCACTGGTCCAACCGCGCGCCGGACACGCTCTGGACAGCGGGCGGATCACCACGGGGGCGGGGATCGGCGCCGGGCTGGTGATCACAGCCGCCGGGCTCGCCGCGGCGATGCTGCCCGGCCTGGTCGGCGTACTCGCTGCCGCGGCCCTGATCGGAACCGGAACCGGGCTGATCACGCCTTTGGGCTTCGCGGCCCTGGCCGCTGCGACCCCGGCCGAACGGCTCGGACAGACCATGGGAGCCGCGGAGTTGGGCCGGGAGCTGGGGGACGCGGGCGGCCCCGTCCTCGTCGCCACCGTGGCTGTGGCCACTACCCTCACCGGCGGCTTCACCGCGCTTGCCGCCCTGACCGCCGCCGCAGCCCTCCCTCTGCTCCGGGCGGGCGCTTAACCGTGGAGAACGTCGACTCGATCGGATTCGTGGTCCGCAAGTGGATCCAGTGCTCCGCCGGGAAGTCGTAGAACGCCGGCAGCTCTTCCCGGTCATCGATGATCTTCGCGACGGCCTTGGGCCACTTCGCGCCGTAGCTGCGGGCGAACGTCTCGATCGCCTTCTCGGCGTGCGTGCGATCCTCGGCGTTGTAGATCTCCTGCATCGCCCTCGTCGCACCGGGCTGCGCGGACTTCGGCAGGCAGTTGGTGACGTTTCGGGCTTTGTGAACCCAGCACCTTTGATGGCGGGCGGCAGGGAACACCTCGACGAGGTCCTTCCACAGGCCCATGGCGCCGTCGCCGATGACGAGCTCGGGGTCGCGCATGCCGCAGCGGCGGCAGTCGCGCAGCAGGTCGGCCCACGACTCGGTCGACTCCCGCAGGCCCTCGGCCAGAGCGATCAGCTCCCTGGTGCCGTCCAGCCGGACCCCGAGCAGGACCAGGACACACGAGTGCGCCTGGACGAGCCGGACCTTCGGATGCACGCCGTCGGCCCACACGTAGAGGAAGTCCCGGTCGGACAGGTCCCGGTCCTGGAAGACGGTGTGGTCGTCCGGCCACTGCCGCACCCTGGACGGTGGCGGCTCCATGTCGGCTGCATCACCGCCCGAGGTCGGTTACGTTGATAAAGCACCTGTTCAGAGGGGGTAACAGGCCGCAACACACCGGGGACGCTCCATGACCGGACTGATCGTCATCCTGCTGCTCGTGGTCCTGGCCACAGCCGTGGCGACTGGTGCCCGGCGCTGGAGCTTGCCCGCCCCCTCGCTCCTGGTAGTTGCCGGCCTGGTCGTCGGGCTGATGCCCTGGGTTCCCGAGGTTCGTCTGCCGCCTCACGTGATCAACGTGCTGGTGCTGCCGCCACTGCTCTTCGCCTCGGCCGGGGAGATCTCTGTCCGCGACCTGCGCACCGTGTGGCGGCCTGTGACCGGCCTGGTCTTCGGCCTGGTCCTCGCCTCGGCCATCGCCGTCGGGTACGTCGCCCGAGCGATCACCCCGCTCACTGCCGCGACCGCGTTCATCCTCGGCTCTGTCCTGGCCAGCACCGACCCCGTGGCCGTTACCGCCCTCGGCCGGCGCCTGTCTCTCCCGCCCCGGGTGCAGGCCATGGTGCAGGCGGAAAGCCTGTTCAACGACGCCACGTCCCTGGTCCTGTACAAGGTCGCCGTGGCCACCGCGGTTTCCGGCAGCGCCATCACCGTGTCCGGGACCGTCGAGCAGTTCCTGATCCTTGCAGGCGGGGGAGCCCTCATCGGCGCGGCGGTCGCCGCAGTGGTGACCCTCATCCGCAGACGGACCGAAGACCCCATACTGGAGACCGTCATCGCCCTGGTCACTCCGTACGCCTCGTACGTCATCGCGGAGCAATCGCACACCTCCGGCGTGACCGCCGTCATCGTCTCGGGGGTGGCCCTCGCCAGCACCGGCCACAAGCTCAGCAACGCCCCCATCCGCCTCCAGGTCCACGCCGTCTACGACACGGTGACTTTTCTGCTGGAGAGCGTCGTCTTCGCCCTCATCGGCCTCCAGCTCCCCTCCGCCGTCCGTCAACTCGCGCACGACGAGCACGGCTGGCCGCTGTGGGTGCCGGTCATCGCCTTCACTGTGCTGGCGATCCGCCTGTTGTGGATCTTCCCGCTGTCCGCCCAGTACCGGCGCGGGGAGGGCGACAGGCGCCTCTCCTGGCGCGTTCCGGCCGTCCTGTCCTGGGCCGGCACCCGAGGCGTCATGCCGCTGGCCGCCGCGCTCTCCATCCCCTTGGCCACCCACACAGGAGCGCCGCTGCCGCACCGGGCGCTCATCCTCACGCTCACCACCGGGACCATCGCGCTCACGCTCATCGTCCAGGGCTTCACCCTCGCCCCTGTCGTCCGCCGCTCCGGCATCGCTCTGGAACCAGAGCACACCGCCCGCGAGGAGGCCCGCACCCGCCGACACATTGCCCACGCCGCTCTCGAGGAGCTCAAACAGCTTGGGGATCTGGATCAGCTCGCCGATCTGGGTGCCGCCGCCGAGGCCGCCTTGAAACAGGCCCGCCGCCATCTGGAAGCGCGCATCCACCAGGCCGAAGATGCCCACTACACCGACCCGGACGCCCGTCCTGCCGACGCCTACCGCGAGATACGCCGGACACTCATCGCCATTGAGGCGGCCGAGCTCCAGCGCCTCTACGAAGCGAACAAGATCAGCAACGCCACCCGGCGCCGGATCCAGCGCGAACTCGACCTCGAAGAAGCCAGCCTCCGCGCCCGCGGCTGACTGCCAGTCCCGCGACGACAAGCGAGACCGCCTACGCGATGTCTTCGGGAAGGTTGATCCGCACTACTACGGGCCCGTCCTGGCCCTCGACGACGTCATCGGCACCAAGGTCCGCGCCCTCGCCGACCGCGGCGCGGCCCGTGCTGGCGGCAGCCGGGTCGCGTATGCATCAGACGCCACGTCAGGGTCTCGGCTGGTCCTCGCGGATCAGCTGTCTGCGGCCGGGAGCGGCTCGTGTAGGAAGAGGATCGTGCAGCCGGTCCTGCTGAAGGTCTGGTGCTCGATGGGGTACGGGTAGTCGATGAAGTCGCCTTTGGCCCGGTGTGCCGTGTGCCGGGTCCCGTCGGGGAACACCAGCTCGTCGTCGGCCTCGCCGTCGAGGAACAGGAAGCGGTGCGCCGTGCGGTGCGGGTGCCGCGGTGAGGAGGAGCCCGGCTCGAAGTAGGACAGCCCTACGACCCGTTCGTCGAAGTTCTCGTCGAAGGTGACGTCGAGGAGCAGCCGGTACCACTGGCCCGGACCCGACTCCAGCCACCCCTGCGGGCTGAATACATCGTCGGCCGGAGCTCCCAGCCGCTTCCCGGCCAGTACGAGGGCCAGGGCGCCGTCGGAGCTTGACACGACGGCGTCCTCGTCCCCGGGCAGCGCGGCGTACGCCCCGGTCCGGTGGTCCCGTGCGGGGCCGGTTCCGCCGGCCGCGATCGAGAGCCGGCCGTCCAGTACGAGGACCCGGTCGTCCGCGGAAGCCGCAAGGGTGAGTTCGCCGCCCGCAGCGAGCCGTAGCAGCGAGAACGAGTCGCCCTGGGTTGAGTTCAGCAGTTCTTTCGTCCAGCCTCCGGGAACCCGCTCGCCGTCGCCGCGAGTCGCGGACACCCACCGGGCAGGGCTGAAGGTTGATGTGTGGCTGGGCATTCTTCTCCTCCGTTGTGTCGTCAACCCTGCCAAGGGGCTCCTGCGCGGGGTACGTCATCAGGTCCGGCGACGTCCTCGCCGCACCGGTCGGTCTGCGGTGCCAGGTACGGATCGGGCCTGTTGCGGTGCCGATTCATTGAAATGCGTGAACGGCGCTTGTGGGAACGGCAATTCACGAGCCGTCTTGATGGTGGACACCGCGAATCCTCTGCTGGTGGAGGGGATGGTCGTTCTGGCTGTGGTGACGATCTGTGAGCGTGTTCGGCTAAGCACGGTCTGGCTGTCTCCAGTCCTGGGACAGTCCGACTGCCTACGGCGGTGCCCGTCCGGCGGGTGTTCGCCGGGCAGGCACCGCCTGGTGGGCTGCCGTCTCCGCCTGGATCCGGCGGCAGTAGTCCGGCGCGGGGCGGACGGACATCAACACACCCCTGACGAGCTGTCCGTCGCCACCTCGGCGTATGCGGCCAGGCCATCGGCCATCTTCTGCATGAAGCGCGTCAGGTACCACCGCCAGAACGGCCCCGAAAGGCGCAGCTTCGGCTCGAAAACCGCCGACCAGGTGATGTCGGTGCCACCCTGCGGCGCCTCGGAGAGTTCGACGGTGCCTCGATAGGACCGGAACGGTCCGCTCGCGTTCTCGTATCCGAACCGCCGGCCGGTGACCAGTTCGACGATGCGTTCACGGGAGGTCGCCCGGCCGGTACGGAAAACCCGTGTGTCACCGACCTGCTGGGGGCGTTCGGTATCGCCGCCCTCGATCTCAACGGCGTCGATCGGCGACCACGACGGCCAGGTGGCCGCATGGACGAGAACTGTGAAAACGGCGTCGGAGTTCGCCGACGAATGTGAGGTCACGACATAGGCGTAGGGCACTGCTGCACGCTAGGACTGTCCGGTCGGCCCGGGACATGCGCCGGATTGCCCACCCGTCGATGAAATCTTGCGGTAGGCCGACGGCCGGACACCGACGTGCGCCAGGAAAGCTGTGGACAGGCTGCCGGGGCTGGAGAAGCCGCAGCGTTCGGCGATCTGCCCGATGGTGAGGTCGGTGCCGTCGAGCAACCGCCGCGCCTGCTCGATCCGCAGCCGGGTGAGGAACCGATGCGGCGTCTCACCGGTGGCTTCGCGGAACACGCGGATGAAGTGGTACACGCTCAAGTGCACTTCGTCGGCGAGGTCGGCGAGCGTCAGCGGGTGGGCCAGCCGCTCTCGCATGACCGCGATGCCCTGGCGGACGGCCGTGCGCTCGGGCCCCGGTATGCGCTGGTCTCGGCCTTGAGTCAGCAGATGGGTCGTGAGGAAGGCCGCTGCCGATTCCGCGTACACGTCGTTCGCGCCCTCGACACCCGGCAGCGCGCGTACGACGTGTTCGACCAGCGCGTCGCCCGCACCCAGGCCGACGGACAGTGCTTCGAAGTCCGGCCCCGGTCCGCCCAGTTCGGCTGCGGTCCGCTCAACGGTCGCCCGCGGAATGTGCACCTGGATGGTGTGCATCGTAGACGTCGCGCGGTAGCTGCGAATGGTCGAGTAGCCGGGGATCATCAGTTCCAGGCGGCCGGCGACCCAGCGTCGCCGGGTTGCCTTACCGCCGGCGTGCACCCGCATCTCGGTGTCCCCGCTCGTACAGAGCACGAGATGCAGGTCGGACACCGCCGGCAGCGCGAGATCCTCCGCCTCCCGCGCGTGGGTGAAGTGCTGCACCAGCAACGACCGCCAGCCGGCGTCCTGCCAACTGCAGTACGTGCGCCGCACGAACCTGTCCATGTCGAAACCGGCGTATGGCGCCAGATCGAAGTCAGACGTGTCGAACACCCCACAATGCTAGGCTAGTTGCGCGGTCGCATGACGGTTTTGAGCCTCGGCCAGGGTGCGCTCCGGTGGGTGGACATCGGGGGCACGCTTGCGAGGTGTTCCAGGACCGCCCCGGGCAGGTCGGCAGGGCAGGCGTGGCGGCTGCTCGACAGCGCCGGCCTCACCATCGGGCAGATCGCCGACCGCTGCGGCTTCTCCGGCCCCGGCTGCGTGTCCTCGGCTTTCGTGGCGCACGTCGGTGTCCGGCCGTCTGCCTACCGCAAGATTTCGTCGACGGGTGGGCAATCCGGCGCATGTCCCGGGCCGACCGCACCGTCCTAACCTGGCGCGGTGACAGACGCCTACGCGGTGACCACGGCGTCGTCCGCACGCTGCGATCGACAGGTCCGGCCACCAGGCATGAGGGGTCGCTCGGAGTGCGGGGCGGCCTCCCGGTGCCCCTCGGTCCCCAGTTCTCGCAGGTCGACTGATGGATGGCTGACATGGGCCGGGGTGCCCGGGCAAAGGCCGAAAAGGTTCGAACCGACCTCGGCCAGGGCGCGTCGTTCTTTGTCGGGCCGGTGACCACCCTGGCCACCATCCCGCGAGTTGCCCCTCACGTCAGCAGCCCCCAAGGTGAAAGGTGCCCTCACGGACCCGAGACGGACGCAGCGCGGCACCGA
>CAYNNX010000165.1:13755-15093 GCA_964398515.1 uncultured Streptantibioticus sp. | reverse complement strand
GCCGAGCCGGGCACCGCCACAGCGAACCCCGACAGCAGAGCAAACCCCGGCGGCGGCAACCCCCGACGGACAGCAGCCTGCCAGGACACCCATCGCGGCACCGACCCCGACCAGCGGGAACCGCCTGAGCCGACCACACCTGCCGCCGAGCCGGGCACCGCCACAGCGAACCCCGACAGCAGAGCAAACCCCGGCGGCGCCAGCCCCCGACGGGCAGCAGCCTGCAGGACACCAACAGCGGCACCGACCCCGACCAGGGGGGACCGCCTGAGCCCACCACACCTGCCGCCGAGCCGGGCACCGCCACAGCGAACCCCGACAGCAGAGCAAACCCCGGCGGCGGCAGGCCCAAGGGCGACCTCCGCCGGCCAAGCACGCACCGGCCCCGCACCGCACCGCTCGACCGGCCGCCCCCCGCGGCCCCGGCTCGGCCCCTGCGGCACGCACAGCGCGCCCTAGGCCTCGACGGAACGCGCACCGCGCCCTCGGCCCCCGCTACGGCACGCGCAACGATCCCTCGGCGACCAGCGCGACCGCCGGGCGGTCCTGGTCGAGCCAGGGGACGTCGTCGACCTCGTCGGGGGAGAGCCAGCGCAGCGCGTCGTGGTCCTGGAGGGGGGCGGGGTCGCCGGTGCGGATGCGGGCCGTCCACACGTGGAGCACCAGGTCCGGCCGGAGCGGCCACTCGCCGGGGACGCGCTCGATCGCCTCGGCCTCGACGCCCAGCTCTTCGCGCAGCTCGCGCACGAGAGCCGCCTGCGGGGTCTCGCCCGGCTCCACCTTGCCCCCGGGCAGCTCCCAGCGCCCGGCCAGCTCCGGCGGGGCGCTGCGCCGCGCGGCGAGCAGCCGCCCGTCGCGCAGTACCGCCGCCCCCACCACCACTCGCTTCGTCACGCCGGGCAGCCTACGACGCCTTGCGCTGGTCGACCCGTTCGACGAGGTAGAGCTGCTTGTGCCCGGCGCTTTGGAACCGATCGGCGACCGCCTGCGCCTCCTCCCGGGTCTCGTAACGGCCCACGCGATACCGGTTGCCGTTGTCGTCCTGGCGTATGACGGCCCACAGCAGTTCGCCCATCACGCGGCTCCGGCGCCGTCGAGGGCGGCGATGTGGGCGATGTTGGCCCGATCGCCGTCGTCGGTGCTGGCCTCACCCGCGAACCAGGCGTCCAGGATCTCCTTGAGCACCGGCTCCGACGTCAGACGCAGGCTCAGCGCGAGCACGTTGGCGTCGTTCCAGGTGCGTGCGCCGTCGGCGGTGCTGGCGTCCGCGCACAGCGCCGCCCGCACCCCTGGCACCTTGTTGGCCGCGATCGAGGCGCCGGTGCCGGTCCAGCAGCA
>CAYNNX010000165.1:0-13745 GCA_964398515.1 uncultured Streptantibioticus sp. | reverse complement strand
CCTGGTCCGCACGGCCCTCGGCCACCTCTCGTGCCGCGGCCTCCGCCGACCACGCCCAGTCCGGGCGGCCGGGCCCCTCGCGCCCGTCACCGCGCAGCGCCCCGAAGGTGTCCACCTCGTGTCCGCGTCTGCGCAGTTCGTAGACGAGCACCCGGGCGACCGGTTCATCCATGTCCGAGGAAACGGCTATCCGCATATGCCGGAGCCTACGCCGGTCCGTGACCCTCCGAACCCGCACGAACGCGAAACGGAATGATCGAACGCCGGTTCCCAGCCGCACTCGGCCGCCCCTCACGCCGACGCGAAGCGGCCCGGGCTCGCGGGGAGCCCGGGCCGCTCGTGCTGCCGGACGGGGATCAGGCGGAGGCCGTCACCGGGGTCAGGCGGAGGTCGTCACCGGCTCGTCGGCCGGCTCCGTGGCGGCCTGCGCCTCGCGGCGTGCCTCCTCCAGGGAGGGGTTGGGCCAGGCGCTGCGCACGCCCCAGGCGTAGAACCCCAGGCCGATCAGGGCGACGAGCAGCAGGTCCCAGCCCTGCGGCAGCCAGCCGCGGCCGTTGTAGTCCTTGTTGCCGATGTAGCTGACGAAGGCCATCACGAACAGGTAGGCCACCATCCACAGGCCCGCCTTCAGGTGCGGCTTGAGCTCGGCCCACGGCTTGCGCAGCTCGTAGAAGGCCCAGATCGGCAGGCCGACGGCCATCAGCAGGATGACCTTGCCGGTCAGCGGCCACTTGGCCCAGTACAGGACCAGCGAACCGAAGACCATGGCCAGCGGCGCGACCACCGGCATCGCCTTGAGCTTCACCGGGCGCGGCATGTCGGGCGCGACACGGCGCAGCGACATCACGGCCACCGGGCCGGTGATGTAGGAGATCACGGTCGCGACGGAGACGATCTCGGCGAGCGAGCCCCAGCCGCGGAAGACCGCGAGGAAGGCGAAGGCCACGACGAGGTTGAGCAGCAGCGCCGGGCGCGGCACACCGGTCTTGGGGTGGACCTTGCCGAAGACGCCCGGCAGGTGGCCGTTCTCCTGGACGCCGTGGATCATGCGGGACGTCGTGGCCGCGTAGATCATGCCGGTGCCGGAGGGGGAGATGAAGGCGTCGGCGTAGAGCAGGATCGCCAGCCAGTTGATGCCCCAGGCGATCGCCAGGTCCGCCAGCGGGGAGTTGAAGGTCAGCCCGGACCAGCCGCCCTTGCTCGCCAGGTCGTGGGCCGGAACCGCCATGAGGAAGGCGATCTGCAGCGCAACGTAGATCACCAGCGCGATGAGGATCGAGCTGATGACCGCCTTCGGCAGCGACTTCCTGGGGTTGCGGGCCTCGGCGGCCATGTTCAGCGGGGACTGGAAGCCGTTGTACGCCCAGACGATGCCGGAGACGGCGACCGCGTTGAACACCGCGTTCCACCCGTGCGGCGTGAAGCCGCCGGCCCGGGAGAGGTTGTGGGTGTCGAAGTGCGCGAGCATCAGCGTCGCGGCGGTCAGCGTGGGCACCACGATCTTGAAGATGGTGATCGCGGTGTTGGTCTTGGCGAACAGCGAGATCGCGAACCAGTTGAGCACGAAGTAGACGATCAGCAGCACGCTGGCGAGGGCGACGCCGGAGCCGGTGAGCGCCTTGCCGTCGTAGAGGCCCTTGGCCCAGGCCCACTTCCATGAGCTCATGTACTGCACGGAGGCGGTCGCCTCACCCGGGATGACCGAGACGATGGCGATCCAGTTGGCCCAGGCGGCCAGGTAGCCGGCGAGGGAGCCGTGCGAGTACTGGCCGTAGCGGACCATGCCGCCCGCCTTGGGGAACATCGCGCCGAGCTCGCTGTAGGTCAGCGCGATGGTCAGGGCGACCGCGGCGCCGATGACCCAGGCGAGGATGGCCGCGGGGCCCGCCAGATGGGAGGCCTTGGCGGCGCCGAAGAGCCAGCCGGAGCCGATGATCGAACCGAGGCCGACGGCCGTCAACGAGACGGTGCCGAGGGACCGACGGTAGTTGGAACCCGACAAAACCTGGTTCCCCTTTCTTATCCCCGTCGCCTTGCACAAACTCCGGCATCGTAAGGGAAAAAGGAGATCCAGTTCCGATAATCGGAGATCTGTGATTCTTACAACAGCAAGCCCGCCCTGTCGAACCGGGGCAGAGCGGGCTTCTGTGGAGCGATTCGATCACGACCGGATGGGCCGGAACGCGATCGACCACAGGACTCAGGCGGTTGGCACCTTCGGCAGCGGCAGCAGAACCGGCTCCCCGGCCGGTTGCCTGGTACACGCATCGTGACAGTCCGCGTCCAGGCTGCAGCAGAGCGAACAGATCACGCCGCCGTGGGCCGGGCAGTCGGCGATGCCGGGCAGTTCGTAGTCGGTGGCGCCCACGACGCAGGCATGGGTGGCGCGCTCGTCGGCGGCGTCCGCCTGCGGGCCGCTGACGGCGTTGGTCCGGGCCAGACAGAAGCGCCCCCGGTGGCCCGGGCGATCGCCGGGCTGGGCGCCGTCGCCAGGCCGAGGGCGAGGAAGGTGCTGAACGCCTTCGCGCCCTGCCCGAAGGCGCCAAGAACGCCAGGATCGATATCACCGAGGCGATGGCCATGGCCCCGAAGCCGGCCGGGTTGACCGGGCGCAGGTACGCCCGCTTGAACTCGATGTACGGCGGGCTGAGCCCGAGCGGCTTGTTGGTGGGGTGCGTAACGCAGGGAGCAGTCCTCGCGGCTCTCGTCGGCGGCCAGCCCGGCGTAGGTGCGCCCGCCGATGCGCTCCGGTGATCTGCCGGGGGGAATCGAGCACCGTCTCCGTCATGCGACGGGAAGGCAGGAGCCGCAGGTGACAACCGATCGCGATCGGTGATCGCCGGGCCGTTACGGCACCGGCCGACCCGTTACGGGCGGGTCAACTCTCCTGAATGCGTACTCGGTTCACCTGTATTCGGGCTCACCTCACCGGCAGGTGGTATGCGATCCGGTAGCGGTCGGCGGGGATGACGAGGTCCGCGGTCTCCACGGGCCGGTCGGAGGCGTAGAAGGTGCGCGAGACCACCAGCATGGCGTGGCCCGGCACACCGCCCAGATCGCCGGTCTCCGTGGCGAGGCCGGGACGGGAGGTGACCTGCTCGACGACGTTGTCGACGACGATGTCGATCGCCGCCATACGTTCCACCACGCCCTTGCCGCCGAGCGGGCCCTCCTCGGGGAGCATCACGGGCGTCCGCCCGGTGACGGCGAGCGGCTCCCAGGAGGTCGAGAGCATCATCGGCTCGCCCTCGGTGCGGAACAGGTAACGGGTGCACATCACACGCTCGCCCGGTTCGATCCGCAGCCGCGCGGCGACCGCGGGGGCCGCGTTCTCCTGGGTGCTGACCGACTCCCAGGTGCCCTTGTACTCCTCGTCGGCCTGCTCCTGGCGGAAGGGGGTCGGCCCGTAGGACGGCCGGTACCCCGACCGGGCGATGGTGCGCGGCTCGGGCCGCTCCCTGACGTAGGTGCCCGAGCCCGAGCGGCCCTCGACGAACCCCTCGGCCATGAGGACCTTGCGTGCTTCGAGGGCGACGGTGTCCGAGACGCCGTAGTCCCGGCGGATGCGGGCCTGGGAGGGGAGCCTGGTGTGCGGAGCGAGCACGCCGTCGAGGATCTTGCTCCGCAGATCTTCGGCGACCCGGAGGTACGCAGGCTGCTCTCCGAATGGCACGTGACCCTCCATTGAGGTTGACCGGCTGCAACAGCTTGGCAACTTAACGTGTCCGACCGCAAGTCAAGGCCAGTGGATCACGCTGTGCAGCCTGCCGCGAGCCGGGCCGGCGCGGGCGCACACCGGAAAAAACCCGGCCCGGCGGCCGGTGGACGCAGCGCTATCCGCAGCGGCGGCGGGCTACCGCGCGGCACCTGACGCCACTTACCCCTTTTACCCCTGAGCTGCCATCAGATCAGTCGTTCATCGATCAGATCACGACGGATTCCGTTGTGAGACGGGGGTTGACGTGCTCTTAACGTCGGTTGTCTTATGACGTCCCGGGAGCCGACGAGCACCTGACGAGCAGCCGTACGGAGGCGATAGCGCTCCCACTCGCACCCCTGCCGACCCCGATGGGACGCCGAATGACCAAAATCCTGCGCCCTGCCCCCGCCGACGCCACCGCGCCCCCCGCGGCGGCGCCGAGCGGGCCCCAGAAGCTGACCCGCTCCATCGGGGTGGTCGGTGGCACTCTTCTCACCCTCTCCTGTCTGACGCCCGCCTCCTCGCTCTTCGTGATCGTGCCCGGCTCCTTCGCCACCCTGGGCACCGGCACCGCGCTGTGTCTGGCGGTCGCCGCCGTGATCTGTGTGGCGGTGGCCTTCTGCTACTCCGAACTCGGCACGCTGATCCCCAGCGCGGGCGGCGAGTACGCCATGGTCGCCACCGTGGCCGGCCGCTTCTCCGGCTGGCTGGTCTTCATCCAGGCCCTCATCGTGGTGATGATCGTGCCCCCGATCATCGCGCTGGGCACCGCCCAGTACCTGGCGCCGATCGTCGACGTCGATCCGAAGACCATGGGCGCCGCGGTGATGCTGCTGGCCACCGTCATGGGCCTGCTGGACCTGCGCGCCAACGCCTGGATCACCGGCGTCTTCCTGGTCCTGGAGGTCGTGGCCTCCGGCGTGGTCGCCGCCCTCGGCTTCAGCCACGCGCACCGCTCCGCCTCCGTCCTCGTCCACCCGGTCATGGCGGGCGACCACGGGAGCGTCCCGGTCACCAGCGGCCTGATCGTCACCGGCCTGGCCGCCGCGCTCTTCATCCTCCAGGGCTTCTCCACCGCGGTGTACCTCTCCGAGGAGATGGAGAACCCGCGTCGCACGGTCTCCCGCACGGTTCTGTGGACGCTGGCCATCGGCGCGGCGGTCGTCATGGTCCCCGTCGTCGCGATCACCCTCGGCGCCCCCGACCTGACCACCCTCGCGGGCGGCGACATCGCGGGCATGGTCCAGAAGTGGAGCAACTCCGGCGTCGGCACGTTCATCAGCCTGTGCATCGCGCTCGCCATCATCAACGCGGCGATCGTGATGGTGATCCAGAACTCCCGCGTGCTGTACGCCTCGGCCCGTGACACCGCCTGGCCGGCTCCGGTCAACCGCGCCTTCGGCAGCCTCAGCAAGCGCTTCGGCTCCCCCTGGATCGCCACGCTCGCGGTCGGCGTGCCCGGCGCCGTCCTGTGCTTCGTGCCCGTCGCCACCCTCAACGGCGTGACCGGCGTGGCCGTCGCCGCCCTGTACGTCTTCGTCGCCGTCGCCGCCCTCGGCGCCCGGCGCGGCGCCCACCGGCATCGCGAGGGCGTGTGGCGGATGCCGCTGTGGCCGGTCGTCCCGGTGCTGCTGATCGCCGTGCTGGTCTGGGTCCTCGCCCAGCAGACCGGCCGCGACCTCGCCGTCACCGGCGCCATCACCGCCGTCGCCGCCCTGTACTGGCTCTGCTACCTGCGTCCCCGCCACCGGACCCACTGGGTGATCACCGTCCCGGAGGACGAGCCGGCCTCCTGACCGGTCCCGGCCGAGCCGGAACACCGAGCCCGGCCATCCCGGAAGCCCCCGGTCCGCAAGCCCAGTGCCGCCCGACCCGCTCCGCGGCAGGTCGGACGGCCCTGCGGTGATCGCCCCGCATCTCCAGCAGGCACCGGCGGCCCTCGTCGGGGTCAACGGCCGGTACCCGCACAGGCACGGCGCTCATCGCGAACGCCCCCTGAAGTTCCGGCCGGGCCGGATCGCCCACCCGGGCCAACTCATCGAACTCCCGCATCCGAAGGTGATCGCAGCACTTCCCCGCGGCCTCGGCGCCGGGACCGCACTCGATCCACTCCCACCGGCCATCCGATACGGTCCACGGTGATGCCCCGCTCTGAGCAACGCCGCCGGCCCCGACTCGGGCACGGTGCTCAGCAGGGTTGCCGTCCGGGCTGTCTCCGCCAGGGGGATGGGAATGAAGGCAGACACCGTCGTAGCGATATGCGCCGTTGTGATCGCTGTCGCATCGCTTGTGGTTTCGGTCTACCAGACTCATGCGATGCGGCAGCACAACCGTCACTCAGTGCGCCCGATGCTCCAGTTGCACCGCGGCTGGCCGGTGGGAGGCAGAGCGGGGATCCGGCTGATCAACTCCGGACTTGGGCCGGCGGTCATCGTCGGCAGCACCCTGACTGTCGACGGCGAAGTGATCGGCGCGTGGGACGAGCCCGGTGTCAACAGCGTTCGCGAGCGCCTGTCGGTCCGCCCTTCCGCTGTGACCTTCAACGATGGAGAGGTCATAGCCATCGACTACGAGCAGTACCTGTTGAGTGTCGCAAGCTATGACCAACAGACCCACGCCGAAATCGAGAACCTGATCAATCGGCGGCTCACACTCGTGATCCGGTACGAGTCGCTGTACGGCGGAGAGAACTACCAAGTCGCCCTGCGCCCAAGCCCGTCGAACGAATCGCTCCGCACCTGAGCACCGCGATCAGGCTGCCGGCCGTGCGTGTAGCCGAGGTCGCCCCGGCACTCGACCCACCCGCCGGACGGATCGGCGAACCCGCCGCCCCGGCCGAGATCCTCCGAGCAGTGGCACGAGGCCGGTGACCCGGAGCCCGCGCCGCTCCCCGCCGATCAGTAACTCCGGCTCATGCCGTGTGACTCGCCCTCCGCCGTGGGCTTCGGGGGCGTGCGCGCGGCCGACGCCCTCGGTTCCGGGCCCGGTCCCGGGCAGAGCCCGGGGGACGCCGGGGCGATCAGGCATCCGAGCTGCGCCGTCACCCACGGCCGTGACAGGTCGTCATCGCCGGAAAGTCTATGAACTCCCCGTGAAACCGGTCATGTTGTTCACACCTATGGCGACAAGGTATGGTCCACCCGACCTTCACTCTCTGATCACATCCGCGTGGGGGCTGCGGATGTGTCATCACCCTTGCATGGACGGCCTTCCGGCCACCTCTCGCGCCGCTGGGCGCTTGCCGTTGCATTCCGCTGATCAAGGGTGGCGGTCACATCCCGCCGACGGGCCGCGACACCGCACTCCCGCGTTGGCGCCGGCGGTCCCGGCTGGAGCCACCGGTCACGCGGAGGCGGATCGGTTCCGCGTAAGCGGGATGGCGCTCAGCACCTCACGAACCAGACCATGGGGGGTCACATTCATGTCCTACAGTCCTGCCGATCGTCCACCCGGGCACCCGGTACTGCGTTCTCCCGCCGGACTCGCGACCGCCGTCACCGTGCTGCTCGGCCTGGCCGTGGCGATCGATCTGTTCTCGATCTACGCGGACCTCAACGTCTACGCACTGACGGGCAACCTGGCGTCCGCCACCGACCGGGCACTGGACCAGGGCGACGCCCTGTACACGGCGTCCGAGCGCCTGCAGATCGTGGGGATGCTCGCCACGGCCGCGGTCTTCATCGTCTGGTTCTACCGGGTTCGGGTGAACGCGGCATTCTTCTCCGAAGCCCTGTGCACCATGGGCAGGGGGTGGGCCGTCGGTGCGTGGTTCGTGCCGATCGGCAATCTCTGGCTGCCCTACCGCGTGGCCCGCGAAGTGTGGGTGGCGAGCACGCAGTCGTCACCCGACCGGTCGTGGCGCCAGGTCTCGACCGCACCGGTGACCGCATGGTGGACGGCCTGGGTCGCAACGGTCCTCGCCGGCAGGGTCGGCGCCGAACTGTTCAAGGCGGCACAGACCGCGCAGGCACTCCGCAATGCCGTGGGCGTCGTGCTCGCCTCCCATCTGCTCGGCATCGCCGCGGCGGGGCTGGCGATCCTCTTCGTGGGCAAGCTGTCGCGCATGCAGCAGGTCAAGCCCGTCACGGAACCGGTCCCCGCCACCTGAACGGGCCCGTCAGCTCGTCGCGGCTTTCGTTTCACCAGTCCCCCGTGAGATCAAGGCAGGTTAGGTCACCGGCGCTCAACCGATCGGGTCCGTTGCGGCTGGGGCGGGCGTCTTCGCGGCTCCACGCACCTGCCGCGCTCGGGCCCACGTCGGGCCAGGCCAGGGGGCTCACGGCAAAGGGCCAGGTCAGAGGGTGATCCCTCAGTCCTGGCCCTTCGTGCTGATCACGGCCGGGCCACTTACGTGTGCCCCCTCCGTGCCGGTGGCCGGAGTCGAGGAGCCAAGACCGGGATGACGATCAGGGCGTCCAGGGTGGCCCACTGGCTCGACGTGCCGAATCCTGTGTGATCAGAGAGGCTGGTGTTACAGATGTGAAGAACTGCCGGGTACAGGAGGTTCCCGATGAACCGCACATACTCCGCCGGGATCGCTGCTGCCACCGCCGCCGTCCTACTCGCCGGAACGGGATCGACGTATGCAGTCGGAACCGACACCCGTTCCACGGCCCGGCACACGGCCGCACCGGCCCGGGGCGAGCTGCCGACCCGGCGGCAGATCGCCGCACTGTTCGACCGATGGAACGCGGCCTTGGCCACCGGCGACGCGCACCGTGTCGCGAGCCTGTACGCCCCCGATGCCGTGCTGCTGCCGACGATTTCGGCCCGCATCCGCACCAACCGGGCTGAGATCGTCGAGTACTTCGAGCACTTCCTCGAAAGCAAGCCGGTCGGCAGGATCCAGGAACGGTTCATCGACGTCCTCAGCCCGACCAGTGCCGTCGACACCGGCCTCTACCAGTTCACACTGACCAACAAGGACGGCAGTAGGACCAGGGTCGACGCCCGTTACACCTTCGTCTACAAGTTGCGCGCAGGCCGGTGGCTGATCATCAACCACCACTCCTCGGTGCTCCCGACCGGAGACTGACCGGTCTCTGTCGGTCGCGAGTGTCGGCATAGCCGCCGTGGCCGTTTCCGCAGCACTGCTCGCATCGAACGCGACCGGTGCGACCGTGGCCCCGAGCCCCGCGTCCCCCAGCGGCGGGGCCGCGACCGCCGGCACCGGGATCGACGTGCCGCCGGGCTCCTCGACCCAGGTCTTCGCCTCCGGCGGGTCGTTGAGCCCGCCCGACGACATCACCCTCCTGGGCGGGAACGTCTTCGTCGCCTACCGGAACGGGCGTGGGCGCCAACGCGGCGGACCGGACCCGCTGCCGCCTCACCGGGGGCCCTTTTGTCGTACCCGGGGTCGAGCACCGGCGCGCCACGGCGACGACCGCCCGCCTCCGCCCAGGGGACGAACCCGCAGGTCAGCAGCTGCGCGCCCGCGCCGCCCTCGTAACGCCGCGGTCGTCGGGGCCCGATCGGGCCTGTTGCGGGCAGACGAGGAGCCGGTCAGTGGCCCGCCGCACGGCAAGTCTCTCCGCACCACGCGCGTGGCCTGGTACACGGCCACTCGGTGCAGGTCGGGGCAGGCTTGCCAGGCCTGATCTACGCTGAAAGGGCGAGCCCTAGCGAAGGAGCGAAATGGTTGATATTGCAGCCAAACGCGCTCTCCGGACGAAGACGCTGCAAGAGATCTACCGGCGATCTGGGGCAAGCGAGTCGGTCCCGGTGAACACCCGTGCCCTTCGCGACGACCTCGACGTCGACGATCGGGAGATGGGCGACGCCTGCGACTATCTTGCGGGCGAGGGGTGCATCCGCGTCGAGGAAACCTCGGGGTCCGACACACCACTCTTGGCGTACATCACGCATGAAGGCATCGTGGAGGCAGAGGGAGCCGCGGACAGAGGGTAGCGTCTTCGAGATCCCTTCGCGTGTCTCCCGCGTGCCTCCGGCGGTGAGGCAAAGGGGACTGCGGAGTCGGCAGTACAGCAGCGAAGTACAGCGACCTCCACGACCGCAGTTGATGCGCGCGACGTGTCAGCGCCCCAACGGCCGCCCGCCCTTCTCGTCCTCCGGCATGCGATTGGCGGAGCGTAGGCTGGGAGTGTGGTCGTAGCAGCCGGCGAGTACGACATCGGCCCGCAGGTCGGTCGGTTGCTGGTGCGTACCTTTCGCGAGGGCGTGGCCGCAAGGGTCGGACATGACCTGCTCATCGAGGCCACCGAGTGGGAAGGCCACGTCACCGTGCCCGCAGACCCCGCGACCCAACCGGCTGTGTCGGTACGCGTGGACCTGGGCGCGCTGAAGGTCCTGGAAGGCACCGGCGGGGTCAAGCCCCTCAGCGACGGCGACAGGCAGCAGATCCACCAAACGATGCACAAGCTGCTTCAGGTCGATCGCCACCGATATGCAGACTTCACTTCTACGAGCGTGGAAGTGCACGACGGCAGCGCAATCGTCGAGGGAGATCTGACACTGGTCGGGCAAACCCGTCCGCTGCGCCTGGAGGTGCGACAGCAGGACGACGTCACCGTCGCGGGTACCGCGAGCGTGGTGCAGTCCCGGTGGGGCATCAAGCCATACTCCGGCTTCTTCGGCGCCCTCCGACTCCGCGACGCGGTCGACGTCGAGTTCACCGTCGCCCTTCGGGGAGGCTGACGCAGCAGGCCGGCAGCGGCACCGAACGGGTCACACCGATGCCCGTCCCCCGGCCGGGGTGGCGGCCGGGGGACGAACACGCGAAGGCCCGCCGAGGCATCAGTCCAAAACCGGGGAGTCCACCGTCAGCGCTTCCACTGCGGCATGCTCAACGCCGTCAGGGTCGCCGAGGACCAGGAGGACGGTCGCAACGGTCCGGCAATGCCGGCCGCCCGTCGCAGACGCGAGCCGCCTCCAGCAGGGCCTTTCACCACACGGTCTTCGAAGTGAGCGGCTCGTAGGCGGCGAGGTGAAGACGTGGCATCCCACTGGCCGGGCTTGAGCGAGCCCGGCCGGAGGGGTGCCGTGGGGTCAGTTGACGCAGGGGATGCCGCCCATCTTGACGGAGTCACCGGCGAATTGGGGTGACGGGTCCGACGAGGGCGTGCTCGCCGATGCGCCGCCGGAGGAGCCGGACGACCCGGAGGCACCGGTCGAGCCGGCTGCGGGTGGTGTGAAGTCGGTGCCGAGCACCACGTGGACGTGGCCCGCCGGCACCGCGGCGCTGGCTTGTGGTGTGGCGGTGCCCAGGCGGCCCGCGATCTGCTGCGCCGCGGCCTGTGCACCGGAGCCGTAGACGATGGTGGTCTTCAGCTGCGTCGGGGCGTTGGACGATCGGCCGGCTGTGTAGCCCATCGCGGCCAGCGCCTTGAGTTCGGCCGAGGCGGCGCCGGTCTTGCCGGAACCGTTGAGGACGTCCACGGTCGCCGGTGCGGCATGCTCAGCTCCGCCTCCCCCTCCGCCTCCTGCACTGGCGGTGGGCGAGGGGGTGGACTTGGGGCCGATCAACGACTGCACGATCGAGCGGATCTGCTGCGGGTCGACCAGGTTGACGTCCTCGTGGTTGCGCATGCCGAACCCGGCGATCGGCAGGGTGTGGAAGACCACGTTGCCGCCGGTGAGGTTGGTGGCCTGCTGGGCGAAGTCGAGCACGTCGAACTTGTTGTCGATGACCAGGTCCTGTTTCACCACGTTGAGCAGGCCCTGCAACTTGCTGATGTCGCCGAAGACGCCTTCGCTCTTGAGTTTGTGGGTGACGGAGGACAAGAACGCCTGCTGGCGGTGGGTGCGGTCCAGGTCGCCGCCGGTCAGGCCGTGCCGCTGCCGGACGAAGGCCAGGGCCTGCTTGGGGTTCAACTCCTGCAGCCCGGCGCCGAAATCGGCGCCGGAGTACCAGTCGTGCACCGGGTGCTTCAGGCACACCTGGATCGGCTGGAGCACCTTGGCGATGTCGTAGAAACCCAGGAGGTTGACCTCGGCGAAGTGGTCGATCGGCACCCCGAGGAACTTCTGCACGGTCGCCAGGGTCGCCTCGCGGCCCTTCTCCCGGCTCTGCCGCTCAAGGTCGGCCCCCTTGACGCCCTGGGCGGACAGCTTGTCGTGGGCGACGGTGTAGGCGTTGCCGTACGCTTCCTTGATCTTGAAGTGCCCCTGGACCGAACCGTCGCCGTTGAGCGTCTCGACGTAGTCGTCGCGGGGGACGGAGAACGCGGTGACCTTCCCGCCGTCCGCGGGGATGTGCATCAGGATCAGGGTGTTGGTGTTGTAGTACCCGATGTCGCTGGAGCCGGCGTGCAACTGGTCCTGCACGAACTCCTTCGGCAGATCGTTGCCGTTCATGTCCTTGCGCGAATCCAGGCCGATCAGCAGCAGGTTCACCGAGTTGTCCAGATGCGCAGGCGCGCCCTTGCCCACCGCGTCCAGGGCGTCGGAGGTGTTCAGGCCGCCGTTGACCCAGTTGTAGGCCGCCCAGGAAGCCCCACTGGCCAGCAGTACCGTCGCCGACGCCACCCCGACCACCGTCCGCCCGACGACGGCCCATGGCGAGCGGCGGCCCGCCGTCCCCCGGCCACCGCCGGCCTTGCTGTTGCGGCGCACCTTCTGCTCCATCCTGTCGCGGCCCCGCTCGGTTCGGTATTCCTCAGGCACGGCTGCTCCTCCTGCGCCTGGCGCGGATCATGCGCACCCCCAGCACCACGGCCACCGTCAGCTCTGCCGCCGCCATCGCCGGGAAGGCGTCGACCGCCCAGTGCACCGCCGAGGTGGTCAGCGCCTTGCCCGAGGATCCGCTGCGCGCCAGCTGCTCGGCGACGATGGTGACCGCCATCACCACGAGCGGCGGCGCACATACCACCCACCAGGCGCCCGCCCGGGAACAAGCCGCCGCTGCCAGGCCTGCCGCGACGACCGCAGCGATCGCGAACGCCCACCCCAGCGACGAGCCCAGCAGCTCGTCGATGACGGCGCCGACGACCGGCACAGCCCACACCAGCAGCGCCGCGCCCCCACGCCTCGGCTGCCGGGCCGCGGTTCTGCGGCCTCGCCGCGCGGACGACGATGAACTCCTCACACCCTGTCCGTGCGACGCTGCCGCCGCACGGTTGCGCGGACCCGGTACTCTGCCCGGCTCCCGGTATGTGGACTCAGATGTCACATCATCCCGCGAGGGGTACATGTCCTCGCCGGGGACATCGGCACGCTGGCCTGTCATTCGCATTCCTCATCCGGTCCGCTGACGCGACGCAGTAGGATCCCGCTCGACTTACTCCTGGCTTCCAAGACGTTCCGCGCCAGCCGCCCGTTGCATAGTTGCGCAATGTAGCAAGCGTGGAGGCTACGCTATACGGGTGAACGGCGGCAATCCTGGGCGCCCTCCCCGCCAGCACGGGAAGAACGAGCACCCACAGGGAAGGACCACGCAGGTGACCGGACCGGGACAGGGGGCTCATCCTCCTGCGCAGGCATTCAGCCGGGCCGCCGCCGCCTTCAACCTGCTGGCGTCCCCCGTACGCCTGCGCATCGTGTGGCTTCTCACCCAGGGTGAGTGGGAGGTCGCCAAGCTCGCCCAAGAGGTGGGCGCCACCCCGCAAGCGGTAAGCCAGCACTTGGCCAAACTCAAACTCGCCGGAGCAGTGTCCGTCCGCAGCGAGCAGCGTCGGCGCATCTACTCCCTCTCGGATTCCACCCTGAGCGCCGTGGCTCGGGTGGCGATCGAAGCCGCTGCCACCCAGTCCATCAGCGAAGCCACCGCCTTCTCGGCCTGACTCCCCCGAAACCGCCGCTACGCGAGCGCGCAACAACGCCGGATACTTGCACCATTTCTGAAGCTATTGGCACAAAGAGGGCGTATGTCTCTACTCCGTGCGTGCTGCGAGAACGGGGTTGCAGATGGCGGACGACCGGAAGACACCGAATGCGCGGGCCGAACGCGGGCGCCGACGGAGGCCGTCGTGTTGCCGCCGGGAGGGACGATGGCTTGCCCGCTCGGGCGGACGAGGCCGAACGCCGGGGGTTCGCCGTCACTGCAGGACGGCGGCACGTCCCGGCCAGCCGCAGACTGTCCCCCTGGAGC
>CAYNNX010000164.1:0-15157 GCA_964398515.1 uncultured Streptantibioticus sp. | reverse complement strand
GGAGGATCCCGACGCGGCGGCGGAGGCCGGCGGCGGCCGGGAGCGGCAGCGCTGACACGGACCGGCACCGGGACGTGCGAGCGGGGCGACCGCCGGCGCCCGCGCACACGTCCCGGTGCCTCAGGCGGACTTCAGCACCTGCCGCTGGCGTCCGAGCCCGTCGATCTCCAGCTCCACCACGTCACCGGCCCGCAGGTACGGCTTGGGCTCGGGCCGGCCCATCGCGACCCCGGCCGGGGTGCCGGTGTTGATCACGTCGCCGGGGTAGAGCGTCATGAACCGGCTGAGATACCGCACGACGTGGGCGACCGGGAAGATCTGGTCGGCGGTGGTGCCGTTCTGGCGCAGCACGCCGTTGACCCACAGCCGCAGGCCCAGCGCCTGCGGGTCGGCGACCTCGTCGGCGGTGACCAGCCACGGGCCGAGCGGGTTGAACGTCTCGCAGTTCTTGCCCTTGTCCCACTGGCCGCCGCGCTCGATCTGGAACTCCCGCTCGGAGACGTCGTTGGCGACCGCGTACCCCGCGACCGCCGCCCGCGCCTCCTCGTCCGTCTCCAGGTAGCGGGCGGTACGGCCGATGACGACCGCCAGCTCGACCTCCCAGTCGGTCTTCTCGCTGCCGCGCGGGACCAGCACCGTGTCGTCCGGGCCGACCACGGTGTCGGGCACCTTGAGGAACACGATCGGCTCCTGCGGGATGGGCGCTCCGGTCTCCGCGGCGTGGTCGCGGTAGTTGAGCCCGATGCAGACGATCTTCCCGATCCGGCCGAGTGGCGGACCCACGCGCAGCCCCTCCCGGCCGAGCACGGGCAGCGTGCCGTCCTGCCCCGCCCGGCCCACCCGGGCCAGCGCGGACTCGTCGGCGAGCAGCGCGCCGTCGATCTCGCCGACCACGCCCGACAGGTCGCGCAGGATCCCGGCATCGTCCAGCAGCGCCGGGCGCTCCGCCCCAGCCGGTCCGACACGCAGCAGCTTCACTCGAGGACTCCCGTGGTCGTGGGGTGGACAGGGCGCATCCGCATTCGGCCGGGACACTCCTCCGCGCGCTCCAGCGGTCGTTCCACCGGCCGTTCCCTCTGTCATCGGATGACTTGTCTGATCCTCCAATCGTTTGACGCCGCTCCGCAAGCCCCCGCTCACCCAGTGGACTTCACGGCATCGGGTGCCGTCTTCGGTGCCCGCTGCAGCACGGCTCGCTCCACGGCGGTCCAGGTCGTGGTGGTGACCAGGTAGAGCCCGGCGGCGAGGGGGACGACGGCCGCCGTCAGCAGCGTTCCGAAGGAGAGCAGCGGCAGTATCCGGGCCAGCCCGGCTGCACCGGGTGCCAGCGGAGCCGGCGCGTCGGGCGCCGCCGCGGGCCCGGCCGCCGCCTGCCGGGCCCGCCGGAAGGTCCACGCCGCGACCGCCGCCACCGCCGCGAACAGGCCCAGGAAGACCAGCCCGTGCGGCCCGAAGACCCCGCCGTGGCCCAGGGCCTGCGTCCAGCGCTCGCCCAGCGGCACGCCGAGCAGCGTGTGCCCGTGCAGGCCGCCGCCCCCGCCGGCCGAGAAGAGCCGGTACATCACGAAGAAGAACGGCAGCTGGACGAGGGTCGGCAGGCACCCGGCGACCGGGGAGGCGCCCTCCTTGGCGTAGAGCTCGCTCAGCGCGCGCTGCAACCGCTGCGGGTCGCGCCGGTAGCGCGCGTTCAACTGCGCGACGCGCGGCGCGAGCCGGGCACGGGCGCGCTCACCGCGGGCGGCGGCCCGGGCCAGCGGGTGCAGCGCCAGCCGTACGCAGACGGTGAACACGACGATGGCTGCGGCCGTCGCCGACGCCCCGAACAGCGGGGCGAGAGCGTCGGCCAGTCGCGACAGAAGGCGTTCCAGCAAGGTGAAAACGGACATGGGTGAGCCCTCCACGGGTCTCGTCGAGCCGGATGGGAGATTCGGCATGACGAGCCGCGCGCGCCGCGCTCCCCGCTCCCGCCCGCTCACCCGGGCACGGCCCGGCCCGCGCGGGCGAGCCGGGCGGACGGCACGGCGCCGCGAAGAGCCGTGCGGGGCCCTGCGAGGCCGCACCGGGCCCACCGGGCCGCAGAGCGCGGGAGGGAGACGACGGGAAGCAGGCGGGACGTCCGGTGGGACGTCCCCGGCGCCTACGCGGCCGTCCGGGAGGGACGGCCCGGCGCTCGGGGCCGCGGCCGGCCGGCGGCGTCGGGATCGCGCTGCGGGAGGAAGGCGGTGCGGCGCTCCCGGTCGCGTATCGCGGTGCGTATGCGCCCCGGCGGCACGGGCCGGGCGGTGGCCGCGGCGTGGAAGACGTGGCACAGCAGGGCGAGGGCCGCGGTGGCGGCGGCGGTGGCGACCGCGGTGGCCAGTCCGGTGTGGCTCAGGAGCAGACCGCCGAGCAGGAAGAGCACCGCGCCCACCCGGACGCGCAGCACTTCGGTGTGGCGCGACATCGGCCTCCCCCTTCCGGTCTCAACTTCCCTGTGGCCGCTCGACGTCAGCCCTCGCCACGGACAACGCCCCGGGGCCCTGGCGCGGTTCCCCGGCGCGCAGCCTCGCCCACACCACCAGCCGGTACCGCGAGGTGAACTCCGGGGTGCACGTGGTGAGGGTGAGGTAGTACCCCGGTCCGCCCATCCGCTCCCCGGGGTGGACACTGCTGTACGGGACGGGGGCGATCACGGTCGCGTCGAGCGCCGAGGTCTCGGGCACCGTGCGCTCCACGGCGTAGGTGAAGCGGGCGGCGGCGGTCTCCAGGACGACCGTGTCGCCGGGCCGGAGCCGGTCGATGCGGCGGAACGGCTCCCCGTGGGTGTTGCGGTGCCCGGCGAGTGCGACGTTCCCGGGCTGTCCGGGCTGGGCGGTGCCCGGGTAGTGGCCGACGTAGCCGAGGTCGAGCACCGCGGCCCTGCTCGTCCCCTCCGCGACGGGCGCGACGACTCCGACGGCCGGGATGCGGATGATCGCGTAGGCCGTCTCCCAGCGCGGCGCGGGCGGGCCGTCGCCGGCTGAGGGTGCCTCATGCGACACGGAATCATCGGATGTGTCGTCGCTCGACGGTGGCGACGGGGACGTCCCGGCCGGGCCCGGCGCGGGCGCCGCCGCGTCCCACCGCCGCTCCAGGGCCGCGACCTCGCGCCGGGCACCGGCCCGGGCGTGCACATCGGTCCACCACAGGGCGTGGGCGACCAGCAGCAGCACGACGACCCCGAAGGTAACCGCCGCCTCGCCGAACCACCACAGCGCCCGCCCGGCCTGCTTCATGGCGCGCAAGGTTATGTGACGTACCGTCAGTTTTCCAGAGGCCGTGCCTTCCGGAGCCGGGCCTTCGGGGGATCGCCGCTCAACCGCCGACGAACCGCGACAGGGTGTAGATGACCAGTCCGGCCAGGGCACCGACCACCGTGCCGTTGATCCGGATGAACTGCAGGTCGCGGCCGACGTGCGCCTCGATCTTGCGGGAGGTCTGTTCGGCGTCCCAGCTCGCGATGGTCTCCGTGATCAGCGCGGTGATCTCGTCGCGATAGGTCGTCACCAGATAGGTCGCCGCGTCCTCCAGCCAGCCGTCGACCTTCGCCTGCAACCGCGGGTCGGTCGTCAGCCGCGTGCCCAGCGACAGCAGCGACGCCCGGGTGCGCAGCCGAAGTTCGCTCCGCTCGTCACCGGCGGCCGAGACCACCAACGCGCGCAGCGCGCCCCACGCCGAGTCGATCAGGTCCCGCACCTCGCCGCGGGCCAGCAGCTCCCGCTTGAGCCGCTCGACGCGCTCCCGGGTGTCCGGGTCCGTCTGCAGCTCCAGGGCGAAGTCCGCCAGGAAGCTGTCGACCGCGCCGCGGGCCGGATGCCCGGGCATGTCGCGCATCTCGGTGACGAACCGCAGCAGCTCCTTGTAGACCCGCTCGCCGATCCGCCGGTCCACGAACCGCGGGGTCCAGCCGGGCGCGCCGCCCTCGACCGCCTCCATCACCCGATCGGCGTGGGTCACCAGCCAGTCGTGGGCCCGCGCGCACACCAGGTCGACCACCCGCCGGTGGCCGCCGTCGGCCACCAGCCGCTCCAGTGTCCGGCCTAGCCCGGGGGCGACCTCCAGGGCGTCGGCGCGCCGCGTGATCGCCTCGCTGACGACCGCCTGCACATCGGAGTCCCGCAGCACGGTCAGCGCGCCGCGCAGCGCGGCGGCGGCCTGCTCGGTGACCCGGTCGGCGTGCTCGGGCCGGGCGAGCCAGCGGCCGAGCCGGGCGCCGATGCCCACCGCGCGCAGCCGGGCCCGCACGACCGGCTCGGACAGGAAGTTCTCGCCCACGAAGTCGCCCAGCGAGCGGCCCAGCACGTCCTTCCTGGTCGGGATGATCGCGGTGTGCGGGATCGGGAGCCCGAGGGGGCGTTTGAACAGCGCCGTCACCGCGAACCAGTCGGCGAGCGCACCGACCATGCCCGCCTCGGCGCCCGCCGCCACGTATCCCGCCCAGGCGCCGGCGCCGGCCCCCTCCGCCCACCGCGCCAGCGCGTAGACCACCGACGCCACCACCAGGAACCCGGTGGCGATCAGCTTCATCCGCCGTACGCCGCGCCGCCGTTCCTCGTCGGCGGGGCCGTAGGCGAACGCCCCGGCGGGCAGCCTCCGCGCCGGGCCGGCCGCCTGATCTTCGGTCACCGCTTGCCTCCGCTCCACCCGGTGATTGTGCACACCGCATCCTTACCGGGAACGATCGGCGGGTTCCCGGCGTCCATGCGACCGACGCGGATGCGATCCAGGGACACCACGGGAACGGCACCCGCCGCCCCTCGAACCCGGCCCCGGCACCCCTATGGGATCATGTAAACGCGGCGCGCCCTGTGCGCACGGCGCTCGCGGACGCTGTGCGCCCCCGTCCGGGCCCGGCGTCCGCGTCCCGCCGTCGAGCGCCGGACGGCGCGGACCGGCGCATGCGGGCCGGAGCCCGAGAACCGGCGGAGAAGCACCGCGTGACCAGGAAGTCCGGTTGTGCCCTGCAGGCCGCGTCCGCCGCGCTGATCCGCCTGGTGTGCACCGCCGTGGTCGTCGGCGTCGGCGGTGCCGGCCGGGCCCGCGGCGCGCAGGCGGGCGCCGCGTGGCACTGGAGGCGGTGCGCGTCCAGGTCGACGCCGCCATCCGCAGCGGCCGGGTCTTCGACGACGTGGCCGGCTTCGACCCGCGCCGCGCGACCCCGGCCACCCCGACCGGCTGCGCCCGCAGTACGACTCCGGCGACCACCTCCACCCCGGCGACGCCGGGTACCAGGCGCCAGCCGACGCCGTCGATCCCGCCACGCTCACCGGTCCCGCACCGGCGAGCGTCTGGAAAGGCCCCGTGCGCACGCTAGAGCGGCAGGCGCTCCCCGTACATCCGGGAGATCACCTCCTCGATGTCCGGCTCCCGCACCGACAGGTCGACCAGCGGATAGCGTCCGGCGACCTCGGCCACGAGCGGTGCCGCGCTCTCCGACGCGGGGAACGCCAGCCACTGCCGCGGGCCTTCGGCCCTGACCACCCGGGCGCCGGCCACCGTCACCGGAGGCAGTTCGCGGTCGAAGTCGACCACGAGCGTGCGTTCGCTCTCCCCCGCGGCGTGCAGCCCGTCCAGGCCGCCGTCGTACATCAGCCGGCCGTGGTCGATGACCATCACGCGTGAGCACAGCTGCTCGATGTCGGTCAGATCGTGCGTCGTCAGCAGCACGGTCGTGCCGCGTTCGGCGTTGAGTCCGCGCAGGAACGCACGGACCCTGGCCTTGCTGATCACGTCCAGACCGATCGTCGGCTCGTCGAGGTAGAGCACCTCGGGGTCGTGCAGCAGAGCCGCCGCGATGTCGCCGCGCATCCGCTGGCCCAGGGAGAGCTGCCGCACCGGCACCTCCAGCAGGGCACCGAGGTCGAGGAGGTCGACGCAGGCGTCCAGGTTCTCCCGGTAACGCCCGTCCGGGATGCGGTACATGCGGCGCACGAGCTCGTAGGAGTCCCGCAGCGGCAGGTCCCACCACAGCGTCGTGCGCTGCCCGAAGACCACGCCGATCCGGCGGGCCACCCGCATGCGCTCACGCGACGGGTCGATCCCGGCCACCCGTACCCGGCCCGCGCTCGGCACCAGGATCCCGGTGAGCATCTTGATCGTGGTGGACTTGCCCGCCCCGTTGGGCCCGATGTAGCCGACCACCTCACCCCGGGAGACGGTGAACGAGATCCCGTCCACTGCGCGCACCTCGCGGCGCTCCCGGCGCAACAGCCCGCTCCTGCGCCGTACTTGAAAGACCTTCTCGACTCCGTCGAGAGTGATCAGCTGCTCCACTTCCGGCTCCTAGCTTCCCGTACTCCGGTACGACCGCAGACCCGCCCGCCACGCCAGCCCCGCCAGCGCGCACGCCGCCACCGCCACCGCGGGCGACAGGAAGTCCACCCAGCCCGGCAGGTGCAGCGGATCGGCCTTGCCCAGCACCCGCAGCGCGGGACGCCAGTTGACGAACGCCAGCGGCACCAGGAAGGTCGCGCCGCGCACCAGGTCCTTGGCGAAGACGGTCGGCGGATACTGGGTCATGGCGTTGCCGCCGTAGGTGAAGGCGTTCTGCACCTCGGCCGCGTCGTGCGCGCGGAACTGGAACGCGGCGCCGGTGACGTAGACCGCGGCGAAGATCGCCGTGCCGCTGACCACCATCACCGGGACCAGCGCGACGTTCAGCAGCGTCCAGTGCACCCGCACCCGGGTCAGCGACCAGCCGAAGACCACCGCGGCCTGGCCGATGCGGCCCAGGCGCCGCAGCGCGAACCGGTCCGCGGCGGCCTGCGCCAGCACCGGCACCGGCCGCACCAGCAGCGTGTCCATCGTGCCGTCCCGGACCCGGCGCCCCAACCCGTCCAGGTTGCCCACCGCGAGGTCCGCCAGCCCGAGCGACAGACCCGACGCCCCGTACAGGAAGGCGGTCTGCGTGAGCGAGAACCCGCCGAGGACCCGCGTATGCCCGAAGATGATGAGCACGCCGGCGAAGTCCAGCGCGGTCATCACGAAGCTCCCAGCCGTCATCAGGGCGAACGACACCCGGTACGCCATCGTGGAGCGCACCCACATCGCGGCGATCAGCCCGTAGGCCCGCACCCCGGCGGCGAGGGCGGCCGCCCGCCCCTGCCGCGCGAAACCCCGCGCATCCCCAGGCGCGGCGAGCCCGGCCGCGGCACCCTGCACGGCAGCGCTCCCGGCGCCCGCGCTCTCAGCCACCCTGCACCACCACCTTGCGGGTCGCCACCGACTGCAGCAGCCGCCCCGCGCCCAGCAGGGCCGCAGCCCAGCCCGCCTGGAAGGCCAGCGCCGTCGCGACGCCCGTGCCGGAGCGCCTGCCGAGGAAGACGTCCGCCGGCACCTGGAGCAGCGCCGACCACGGCAGGGCACGGGCCACGGTGCCCAGCGCGCCGGGGAAGACGGTCAGCGGCAGCAGCATCCCCGAGAAGAAGACCCCGGTCAGCACCGACAGCGTCACCAGACCCGAACCGTCCAGCAGCCAGAACGCGGTGAGCGCCATCAGGTACCGCAGCGCGAAACTGACCACGACCCCCAGCACCACCGACACCAGGAACGCCGGCCACACCAGCGGCGAGGCCGGCCAGACCAGCGGGAAGAACAGGGCCGCGACCGCCATCGGCGCGACGCCGCGCCCCAGCAGATGGAAGGCGGCCCGCCCGAGATCGGTGGCCAGCCACCACAGTTGCAGATCGGCCGGGCGGTACAGGTCGACCGCCACGTCCCCGGACCGGATGCGTTCGATCAGCTCCGCCTCGCAACCGGCACCCAGCAGTGCCGTGGTCATCAGCAGCGCCTGCCCGAGCCACACGAAGGTGACCGCGTGCCCGAGGTCGTAACCCCCCAGCCGGGGCCGGGCCTTCCACAGCGCCGTGTAGGTGCAGGCGACGATGAAACCGAAGACCGTGTTGGTGAACACGCCCGCCAGCGTGGCCGTCCGGTAGGTGGCGTACCGTCGGAACCCGCGCACCGCCACGGCCGCGTACAGTCGCATCTCCTCCCCTTCCCGCCCTGTTGCGCGTCGCGCCGCCGTGCACGGTTACGCGTCGTCTTGCGTCGTTCCGGGCAAAGAACGAGGAGCCTAATGCCGTCGGTCGAGCCAGGGCCAACGGTTTTCATCCGATCCGGTGGATTGACGCGGCCGATCGGAGCGTCACAAGCCCGTCACGAGCACAACCCCCCACAGTGGCCCAGGAGTCTGTACAGACATGAGCGACGAGCCGCAGCGGCCAACCGGTGGCCCGGAGAACGCGACGGAGCGCCGGCCCGGACGCACCGGCCTGCGGCGGCTCCTGCCGACCTGGCGGATGGTGCTCGGCGCGGCGCTGGTGCTCCTGGCCGTGCTCTGCGGCGGGTTCATCGCCGGCTACCTGCTGGTGAAGATCCCCAATCCCAACGCCGCCGCGATCGCCCAGAGCAACGTCTACCTGTACTCCGACGGCGTCACCGAGATCGCCCACAGCGGCGCGGTCAACCGCGAGAACATCCCGCTCAACCAGGTCCCCCTGACCGTGCAGCACGCCGTACTCGCCGCCGAGGACCGGGGGTTCTACTCCGAGTCGGCCGTCGACCCGCGCGCCATGCTCCGCGCCGCCTGGAACACGGTCAGCGGCAAGGGCAAGCAGTCCGGCTCCACCATCACCCAGCAGTACGTGAAGAACTACTACCTGACGCAGGCGCAGACGGTGAAGCGCAAGGTCGAGGAGTTCTTCATCGCGATCAAACTCGACCGCGAGGAGAGCAAGGACGAGATCCTCCAGGGATACCTGAACACCAGCTACTTCGGCCGCAACGCCTACGGTCTGCAGGCCGCCGCCCGCGCCTACTACGGCAAGGACGCCAGCAGGCTGGACACCGCCGAGGGCGCCTACCTCGCCTCCCTGCTCAACGCCCCCAGCGCCTACGACGTGGTGGCCGACCCGCAGAACCGGGGCCGGGCCCTCGCCCGCTGGAACTACGTCCTCGACGGCATGGTCAAGAAGGGCTGGCTCGGCGACTCCGAGCGGCGGCGCACCCGCTTCCCCGAACCCGCCAAGACGCAGGCCGCCACCGGCCTGTCCGGACAGCGCGGCTACCTGGTCGAGGCCATCAGGAACTACCTGGTCGACAACAAGATCGTCGACGAGCAGACGCTGGCCGCCGGCGGCTACCGCATCACCACCACGATCGACAAGGCCAAGGAGAACGCCTTCGTCAAGGCCGCCCAGGACCGACTCCTCGACAGGCTCGGCAGTTCCGGGACCGACCGCTACGTCCGCGCGGGCGGCGCCTCCATCGACCCCGCCACCGGCAAGGTCGTCGCCCTCTACGGCGGCCTCGACTTCACCCGGCAGTACGTCGACAACGCCACCAGCCACGGCTACCAGGTCGGCTCCACGTTCAAGCCGTTCGTCCTCACCTCCGCGCTGCAGAACAACTCCACCACCCAGGACGGGCAGACGATCACGCCCGACACGGTCTACGACGGCAGCAACGGACGGCAGGTGCAGGGCCCGGGCGGGCCGATCGACTACGCCCCGCACAACGAGGACGACCGCACCTTCGGCGACATCAGCGTCACCGAGGCGACCAACCAGTCCGTCAACGCCGTCTACGCGCAGATGGCCGAGGACGTCGGCCCGGACAAGGTGAAGCAGACCGCCGTCGGCCTCGGCCTGCCCGCCGACACCCCGGAACTCGCCGCCCAGCCCTCCATCGCCCTCGGCACCGCGCGCGCCAGCGTCCTCGACATGACGCAGGCCTACGCCACCCTCGACAACCACGGCCGGTACCAGCCGTACACCCTGGTCACCAAGGTCGTGAAGGGCGACGAGAACGTCCAGCTGCCGACCCGGGACGCCAGGCAGGCCGTCAGCCGGGGGGCCGCAGACACCACCACGGCCGTGCTGCGGAACGTCGTCGACAGCGCCGACGGCACCGGCACCGCCGCCCAGGCCGCCGGGCGCCCGGCGGCCGGCAAGACCGGCACCGCGGAGGACGACAAGGCGGCCTGGTTCGCCGGCTACACCCCCGACCTGGTCACCGTCGTCGCCGTCATGGGCGAGGACTCCGACACCGGGGAGCAGAAGTCGCTCTACGGCGCCACGGGCCTCGACCGGATCAACGGCGGCGGCTACCCCGCCCAGATCTGGGCCCAGTACACCGGCGCCGCCCTGACGGACGAAAGCCCCAAGGACTTCGACCTGCAGCCGCTCAGCGGTACCAGCGCCTCACCGGCCGCCTCGCCGACCGGTTCCGCTTCGCCGCCCGGCGCCACCTCCCCGGCCGGACCGCCGACCCAGTCCACCCCGCCGACCAGCACGCCCCCCTCGAGCCCGCCGCAGATGAGCCCGGTCGGCGGCGCACTGGGCGGCGGCGGAACCGAGGGCGGCACGGGCGGTGCCCAGGGCGGCGCGAACGGCGGCACGTCAACCGCCGGCGGCACCAGCCAGGGCACGCAGGGCGGTACGACCACGGGGACCACGTCCGGCGGCACCCCCGGCGGCGGCACCGACGGCTCGCCCGGCGGACCGGGCGGTTCCGGGGCCGCCGGCGGTTCCGGCGCCACGGGGACGAACGCGGGCACCGGCACGGCCACCGAGGGCACCCCGCCGTGACGCAGGCCCCATCGGGGCGCCCACGATCGCGACGAAGGGCGGTGACATACGTCGCCGCCCTTCGTCCGTCGCAGGTGGGGTCAGAGGTACAGACCCGTGGAGTCCTCCGCGCCCTGCAGCCGCTCGGCGGCCACCGCGTGCAGGTCGCGCTCGCGCATCAGGACGTAGGCGACCCCGCGGACCTCCACCTCCGCCCGGTCCTCCGGGTCGAACAGCACACGGTCGCCGACCTCCACGGTGCGCACGTTCTGCCCGACCGCGACCACCTCGGCCCAGGCGAGCCGCCGCCCGACGGACGCGGTCGCGGGGATGAGGATGCCGCCTGTCGACCGCCGCTCCCCCTCCGGGGTGTCGGTGCGGACCAGCACCCGGTCGTGCAGCATGCGGATCGGCAGCTTGTCGTGCGTACGGGCGCCGGCGGCGGCGCCACTGTCGAGGGACGTATTCGAGCTCACGTGCAAGACGTTACCCGCCCTCCACTGGCGCACGAGCGGGGGCACCCGGGATGCGCCGGTACGTACCCCGCGGGGCGGGCGGCGAGGCGCCCCTAGGCGCGCTTGCGGCGGGACGACACGCTCGCCGCCACCACGGCCACGGCGACCGCCGCCACCGCCACCGGCACGATCCGCTCCAGGCGGGGAGCGCCGTCCGCGGAGAACAGCTGGCCGCGCACGTCCGAGATCACGCGGTTGACCGCCACGTACGCACGCCCCGCCGTGCGGTCCACCGCCTCGCGCACCGAAGCCCTCGCGTTGCCGGCGATCGTCTTCGGGTGCATCCGCACCCCGATCTCGTCCAGCGTCACGGCGAGCTCCTGCCGCCTGCGGGCGATGTCCGCCTCGATCTGAGCGGGAGTCCTGCCATCCGACACCGCGCTGCCTCCGTCACCTCGACCGATACCGTTGTCTACGTGTGGACAGTCTGTCAGCTCAGCCCGTCCCGCGCCCCGCGGCACCCCTACGACCCACAGGAGCCCCAGCCATGAGCGAGCGCCTGAGCCCCGGCGACCCCGCCCCCGCCTTCACCCTCCCCGACGCGGACGGCAACGCGGTCTCCCTCGCAGATCACAAGGGCCGCAAGGTCATCGTCTACTTCTACCCCGCGGCCATGACCCCCGGCTGCACCAAGCAGGCCTGCGACTTCACCGACAACCTGGAGCTGCTCGCCGGCGCCGGGTACGACGTGATCGGGATCTCGCCCGACAAGCCGGAGAAGCTGGCGAAGTTCCGCGAGAAGGAGAGCCTCAAGGTCACCCTTGTCGGTGACCCCGGCAAGACGGTCATGGAGGCGTACGGCGCCTTCGGCGAGAAGAAGCTCTACGGCAAGACCGTCACCGGCGTCATCCGCTCCACCGTGATCGTGGACGAGGAGGGCAAGGTCGAGCGCGCCCTGTACAACGTCAAGGCCACCGGCCACGTCGCCAAAATCATCAAGGATCTGGGCATCTGAGGCGCACCGCGCGACAACGCGGCCGGTGTCCCGGAAGACCGGGGCTCCGGCCGGCGTCGGCTCCCTTCTGACGCGCCGGCATGCGGTATGGCGTGACCATCCCCCGATCCTCTCGTTCATCCGTACGAGGCTGCGATATGCGGCCGATTGCGGGAGGGGATCGTGGCAAGCCGGTACACCCATGAACGTCTCGCCGAAGCTGCGGCGTCATCACGCACGATGTCCGAAGCGCTCGCCAAACTCGGTGTCGATCCAAGGAGTTCGACCCGGCGATACGTCGGCGGGCGAATGAAGGCCCTGGGAGTGGATACTTCCCACTTCGAGCGGGAGGGCACTCGCTGGACCCGGGACGTCCTCACCGAGGCGGTGGCCGCCTCGCGGAACATGTACGAAGTCCTGCGGCATCTGGGGCTGGACGCCGTGGGCGGCAACCACTCGCACATCACCCGGCGCGTCAGAGCCTTCGGCATCGACACTTCACACTTCGTGCGAGCAGCCGGGAGTACGACACACAAGCGCAAGCGTTCCCGGCATACCCCGGAAGAGGTGCTGACCGATCAGAGCCCGGAGTACGCCCGTCGGACCCCCAGCGACCGGCTCAAGCGCGCGATGCTCGAACTCGGTGTGGCCGAGCGCTGCGCGCTGTGCGGTACGGGCCCGGTATGGCGGGGACACCCGTTGCCGCTGGAGGTCGATCACATCGATGGTGACTGGCGGCGAAATCGCCTGGAGAACCTGCGGCTTCTCTGCCCCAACTGCCACTCGGCGACCGACACCTACCGAGGGCGCGCCAAGAAACGCCTGCCGGAGCAGGTGAACCGATGAGCGGGAATCAACGGTACACGCGCGAGCTTCTGGCTGAAGCGGCGGCTCGATGCACAACCATCGACGAAGCCATCGCCTTTCTGGGCACGCGACCATATGGCCGGCTCCGGCGCTACCTGTTCGAGCGCTTCGCCCGCTTCGACATAGACGTCTCCCACTTCCCCCGCAGAGGCCCGCACGGAACCATCCTGCGGCCGACGCGAGAAGCCCTGCGCAGCGCCGTCGCGGATTCCACCTCCATCGCCGGCGCACTGCGATGGCTGCAAAGAGCCGACAACACCCGTACCCGGCAGCTCTTCCGTCAATGGGTGACCGAGGACGGTGTCGACACATCCCACTTCCTCGGCCAAGCCCACCAGCGCGGTAAGCGCAGCCCGCAGAAGCGACTCCCGCACCAGGTGCTCGTGAAACGTTCGAACGGCCACCGCACACGGACAGTCGTATTGCGCGCCGCACTACGCGATACCGGCGTCCCCGAGCGATGCGCGGAATGTGGTATCGGCCCAGAGTGGCGCGGAAAGGCCATTGCTCTGGAGATCGACCACATCAACGGCGATCGACTCGACGACCGCGCGGCCAACCTCCGGATGCTGTGTCCCAACTGCCATGCCATCACGGACACTTGGTGCAGAGGCGGCGGGAGAAGATCCCGGCGTCGGTAGTCCCGCGCGCTCGGCAGGGACACCCGCTACCATGGTCTCCACTGGCGGCCGTGGCGGAATTGGCCTACGCGCAACACTTAGGATGTTGTGGGAGAAATCCCTTGAGGGTTCGAATCCCTCCGGCCGCACCAGCCTTGCGATCGAAGGCCCGGTCCGTGCGAGCGCGGGCCGGGCCTTCGTGCGTCTCACCCCAGCAACTCCCGCAGTACCGGCGCCAACGCCCGGAACGCCTTGCCGCGGTGGCTGATCGCGTTCTTCTCGGCGGGGGTCAGTTCGGCGCAGGTACGCGATTCGCCGAGGGGCTGGAGAATCGGGTCGTACCCGAAGCCGCCGTCGCCCGCCGGGGTGTGGCGCAGGGTGCCGTCGAGGCGGCCTTCCACGACGCGCTGGGTGCCGTCGGGCAGGGCGAGGGCGGCGGCGCAGGCGAAGTGGGCGGAGCGGTGGTCGTCGGAGATGTCGGCGAGCTGGGCGAGGAGGAGGCGCAGGTTGGCCTCGTCGTCGCCGTGGCGGCCGGCCCAGCGGGCGGAGAAGATGCCGGGGGCGCCGCCGAGCACGTCCACGCACAGGCCGGAGTCGTCGGCGACGGCCGGCAGTCCGGTGGCGCCGGCGAGGGCGTGCGCCTTCAGCAGGGCGTTCTCGGCGAAGGTGACGCCGGTCTCCTTCACGTCGGGTACGTCGGGGTAGGCGTCGGCGCCGACGAGGTCGAGGACGAGCCCGGCGTCGGCGAGGATGGCGCGCAGTTCGCCGACCTTGTGGGCGTTGCGGGTGGCGAGCACGAGGCGCTGCATCAGGCGGTCATCCCTTTCGGCACGAGGAGGTCAGGGCGTTCGACGCGTCCGTGACGGGCTTCATGTCGACCGGTTCGCCCTTGTCCAGTTCGTCCTTGACGCCGGAGACGGCCTGGGACAGCCGGGAGACCGCCTTGGCGGCCGCGGCGTCGGGCTCCTTGCCCGCGATCTCGTCGATGTCCTGCTGGATCTTGCGGACGGCGGTGGCGGCGTCCCGCGGGTCCTGGCCGGCCCTGGGGGCGGCGGCGCGCAACGCGTCGACCTGGGCCGCGATCGCGGCGGCGACGGAGGGGCAGTCGTGGTGGCCGCCCTGGCCGCCGCACCCGGCGAGGGCCGCGGCGGCGGCCGCCAGGCTCGCGGTCGTGGTGATCAGCTTCACGGGGGCGCGCATGGTCAGCCCCGTGCCGCGGCCAGGGCGGCGCGCTGGAGGCCGTCGAGCTGTGCGGCTCCGGTGACCGCGAGGTCCAGCAGGGCGTCGAGTTCGGCGCGGGCGAACGGCGCGCCCTCGGCGGTGCCCTGGACCTCGACGAAGCGGCCGTCGCCGGTGCAGACCACGTTCATGTCGGTCTCGGCGCGTACGTCCTCCTCGTAGCACAGGTCGAGCATGGGGACGCCGTCGATGATGCCGACGCTGACCGCGCTGACCGCACCGGTGAGCGGCTGGGCCTTGGCCTTGACGAGCTTGTGCTCCTGCGCCCAGGCGACGGCGTCGGCGAGTGCCACGTAGGCGCCGGTGATGGCGGCGGTGCGGGTGCCGCCGTCGGCCTGGAGGACGTCGCAGTCGAGGACGACGGTGTTCTCGCCGAGCGCCCTGTAGTCGATGACG
>CAYNNX010000163.1:0-15258 GCA_964398515.1 uncultured Streptantibioticus sp. | reverse complement strand
TCTCCGGCGGCCAACGGCAGCGCGTCGCCATGGGCCGCGCCATCGTCCGGAACCCCCAGGTGTTCCTCATGGACGAGCCGCTGTCCAACCTCGACGCCAAACTGCGCGTCCAGACCCGCACCCAGATCGCCAGCCTGCAACGACGACTCGGCACCACCACCGTCTACGTCACCCACGACCAGGTCGAGGCCATGACCATGGGCGACCGGGTCGCCGTACTCAAAGACGGCGTACTGCAGCAGGTCGACTCACCCCGCAACATGTACGACCGCCCCGCCAACCTCTTCGTCGCCGGCTTCATCGGCTCCCCGGCGATGAACCTGGTCGAGGTCCCGATCACCGACGGCGGCGTGAAGTTCGGCAACGGCATCGTCCCGGTCAACCGCCAGGCACTCACCGCCGCCACCCAGAGGGGCGACCGCACCGTCACCGTGGGCGTACGCCCCGAACACTGCGACATCGCCGGCAGCGACACCGCCTCGGTCACCAAGGACGAACCCGCAGGCTTCGCCGTCACCGTCAACGTGGTCGAAGAACTCGGCGCGGACGCCTACGTCTACGGCACCGCCGAGATCGGCGGCGAAGACAAGGACATCGTGGTCCGCGTCGGCGGACGCAAGGTACCGCTCAAGGGCGACATCCTGCACGTCGTACCGCGCGCCGGCGAAACCCACGTCTTCTCCACCTCCACCGGAGAACGCCTCAGTTGACGCGGCGGATCTCGTCGCGGCCGTGTCCGGTGGCGCGGGTCTTGCCCAGCAGCGGGACGTCCCGCCAGGGCAACTGCTTCAGGTGCTGGTGCAGCAGCGGCTGGCTCCCTTTGATCGCGGCGGCCGGCGCGTCGGCGGCCCACTCCGCGATCGAGGTCAGGGATTTCGCGCCGGCCAGTACCGCGCACGCAGTGAGTGCGAGGACGAAGGCGAGGGAGCGGCGGCGGCCTTGGCCCGGCGCGAATCGGGCACCGTCACGAGGCAGTCGAGCAGGTGCGGGTGCTCCCCGGGCTCGGCGGGGACGATCTCCACACTGGCCCACGGGACGCAGGCAGAGGCAGGGTCCGTCCGTCGGCCTGCGGGGGCAGGGCGGCTCTGCGGGGCGTGTTGCGCCGACTCAAACGGGTCGCGCCCCGGCGGACCGTTTTCCGGTCGCCGGGGCTCCGACCGCAGCCCGCTACCGGGCTGTGCCGCGGGCCGTTGCCGCGTGCGCCCGGCGCGATGCCTGGGCCAGGTCGAGGTCGGTGGTCTCGGGAGCGAGCAGGTGCGAGAGCAGCGCACCGAGGGCGAGGACGGCCGCGCCGACGAGCAGCACGAACCGGACTCCGAAGTGGGACAGCCCGATCGGCAACAAGAAGGTGCCGATCGCCGCGCCGACCCGGCTCATGGCAGCGGCGAAACCGACGCCTGTGGTGCGGATGGAGGTGGGGAAGACCTCCAGCGGGTAGACGGCGGTCAGCGCGCTGGAGGCGGCGTTGAGGAAGATGAAGAAGAGGAAGCCCGCCACGATCAGCGGCGTGGACTTCGGCCACGCCGCGACCACCGCCAGACAGGCTGCGGTCACCCAGAACGGCGGAATCAACAGCTTGCGGCGGCCTATCCGGTCGACCACCAGGCAACCGGCGGCGACGCCGAGCACCGCCGTGACCGAGTAGACCATGAGCGCCAGCGTGGCGTGGTTGCCCATGCCGAGGGCATCGAAGACCGGTGTCCAGAAGGTGCCGATGGCGAAGTAGGGCAGCACCAGGCAGGCCCAGAAGGCGCTGGCGAAGACGGTGCTGCGCAGGTGCTCGCGGGTGAAGAGAGCACGGAAGCTGTCCCGGCCCTCGCGGTCGGCGATCTCCGCCTCCACGTCCACCTCCACGCCGTAGCGGGCGATGAGTTCCTCGGCCTCCTCACGCCGCCCCTTGCTCAGCAGCCAGCGCGCCGACTCGGGAACCCCACCACGCAGCGCCAGGCACACCACGGCGATCACCGCACTGCTGGCCAGCGACCAGCGCCATCCACCGTGCACTCCGGCCAGCAGGGCTCCGACGGCCGTCGCCACCATGTACCCCACGTACCAGCTCACTTCAAGGCTGGCCAGGAGCCGCCCTCGCTTCTGGCGCGGTGCGTACTCGGAGAGCAGCGGCGCGCCGATGGCGTACTCGCCGCCGATGGCGACGCCCATCAGCAGGCGGATGGCGAACAGTTGCACGCCGTCGACAACGAAGAACTGCAGGACGGAGCCGATCAGGAAGACCAACATGTCGACCAGGAAGACCGGACGGCGGCCGATCCGGTCGGCGAGCCAGCCGAAGAGCGGGCCGCCGACGAAGATGCCGATCAGCGGCGAGGCGCCGACCAGGCCCTGCATGAGGGTCGACAGGTGCAGGTCGGTGGCGAGCGCGGTGAGGGCTGCGCCGATACCGCCGAGGATGTAGCCGTCGATGCCCTCGCCGATCTGGGTAGCGAGCATCAGCCGGGTCTGGAGGCTCTTTAGAGCCTGCTCGGGGGCCGGGGCGGGGGCGTCCGGAGCGTGTCTCAGTGCGGGCATGGGGACTTCCTTGTCCGGAGTGCGAACGGGAACGGGGGGCGAGGCGGGCGAGGCAGGACGCGGGAGGGTCAGGCGGCGGGCCAGTCGAGGGCGATGTACTTGGTCTCAAGGAAGGCTTCGATGCCGTCATGGGAGCCTTCTCGCCCCAGGCCGGACTGCTTGACGCCGCCGAAGGGCGCCGCGGGGTCGGAGACGAGGCCGCGGTTGAGTCCCACCATGCCGGCCTCCAGACGCTCGGCGATCCGCAGCGCCCGAGCGACGTCGCGGGAGTACACGTAGGAGGCGAGGCCGTAGGGAGTGGCGTTGGCGCGGGCCACCACTTCCGCGTCGTCGTGGAAGACGGCGATGGGGGCGACCGGGCCGAAGACCTCCTCGTGCATCATCCGCGCGTCGTCGCGGACGTCGGTGAGCACGGTGGCCGGGTGGTAGAAGCCGGGCCCGTCGGGGGTCCGGCCCTGGGCTGCGATCCGGGCGCCGCGGTCCAGGGCGTCGCCGACCAGCTCCTGGATTCGGGCGAGCGCGGCGGCGTTGACCATCGGGCCGAGTTCGGTGCCGTCGGCCAGGCCCGGCCCGGTGCGCACGGCGGCCATCGCGGCGCCGAACTTCGCGGTGAACTCGTCGGCGACCGACTCGTGCACGTAGAAACGGTTGGCGGCGATGCAGACTTCGCCGCCGCCGCGCATCTTGGCGTCCATCGCGCCGCGCACCGCCGCGTCGACGTCGGCGTCGCCGCAGACGACGAACGGCGCGTTGCCGCCGAGCTCCAGCGTGGTGTTCATGATCTGCTCCGCCGCCTGGTGCAGCAGCAGCCTGCCGGTTGCCGTGGAACCGGTGAAGGAGAACTTGCGGACCCGCTCGTCCGCCATCCACACCCCGACCACCTCGGCGGCGCGGTCGGTGGGCAGCACACCGAGCACACCGGCCGGCAGTCCGGCCTCGGCGAGCAGCTCCGCGACGGCGAGGGCGGTGAGCGGGGTGTCGGGGGCGGGCTTGAGCAGGACCGTGCAGCCGGCTGCGAGGGCTGGGGCGATCTTCCGGGTGGCCATCGCGGCCGGGAAGTTCCACGGCGTCACATGCGCGGTGATGCCCACCGGCTGCTTGACGATGACGTGGCGGAAGCCCCCGCCCGGGGCCTCACCGAAGCCGGAGCCGACCCGCACCGCTTCCTCGGCGAACCAGCGGAAGAACTCGGCGGCGTAGCCGACTTCGGCGCGCGCGTCGCGCAGCGCCTTGCCGTTCTCCAAGGTGATCAGCCGGGCAAGGTCGTCCAGATGGGCGTGGATGAGCACGTGGGCGCGGTGCAGGATCTCGGAGCGCCTACGGGGCGGGGTGGAGCGCCAGCCGGCCGCGGCAGCCTCGGCGGCGTCAACGGCGGCGCGGGCCTCCGGGGCGCCGGCTGCCGAGACGGTACGCACCGGCTGCTCGGTGGCGGGGTCGAGCACGGTGAACTCGCGGCCGTCCGCGGCGGGCGACCAGCGCCCGCCCAGGTACACGTCGCCTGCGCCCGGCGGTCCCGCGGCGATCTTCTCGGTCTGCATGGCCTGTCCGTTCTTGTGGTGCGCGTCCCGTGGCCGTCCACGGGGAATGTGGACGGGACTGTAGGAACGCGAAATCGACCGGAACAAGGGAGCTGCCGAGATCGCAACCCGGGTTGCGCTGAGGCCAACCGCCGTCGTGAGGTCCAGGTCAGGTGAAGCGCGGCCTTACCGGCCGGGGCCGGGGCTCCCAGCCCAGCTGGGCGGAGACACGTCCCGCCGCCAGCGCCGTGGCACGGCCGGCGGCCGGCAGCGAACCGTCCATCCGCTCGTACGGAGCGGAGACGTTGAGGGCCGCCACGACCCGGCCGCGGAAGTCCCGTACCGGCGCGGACACGCCGACGAGGCCGGGCTCGAACTCCTCGCTGACCTGGGCGTACCCGTCCCGGCGGGCCTCTTGGACGCGCTGCCAGACATCCTGCACGGCGTGCACGGTCGAGCCGGGGAAGCCGTCTGCGAGGTCGCCGCCGCCCAGGCGCAGGTACAGCTCGTCGGGGGTGCCGTCCATGAGCAGGACGCGCCCGGCGGAAGTGCGTGCGGCGGGGACGCCGCGGCCCTCCCAGCCGTGCATGCGGAAGTCGTGGCCGGAGACCGAGAGCAGGGTGAGGACCTCGTTCCCTCGCAGCACGCACAGGTGCGTGGTCTCCTCCAGGTCGGCGGAGAGCGCGTGCATCACCGGCTCGGCGGCGCGCACGAGGCGGTTCTCGGAGGTGCGCGCGACCAACGAGAAGAGCCGCCAGCCGAGACGGTACTCCAAGGTGTCCGGGTCGCGCTCGACGATGTCCTCCTCGGCGAGCGCCTTGAGCGCCCGGGAGACCTGGCTCTTCTCCCGCCCGGTGAGTCGCGCCAGCCGCACCACGCCGAGTCCGCCGCGCTCTTGGGCCTCGGCGGACGCGAGCGCCTCCAGGAGGTCGATGTCGCGGCGCAGCCCGTGGCCCAGCTGGCGGGCTCCGTCGGTCGGGGAGGAGGACGTCACACCGCACAGCGTAGAACCCCTCGCTCAGCGCGGTGGTTGCGGTCATCGCAACCTGGGTTGCGATTGGCGTCCCTGCCTTGCCGGTGCCCGGTGCGGCTCCTAGATTCGCCGCTGCGAGCCGCGAGGTCCCCGGCGTTCCGGGCCTATCGTGCGAGACCCGAGGCGGCTCGCCCGTTCCCGTTCTTCCTGGAGGAATGCTTCATGCCCTTTGCCCCGACCGCGCTCATCGGCGAGTCCTTCATCGGCGAGGGCCCCAACGCGGCGCACACCAACATCGTCCTCGGCCGCGCCGGCGGCCCGGTGGAGACGGCCTGGGTCTCGGCACTCGCCTCGCCCAGCGTCGGCTACGCGCCCTTCGTCACCGTGGTGCGCCCGAACGTCCCCGTCAAGCCGCTCACGCTCTTCGTCAACAAGGCGGCGGCCAACGGTGAGCTGCACCAGCGCGCGACCTGGGGCTCCGCACAGGCCGGCCTGGCGCGGGGTGTCGCCGACGCCGTCGAGCAGGGGATGATCCCGGCCGAGGAAGCCGAAGACCTGCTGATCGTCGCGGCGGTGTGGGTCGATCCGTCGGTGGACGACCTGGATGCCTGCTTCCGTAACCAGCGCGCTGCCGCCTTCCACGCGGTCGCGGCCGCCGTGCACGCCGAGCCCGGCGTCGCCGAGGTGCTCGCCGCCGCCGAGGCGGGCCCGTCCAACCCGTTCTACACACCGAGCGCCGAGCAGCTCGCCGCGTCCGCGCCGGCCCTGGAGACGGCAGCCCGATGAAGATCACCGACATCACCCTCGATCGGCTGCGGCTGGTGCTCGACCCGCCGTTCCGCGCGGCCTGGGACCCGGAGCCGCGCCGCCACTTCGACGCCACCATCGTGCGGGTGCACACCGATGAGGGGATCACCGGCATCGGCTCGGGCGACACCATGGACGGCTTCGACGCCTTCCGCCCCCTGTTCGTCGGTGAGGACCCGCTGGACATCGTCCGGCACGTCCGGGCCATCGAGACGGCCAACTTCCACGGCGGCGTCTACTGGCCGCTGGAGGCGGCGCTGTGGGACATCATCGGCAAGGTGCACGGCCGGTCGGTCGCCGAGTTGTTCGGCAATGCGGCCAAACAACTGCCCGTCTACGCCTCCTGTGGTGAGCTGAAGTCCCCGCAGGAGCGGGCGGCCACCGCGCTACGGGTACGCGAGGCCGGTTTCCGCGCCATGAAGATCCGCATCGACCGGAACCGGATCGACGAGGGCGTCGCCGCGGTCCGCGCGGTGCGCGAGGAACTGGGCCCGGACTTCGACATCATGGTGGATCTCAACCAGTCCTGGCGGATGGCCGGCGACACTGCGCCCGCCTCGGATCTGGCCACCACCCGTAAGACCATCGCCCGCCTGGCCGAGCTGGGCGTCTTCTGGGTCGAAGAGCCGCTGCCCTACGCCGACGTCGAGGGCTACCAGCGGCTGCGTGCAGAGAACCCGGGGGTACGGATCGCCGCCGGGGAGATGCACCACTCGGCCACCGAACTGCTGCGCTACCTGGAGCAGGACGTCCTGGACGTCTACCAGATGGACGTGGTCCTCGCGGTGGGCATGCACCGAGCGCGGACCCTGGCCGAGGTGGCGCACCTCAAACACCGGCACTTCACGCCGCACTCCTGGACCAACGGCATCGGCGTACTGGCCAACCTGCACGTCTGCGCGGGCGTGGGCGGCGGCCCCTACTTCGAGTTCCCCTACGACCCGCCGGGCTGGACTCCGCAGCGGCGGGACTTCATGCTCGCCGAGCCGGTCGCGGTGAACGCGGACGGCAGGATCGAGGTGCCGCGCAAGCCCGGCCTGGGTGTGGACCTGGACGAGGACGCGGTGGACCGCTGGAGGGTTGCATGAGCACGACAATACCGACCGTGGAGCACCTGCTGTCCCGCCCGTACGGCGAGTGGCGCGCGGCCGCCTCCCAACTCGCCTTCGAGACCCGGCCGTTCATCGACGGGGCCTTCAGCGACCCGCTCTGCGACGCGGCCTTCCCCAGCGTCTCACCCCGCGACGGCGCAGTGCTCGCCCACGTCCCGGACTGCGGTGCGCCCGACGTGGACCGAGCCGTGCGCGCGGCGCGCACCGCCTTCGAGGACGGCCGGTGGCGCGGGCTCGACCCGAAGGAGCGCAAGCGGATCCTGCTGCGCTTCGCCGAACTGGTGGTGGAGCATGCCGAGGAACTGGCCCTGCTGGACACCCTGGAGATGGGCAAGCCGATCACGGAGTCGGTGCGTATCGACGTGGTGAAGGCCGCGGAGACTTTGGCCTGGTACGCCGAGGCGATCGACAAGTGGTACGACGAGGTCGCCCCGGCGCCGCGCCACGCCCTCGCACTGGTGACCCGGGAGCCGCTGGGCGTCATCGGCGCCGTGGTGCCCTGGAACTACGCCCTGCTCATCGCAGCCTGGAAGCTCGCCCCGGCCCTCGCCACCGGCAACAGCGTGGTGCTCAAGCCCGCGGAGCAGACCTCGCTCGGAGCGCTGCTGCTGGGGCGGCTGGGCAGTGCGGCCGGCCTGCCGGACGGCGTGCTCAACGTCGTACCGGGGCGAGGGGAGACGGCCGGCCAGGCGCTCGGCAGGCACCCACAGGTCGACAAGATAGCTTTCACCGGATCCACCGAGGTCGCCCGGCTCTTCCAGGTCTACGCGGGCGAGTCCAACGGCAAGCAGGTCGCAGTGGAGGCCGGCGGTAAGTCCCCGCAACTCGTGCTCCCCGACGCCGACCTCACCGCGGCCGCCTCCGCCGTGGCATGGGGGATCTTCTACAACGCCGGCCAGACCTGCAACGCGGGCTCGCGGCTCGTGGTGCACCGGTCGGTCAAGGACGAGTTGCTCGCCCAGATCGTCAAGACGACCGGGGCGACGTTCACCGTCGGCGACCCGCTGGACCCGGCCACCGTGATGGGCCCCCTGGTCGAGGAGGCCCAGGCCCAGCGGGTTCTGGACTACGTCGACCTCGGCCGACGCGAGGGCGCCTCGCTGGTCCTTGGTGGCGGCCGGGTAGCCGTGACCGGGCCGGCCGGCGAACCCCTGGACGGTCCGTACCTGCAGCCGACCATCCTGGACGGCGTCGGCAACGCCTCCCGGGTAGGCCGGGAGGAGATCTTCGGCCCGGTGCTCTCGGTAATCGACTTCGGCGGCGGCGCGGAGGAGGGCGTCCGGATGGCCGACGACTGCGACTACGGCCTGGCCGCCTCCGTCTGGACCCGCGACCTCGCCACCGCACACCGCGCCGCCCGGACACTGCGCGCCGGGACGGTCTGGGTGAACACCTTCGACGCCGGCGACGTCATCACGCCGTTCGGCGGCTTCAAGGCCACCGGCGCCGGACGCGACAGGTCGCTGCACGCCCTGGACGCCTACACGGCGCTCAAGACCACCTGGATCGACCTGGGCTGAGCCGCTCCCGGTCCTGCCCTACGCCGGGGCGCCCGCCCCGGCCCACCACCCGCACTTTCGAGCCTAGTGAGGCACACCATGAGGATCGGATTCATCGGACTGGGCAACATGGGCGGCCACATGGCCCGCAACCTCCTCCAGTCCGGCCTGCCGGTCACCGTCCACGACACCCGCGAGGAGGCCGCCGCCCCGCACCGCGCCCTCGGCGCTGCCTGGGCGCCGACCGCCGCGGCGTGCGCGGCCCAGGCCGACGTCCTGATCACCATGCTCCCCACCCCCAGCATCGTCGAGGCGGTGATGCTGCGCGGGGGTGCTGCGGCGGCGCTCGCCCCCGGCGCGCTATGGATCGACATGTCGACCTCCACGCCGGCCGCCGCGCGCCGGGTACGTGAGGAGGTGCTCGACGCCCGCGGCGTCCGCGTCCTCGACGCCCCGGTCAGCGGTATGGCCCGGGGCGCGGACGCGGGCACCCTGCAGATCTTCGTGGGCGGCGCCACCGAGGACTTCACCCGCGCGCTACCCGTGCTGGAGGTGCTGGGCGACCCGGACAGGATCCTGCAGGTGGGCGGCCACGGCACCGGCTACACCGTGAAGCTGATGATCAACCTGCTCTGGTTCAGCCACCTCGTCGCCACCTCCGAGGTGTTGGCGGTGGGCGTCAGGGCGGGCGCGGACCTCGACGTGCTGCGCGCCGCGCTGCTCACCAGCCCCGCCGCGTCACACTTCCTGGAGCGGGACGCGCTGTCCGTGCTCGCGGACGGCGACTACGACGAGTCCTTCGCCATGGCGCTGGCCTGCAAGGACCTGGGACTGGCGGTGGACCTCGGGCGGGACGTCGGGGTGCCGGTCGAAGTGTCCGCACTGGTCGAGCAGGTCTACCGGCGAGCCAAGGCCCGGTACGGCGACCTCGCCGGGGAGATGGCACCCATGCGCCTCTACGAGGAACTGGCCGGGCAGCAATTCCGGGTGCCCGCCCCGGAGCAGGCCGCGCTCACCGCCTGAAGCCCCCTTCACCACACAGGAGCCGCGCCATGTCCGCCTTCCTCACCCCAGCCGCGGGGGCCTCGTTCACCGTCGACCTGACCTGCGCCACCATCTTCGGGGCCGGCAGCCTCGCTCGGCTGCCCGAACTGATCGCCGCCACCGGCCATCGGCGCGCTTTCGTGGTCACCGACCCCGGCCTGGTCGCCGCGGGCATCACCGAGCGCGTCACCAAGGTCCTGGACGCCGGCGAAGTCGAGTTCGGCCTCTTCGCCGACGTCGCACCCAACCCCTCCACCGGCAACGTCGACGCTGGAGCCGCCGCCGCCCGCGCGTTCGGGCCGGCCGCGGTCGTCGCCCTCGGCGGCGGCTCCAGCCTGGATGCGGCCAAGGGCATCTCGCTGCTGGTCGGCAATCCGCACGCGCGGGCCGCGGACGCCGACGAGCTGTGGGACGCCGCTGACGGCCTGCCGCTCATCGCGGTCCCCACCACGGCCGGTACCGGCGCCGAAACCAACGGCTTCGGCGTGATCGAGGACGTTGCCGCGCACCGCAAGGTCTACCTCGGCCATCCCTCCGTACGGCCGCACACCGCCGTACTGGACCCGGAGCTGACGCTCGACCTGCCGCCGCACGTCACCGCTGCCACCGGGCTGGACGCCCTGGTGCACGGCGTGGAGTCACTCGCTTCCCGCGGCGCCAACGCCGTCTCGGTCGCGTACGCCACCCAGGCGGTGGCCCTGGTCGGCCGCTGGCTCCCGATCGCCTACCGGGACGGCGCCGATCTGGAGGCTCGCGCCCAACTGATGCTCGGCGCGCACTTGGCCGGGCGGGCGCTCACTCTCTCCGGCCTCGGCCTGGTGCACGGCATCGGCCATGCCTTGACCGCCCGCATCGGGACCCCGCACGGCGTGGCGCTGGCCGCGGTCTTCGAGGAGGTCATGGAGTTCAGCGCCGAAGCGGCGGGCGCGGCGTACGAGCAAGTGGCCCGAGCACTGCGGGTCCGGCCTGGTGTGCCGGATCCGGCTCCGCGCGACTGGGCGAGCGCGGCGATCGGCGCCGTCCGCGAGATCTCCGGCGCGATCGAGGTGAAGCGCCCGCTGCGCCAGCTGGGCGCGACCAGGCAAATGCTGACCTGCGTCGCCGCTGGCGCTGTCGCGGACGCCGTCACCCGCAACGCGCCGAAGCTCGCCACGGAGACGGAGGTCCAGGAGATCCTCGCATCGGTCTTCTGACGACGACTCACCTCTCCACCGCGAAGCCGCCGCCCCACCACGGGCCCGCGGGCTGCCGGGGCCGCCGGCATGAAGGGCCGCCACGGTCACCGAGGGGGCGTCAGCGCCACGGTTGTGCCGGCTCGCTACTCCAAGGCCGAACTCCACAAGGCACGCGAGAAGTTGCTCCCCGGTGGCAAGACGCAAAACTCCGCATCCCGTCCACGACCACACCGATCCGCATCACCAGCATCGGCGGGGCCCGCGACGGCAGCGGCCTCGACATCACTTATGCCGATGCCCCCGTCCGGACACGGCCGCCCCCAAGGACCCCTCGCACCGGCTGCCCGCAAGGACCGGTCGCGCGAGATCAAGGCCCTCACCGACCGGCTGACGGGCATCAACACCACCGCGAGCCACAAGGCTCCACCCGCAGAGGCCACAACACCCGCGGCCCCGGCCGGCCGTCCTGCCGCCGTAAGCCCCAACGCCTCGTCGATCAACGGATACACCATCACCGTTTGGGCCGACGACCCGTCTATGACTGACGCTGAGTTCCTACGAATCACGCAGAGCCTGAGGAACGGCCTCCACCGTCGTCATGGGAAGGGATCGGACCTTCGGCGGAAGCCAGTTGAGGACCGCGCCCCAGCCCCGGTCGGGGTTGTAGGCGGGCGGCAGCGTCAGCTTGACCGGCTTCGCCGGTGCCAGCGGGCCTCGCGCGTCCGGTTTGCCGGCTGTGCCTTGCCCGCTGCTGCATCCGGTGATCAGCCCCGCTGCCGGTGCCACGGTGAGCAGCGCTCCCGTTCCCCGCTTCCGCCACAACATCTCTTGCTCCTGCCGAACCGCGCCTCTTTGTGATCTCCAGCGCGCTGGAGGCTGACAGCACATCGACAGGGGAGTGCCCGCATTCCCGTAACTGGCGTGGGGCCGAGCCTGATTGGGGGATTGATGGGTAGGCACCGTTGATCGTGTAGTCGGTGTTCGGCTGCCTGCTGCCGCAGAAGGGGGATGGGCGTCACGGTGTGTGGTCGCGTCCGTCCCGTGGGGCGAAGGCTTCGAGGGCGTCTGCGTCGGTCGCGCGGGCGTGTAGGAAGTAGTCGGCCCACTCGGTGATTTCGGGGTAGGACGAGTCTTGGCTGACCTGGATGGTGGCGGCCTCGATGTCGAAGTTCGTGGTGCGCAGTTCGACGCCCGGGCCCAGGAGGGCCCAGTGTGCTCCGGCTCTTCCGTAGGGCATGCCGATGCTGCCGGGGTTGATCACGAGGCGGCCGTGGGCCAGGCGGACAAACGGCATGTGGGTATGGCCGCAGACCACGGTGCGGACGTCGGTATCGAGTCCTCCGAAGACTTCCTTCCAGCGGTTGAGTCGGGAATCGACTAGGACGATCTCTTCGTCGTCACGGGGGGTGGCATGGCAGAACAGCACCTGTCCCAGACCGCGCACGGACAGGCAGAGTGACTGTGGCAACGAGCCGAGAAGATCCAGGTGGTCCTCGCGGAGCTGTTCAGCGGCCCAGGGGGCGATTGGATCGTGGATCGTGTCGCGTTGCCCCCGGCGGTATTCAAGGAGTTCGCGGTCGGCGTTTCCGCTGATCCAGATGACGCGTTCGCCGAGGCTGGTCAGCAGGTCGAGAACCTGGGTCGGTTGCGGGCCGGCCGTGATGTCGCCGGTGAGCACGATGCGGTCGGCGGCGCGTACGTCTGGTTCGGCGAGTACGGCCTCCAAGGGCGGCAGGACTCCGTGAATGTCGGACAGGACGGCTACTCGGTTCAGCATGGTCCCCACTGTGGTGTGGAGGCAGCCGAGAGGTGCGATCGTTCGCCGGACGCGTAGCCCAAGGCGGGGCTGCTTCAGCGTGCACGGTTGCCGGGCGCGTAGCTCTTCCGGGGGGCCTGCCTCGGTCGCCATCCGGGTGGTGCTCTTGCCGTGGTAACCGAGTGTCTGGGCGATGACGGGTGCCGGGGCCTGGAGGACGAGCTGACGGATGGCGCAGGTGCTGCCGCTCGGGCTCCCAGTAGGGTTCTTGACCCTCACACTGTGTCAGGCGGTCAACTCGGAGACATCATGTTCACCATCGGAGACTTCGCCCGGCACGGCCGCGTCTCGGTCCGGATGCTGCGTCACTATGACGCGACCGGACTGCTGCGCCCGGCCCACGTCGACCCCGCCACCGGCTACCGTTACTACACGGCCGCCCAGCTCGCCCGCCTCAACCGCGTGATCGCCCTCAAGGACCTCGGCTTCACCCTCCAGCAGGTCCAGGAGATCCTCGACGAGAAGGTCACCACCGAGGAACTGCGCGTCATGCTCCGGCTGCGGCGCGCCGAGCTGGAGGCGGCGATGACGGCCGCGGCGGCCCGGCTGGTCCAGGTCGAGGCGAGGCTCCGCTCGATCGAGAGCGAGGGGCAGATGCCCAGCAACGATGTCGTACTGAAGAGCCTGCCGAGCGTACGTGTGGCGGAACTGGCCGGAGTGGCACCGGACTTCGACACAATCGGGCCGGTTATCCAGCCGCTGTACGACGAACTGTTCCGGCGTCTGGAGGCGACGGGCATCGCCCCCTCCGGGCCCGGTGTCGCCTACTACGAGGACGCTCCGGACGGCGGAGTCCTCATCCATGCGGGCGTCGAGGTCTCCGCGCCCCTCGGGGAGTACGACGGGCTGCGGATCGTGGACCTGCCGCCCGTCGAGCAGGCGGCGACCGTCGTGCACCGTGGCTCGATGGAGATTGTCGTGTCCACCATCCAGACCCTGGGCCGCTGGATCGACGCCAACGGCTACCGCTCGACCGGCTACCCGCGGGAGATCAACCTGGAGTGTCCCGCCAACCGCGACGAGTGGGTGACCGAGCTCCAGGAACCGGTGACCAAGGCCTGATGAGAGAGGGGTCAGCCAAGCACTCTGGCTGACCCCACCCTGATCCGCCGTCAGCGAGTGCACCCGGCTTCTGCCATCAGTGCAGCCGTTGGCCACGGTAGCCCCGCACCGGGCGAGACTCTGGGTTGATCAGTGCAGCACCGGGACGATCAGGCCGGCGGAGCGCTCTGTGTGGGTGGATCTGGTCGGGCTGTCCCCGGACGTGTCTGGGCGCAGGGGTGGTCGGGACGGGTTTAAATCGATGCATGAGCACCGATCAGCCGATGCCGGAGGAATCGCTGGCGCAGTCCTTTTCGAAGAAGCGCGACGCATCCGGCCCGGCAGGTGGTGCGGGCCTGACCGAGGAAGCAGGCCCTCCCGGGGACACGGGTTCACCCTCCGGTGCGTTGCCTCCGTTGGCGGACCTTTGGCGGCGGGTGCTAGCCCGGGTCATCGACTACCTGCTCGTCGGCATCCCCGTCTACGGCCTGCTGTTGGTCTACAGCCGTACGCATGTCCACGGCCTCGGCCGTATCTGGCAGCTACTGTTCTCGGTGCTCGTGTATATCGGCTACGACGGCTACATGCTCACCACTCGCGGCCAGACCTTCGGTAAGCAGTGGATGAAGATCCGGGTCGGCATGCTCCACGACGGATCGCTCCCGGTCGGCCGGGCCGGCTGGCTGCGCGCCGCGGTCTACGCCCTGCCGTGGCTCTTCCCGTACCCCTGGTCGTACCTCTGGCTGATCAACGTCCTCTGGGTGCTGTGGGACAAGCCCTATCGCCAGGCGCTGCACGACAAGGCGGCCAAGACCGCCGTGGTCACGGCGTCGCGTGCGTGATGGCGTAGGCCGGCGGCGATGTTGCTGTGGCCGGTGAGCCGGAGCGCGCCGATGGCCAGGTTGCGCAGGGCGGCCATGGCGCGGGGCGCGTTCCCGTGCCGCACGCGGGAGGCGTCCTCGCCGTAAGGTCACGTCCCTGACATGGTGGATCTTGTTCTCGATCCATCGCGACCTGGCCAGCTGTGTGACCTGTGCGGTGTGATCGTCTCCGACGGGTCCCAGGTCCGTGCGGTCGTGCCGGACTCTTCGGCCGTCCATGCCCGGGATCCCGGGCTCGACGGGCAGCGGCTGGTCACCACGTGCTCGACGCGCATCTTGCTGCTTTGCAGGAGACTACCGGCGCCGGCTGTTGGTGGAAGAGGAACTATGGACGGGCAAGATCAACCGTGTGCTCGACCGGCATCCCGAAGGACTCACCCGCGGGCAACTGGCAGAAGCGACAGGCCTGACCCCGGGCAGATCGCAGACGCCATCACCCGGCAGAACGCACGCATCCGCCGCTGGCGCGCACGGTACGGACACGATCATCCGGAGGTTCCCTGATCAAGGGGGGGAGACCTCCCGGCGGCCCTCCGGCGCGGGGCCGTCCGGGTGCGGTCACGGGCGGTCGGTGAACAGGTCGGGAGCGGATGTGGCGTCGATCGTCGGCTCGTCCGCCGCGGTGATGAGGGCCTGTAGCGCCCGGACGAGGTTGGTGCGTTGATCGGCTGGGAGGCGGGCCACGATCGCGGCGATCTCCCGGTGTCTGCGGGCCATCACCTGTGCGACCAGGCGGCGGCCGGCCGTGGTCAGGCGCAGCACCACCTCGCGACGGTTGACCGGGTTGATCTGGCGGTCGACGAGGCCCAGTGCTTCTAGGGTGCGTTTCAGAAGTCGATCAAGCTCTGCAATGATCACCGTGTGGGA
>CAYNNX010000162.1:12292-15339 GCA_964398515.1 uncultured Streptantibioticus sp. | reverse complement strand
GCAGCGGCGGGCCCCGCGTCGGCATGGCCGACGTCGAGGCGGTACGCGCGACGACGAGCGCGCTGGTCGACCTCGACCACCGCTTCGGCAGCGGGCACGTGCGCCCGATCGTCGTCCACTACCTCAACAGCGTCGTCTCCGGGCTGCTGGCCGGCTCCTACCGCGAGGCCACCGGGCGCCAACTCTTCGCGGCCGTGGCCCGGCTGACCGAGCTCGCGGGCTACATGGCGGTCGACACCGGGCAACCGGGCCTCGCCCAGCGGTACTACATCCAGGCGCTGCGCCTCGCCCAGGCCGCCGACGACCGCGGTTACGGCGGCTATGTGCTCGCCGCGGGCATGAGCCACCTCGCCGCCTCCCTCGGCAACCCCAGGGAGATCGCCCAACTCGCCCGTGCCGCCCAGGAAGGCGCCCGCGGGCGGGTGACCCCGACCGCCCAGGCGATGTTCTACGCGGCCGAAGCGCGCGGCCACGCGCTCCTCGGCGATGTACGCGCCTGCAACGCCGTGGCGGGCAAGGCCGTCGAGGCGCTGGCTCGCGGCAACCCCGAGGAGGATCCCGACTGGATCGCCCACTTCGACCAGGCCTATCTGGCCGACGAGTTGGCGCACTGTCATCGCGACCTGGACCAGCCGGTCCCCGCGGCCCAGCGGGCGCAGGAGGCGCTCGCCGGCCACCCGCCGACCCGGGTGCGGCGGCGCGCCATCGGACTGCTGCTGCTCGCCTCCGCGCAGGTGCAGGCCCGTGAGGTGGAGCAGGGGTGCGACACCGCGACGCAGGCGGTGGGCCTGCTGGCCGGGCTGCGCTCGAACCGCGGTGCGGAGTACCTGGACGACTTCCGCCGCCGCCTGGAGCCGTTCCAGCAGGAGGCGGCGGTCAGGGAGTTCGGGGCGCGGCTGGAGGAGTGCGAGACGGCGGCGTGACGGTGAGTGACGCCACACGATCCGAATCCACATGGACGTGGATCCGGACCTGGATCCGGACGTAATTGTTACGTGACCGACACAGCTGCCCTGAGCTGCGCGGAAGCCTTGGCAATCCGGGACGGTTCGGGCCTTCCGGCCGACCGTCAACGTGCTACTGCCCGGTCACCCGGGCGGGTGCGTGGTGGGGACCGGAATTTACCCGGTAGCGTGAGCCGACGTTCCGTAGGTCCGGTCGGGGGGCCCGGGGGACAGCCTCCCGGGAACACGCAGCAGGCAGGAGTTCCGGTGATGCACAGCGGACGGGGAGAAGAGGCGTCGGAGGGCACGTACCGACCGCTGCCGATCCCGCGCGAGCCGCACGTACCGGTGGTTGCGGAGGCCCGCGAGGGCGTGGTGCTGCCCGCGCCCGGCGAGTCGTGGGAGCAGCAGGCCACGGCCGTGCAGCCCGCACCCGGCGAGCCGTGGGGCGCCCAGGGGCCGCACGCCCCGGCGCAGCCCCAACTGCCGCCCGCAGCCGACGACTCGGAGGCGACCCGGCTGATGGCGCCGTACGGTCAGCAGCCCCCGGTGCACGGCTCCGACGGGGAGAGGACGCAACTGCTCGCTCCGTACGGCCAGCAGCCCGCGGCCCCGGGCTCGGACGGGGAGAAGACCCAGTTGCTGGCGCCGTACGGTCAGCCGCCTGCGGCCCCGGGCTCCGATGGTGAGAGGACGCAGCTGCTCGCTCCGTACCAGCAGCCGCAGGCCGAAGCCGCGGACGCGGCCCGGCAGGCGCGTCAGCCGCTCCCGCCCGAGCAGCAGTTCCATGCTCCGGTGCCGCCGCTGCCCAGCGCTGCGCCCGCCCCGGCCGCGCCGCCGCCGATGCCTACGGCCGCCCCCTTCGCGATCCGGCCGGGCACTCCGGGCGACCAGCCGCACGTGGACTCCGCCCGGCCCACCCAGTCGCTGCCGCCCGCGCAGCCGGTGCAGCAGTTCGCCGCAGAGGAGCAGGGCCCGGCAGGCGCCACGCAGCAGCTTCCGCCCTTCGGCCAGGCGGCCGCACCGGCGCCCGGGCCGCAGAACGCGCAGCCTGCGCAGGACGACTACGACTACCTGTACCGCAAGGAGGGCGAGCCGGCCCCGCCGCACGCGACCGCGTTCGGTCAGCCCGGCCGGCAGCCCTACGGCCGGCCGCAGGCCCAGCAGCCGCCCGCCGCGCAGGCCCAGCACGGCCAGCAGCCGCCGTACGGCACCGGCGGCGGCCCGGTACCGCAGAACCGCCGCAAGAAGCTCTCGCCCGCCGCGCTCATCGGCATCGGGGTCGCCGTCCTCGCCGCCGTCGGCATCGCCGCGGGCGCGGCGCTCAGCGGCGGCAGCGGTTCCGACCAGCAGAACGCCGGCGCCACGGCACCGGCGAGCGGCGCCCCGGGGTCCTCGGGCGGCGCCGACACCGCGGCCGGCCAGGCCAAACAGCTCGACGCGCTGCTCGCGACCAGCAACAGCAGCCGGTCCACGGTGATCAACTCCGTTGAGGCGATCAGGACGTGCGGGAACGCGGCCCAGGCCGGCTCCGACCTGCGTGCCGCCGCCGGACAGCGGGACGGCCTGGTGACCAAGTTGAGCGGCATGAAGCTGGACAAACTGCCCAACCACGATGAGTTGGTGGCCCAGCTCACCACCGCGTGGAAGGCCTCTGCCGCCGCCGACAACCACTACGCGGCCTGGGCCGACCAGGTGGCCGGCGACAAGAACGCCTGCAAGAGGGGCCACGCCAAGATGACCGCCGAGACGGCCAAAGCCAACGCATCGAGCGGCGAGGCGACGATCGCCAAGAAGCAGGCCGCCGGACTGTGGAACCCGCTCGCCCAGCAGTACGGCCTGACCCAGCGGCAGTACACCCAGCTGTGAGCACGCGCCGCGTGTGAACCCCGGGCCGCGTGAGCCCGGGGCCTGGGTGGGTTCTGTAGGCCCGGGTGAGCCTGCGGCGCGCCCGGGGTCATGTGAGCCCGTGGCGCGCCCGGGGCGAAGCGCGGGGCGGCGGGATCGCGGATCGCGCAGCGGCGAGCTCTCGGGACGGCGAGATCGCCGAGCCCGGAGATCGACAGAGCCCGGAGATTGAGAGAGCCCGGAGACCTCAGGCGG
>CAYNNX010000162.1:5720-12192 GCA_964398515.1 uncultured Streptantibioticus sp. | reverse complement strand
GAGCCCGGAGATCGACAGAGCCCGGAGATTGAGAGAGCCCGGAGACCTCAGGCGGGCGAGCTCGCCCGGGGCGGGGTTCGGGTCAGTGGATGTGTTCGAGCGTCGAGCGCACGTCCACGAACCCGCCCTTGCCGACCGCCTGCAACCGGCCGTCGTGCACGACCTGGTACGTCACGGTCCCGTTGACCATGCGCGGGTAGTCGCGGACGGCCAGCATGTTCGCGTAGCGCCAGCCCAGGGGCGGGGTCAGTCCGCCGGTGGTGAGGTCCTGGGCGTGGTCCAGGGCGCGGTGCACGGTCTCGGCCGTGACCGGACCGTCGCCCAGCGAGCGGACGATCTTCGCGAAGACCGTGTAGGCGATCCACGTGGTCTCCGCGCCCGGGTCCGCCACGTCGATCCGGTTGTCCCCGAAGGCGTACTGCTGCACGGCGTCCCGCATCGCGTTCCAGTGCGGATCGTTCGCCGGCGGGTACCAGCTCGTGGCGTATGCGCCCTCCAGCGGGCTCTCCGCGCCTCCGGTGCTGTCCAGCAGCGACTGCTTGACGCTGCCGAGCACCGAGGCGGTGCGGATCTGGCCGTAGCCCAGCCGCCGGAAGGAGTCGAAGAAGGTGGCGGTGCGGTCGCCGAGGGCCGCGGTCACGCATCGGCCCGGTTCGTCGCCGGCGGCCGCGCGCTGCGCCGCGGCCGTGTAGTCGGTCGCGTCGTCGGGGGCGCGCACGTCGGTCGCGGGCGGCCGGTTGCCGTCGGCGAGACCGGCGTCGAGGAACTCCGGGTACTGGTCGCCCGCCGTGCTGTCCGGGCGTACCAGGGATACCGTGCGGCATCCGCTGGCCAGTTGCCTGCCGTTGCCCGCCAGCAGCGCCGGCGCCCCGCCGTTGACCGGGTACGACACCGGGCTGGTGAACTCCGCCTCCGCGATGCCGTAGCCGCCTATGTAGGGGATGCCCGCGGTCTCCAGCTCGGCCAGGTAGCTCTGCCCGAACTGGCTGTAGGAGCCGACGACCGCGACCGCGTGCGCGTCGACGGCCTGCTGGGCGCAGCGCTCGGCGCGCACGGTGTCGTTGTGCTCGTCGCAGGTGAGGACCTTCAACGGGTGTCCGTTGAGGCCGCCTTCCGCGTTCACCATGCGGGCGTAGGCCTCCGCCATCGCCGGCATGCCGGGCATGTTGGTGGAGTTGGTGTTCTCGGGTGCCCACGTCATGACGACGACGGGCTCCCGGGACCCCCCCGGACCTCCCGGGAGCACACCGCAACCGCTGAGCAGCGCCGCGGTCGCCGCCGCCATGGCACCGAGTCGTCGTCTACGGGTGATGGCCGCCATGGGCGCTTACGATTCACCCTCGGCGTCAACTCTCGAGTGACCAAGAGGTAACGTTCCGTGTCCATGCGGTGAACAGCCGGTGCCCCAATGGCGCACGAACAGTGAGGGCCGGGGCGTGCGGGGCGTTCCAGCTGCGGCGTTCACCGGGCCTGCGGCGGGCGCGCGCAGGCGTGAACGTACGATCGATGACCGTGCAAGGTTCGGAGAAGTCTTCCCGGCGGGGCGTCCGCTCCTCCACGATGGGGCGTATGCCGCTCAACGACATGCCCTGGTGGCGCTGGCGCAGCAACGTGCGCTCCGCGCTGCACATGATCGGTGACCCGGTCTTCCAGCGCGAGTGCTGGCTGGCGGGCCGCCCCGGCTACGGTGACGTCACCGACGCCGTGTACCGGCTGGTCGAGGACACCTGGCTGGACAACTGGTCGGCCGACAAATACGTGGGAACGATCTTCCGGGACGCGCAGGAGGCGGCGCTCATCGACGCGGCCGTGCTGCGGGTGCTGCGCATCCTGCACGACGTGGGCGCCGACGCGCCCGTCCACAGCTATCTCGACCACCCGGCCTGGCCCGAGACCGTCAGGGCGGCCCGCGAGGCGCATGTGGCGCTCGCCACGAACGACGGTGACGACCCGGACGCGCCGCCGCGCAGCCTGGACGTGCTGGCGATCTACACGAGGTCCCGCTGAGCCTCCGCGTCGGCGGGAGGGGATTCGGGGACCCGGGTGCGTGCGGGGGCCCGGGGTTCGGGTGGCCGGGAGATCGGCGGCTCTGCGGCTCTGCGGCTCGGGAGCTGAGGGCTCGGTGGTCGGAGCCCGGCGGTTCTGCGGCCCCCTCTCCCAGGGCGTGTCGGGGTCTCGCCGACCGGACGTGGTGACGGTCGGCTGGGCGGATGTGCGACGCTATTGCGGTGAGTGAAGAGCAGCAGCCCGCCCCGCAGTACGTCCTGACGCTGTCCTGCCCCGACAAGCGCGGCATTGTGCACGCCGTGTCGAGCTACCTGTTCATGACAGGTTGCAACATCCTGGACAGCCAGCAGTTCGGTGACGAGGACACCGGGTTGTTCTTCATGCGTGTGCACTTCGCGGCGGAGCAGCCGCCGGTCGGCGTCGAGAAGCTGCGCGCCAGCTTCGCCGCGATCGGGGACAGCTTCCGGATGGACTGGCGGATCCACCCGGCCGAAGAGAAGATGCGTGTGCTGATCATGGTCAGCAAGTTCGGCCACTGCCTGAACGACCTGCTGTTCCGCTCCCGCATCGGCGCCCTGCCCGTCGAGATCGCCGGGGTCGTCTCCAACCACCGGGACTTCGAGGAACTCGTCGGCTCGTACGGGATCCCCTTCCACCTCATCCCGGTGACCAAGGACACCAAGGCCGAGGCGGAGGCACAGCTCCTCTCCCTGATCGATGCGGAAGGCGTCGAACTGGTCGTCCTCGCCCGCTACATGCAGGTGCTCTCCGACGACCTGTGCAAGCGCCTCGCCGGCCGCATCATCAACATCCACCACTCCTTCCTGCCCAGCTTCAAGGGCGCAAAGCCGTACCACCAGGCTCACGCCCGCGGGGTCAAACTCATCGGTGCCACGGCCCACTACGTCACCGCCGACCTCGACGAGGGCCCCATCATCGAGCAGGAGGTCGAACGTGTCGGCCACTGGCTCACCCCCGATCAGCTCGTCGCCGTCGGCCGCGACGTCGAATGCCAGGCCCTTGCCCGAGCCGTCCAGTGGCACAGCGAACACCGAGTTCTCCTCAACGGCCGCCGCACGGTCGTCTTCGCCTGACCGCCCCCGCCGCGGTCTCCCCCGGGGTACGGGTTCGCGTGCGTCTCACACCCCGCGGAGATTCCCGGAAGCGCCCCGAGCAAGGCCCCGGGTGCCCGGGGTGCGGGAACGCGTGGGCGCAGCCCCGCCTGGGGTTCGGGGCGGAGCCCCGGGAACCTGAGCGGCCCTCCTGGGCCGCAGGGGCTTGCCCCGCCGCGGGGTCGCGTGGGGCGCAGCTCTTCCCGGTCTTCGGGGCGGAGCCCCGGGAAGGTACTTCGCGGCACACGCCGAGCGTCCCTCTCGGGGCAGGCCCTCAGGCAGCCGAGGCCGCGTGTCCCGGGGTGCAGGGGCGCAGCCCCCACCTGGGGTCGGGGCGGAGCCCCGGGCGCATTCCGGTGCAGGGCGGGCGGGTGGGGTATCACCTCAGAGGCGCGACATACTCGCCGCCGCCACCAGCACATCCCGAATCGCCGCCCGGTCCCCGTCCTGCCCCGCCGCCAGATCCTCCGGAGGCCGGTGCCCCGCCACCAACTGGCAGAACTCCATGCTCTCCAGGGCCACCTGCGCCACCGTGTCGTCCGGCGAAGCCCTCCCGGCCGGCGAGTCGAGCGGGATGTACCAGTGCCCGCCGCCCTCCCCTTCGACCTCCAGGTGCAGCGTCCGGCACGGCGCCCCGGCCGCGACCAGCCGGCCGGGCGATCGGGCCAGCCCCGCCCGCCGCAGATCGGCCAGCGCGTTCGGGAGCATGCGTGCGGACAGGTCGATCATGCGGTGCAGGTGCCGTGGAGCGGGCAGCTCGTAGGGGTAGTCAACGGCCTCCGCGATGTCTCCCGCGTGGATCCAGCACTCCATCGCCCGGTCCAGGAACGCGTCCCGCAGCGGAAGGCTGAACGCGCCGTAGCCGACGTCCAGTCCGCCCGCGCCCAGCCCGGCGAACGAGACCGTGCGCAGGAGTCTGTGCCCCTGATCGCGCCAGGTGCCGCGGGCCGCCGCGTCCAGCGCGGTCTCGCCGTGGCGGCTCCAGTACAACTCGGTCCGCTCCGTGGGGTCGCACGGCGCGTCGCGGCCCAGCGGCTCGGCTATCCCCAGGGAGGCCGCGATCAGGCCGTCGACCGCGGTGAGGTGGCCTATGACCTGCGCCACGGAGACGGTACGCGCCTTCTCGTGCCACTCCAGGGTCACCGGCGCCCGCCAGTCCGTCTCGTCGAGGTCGCGCAGCAGCGCGTCCAGCCGTGCGGTCTCCGCGTCGTACGGAGCGGCCCATTCCGGTACGGGGATGCGGGCCGGGCGGCGGCCGAGGCAGTTCTCCAGGACGCGGGCGCGCAGCAGCGGGTCGAGGTCGAGCGGGTCCTCCGGGTGCAGCAGCGCGACGGCCTGGCGCAGCCGCAACGCCTCGTCGGCACAGATGGCGCAGTCGGTGAGGTGCTCATCTACCGCGAGGCTCTCCTCGGCGGAGCATGCCGACAACGCCCAGGCACCGAGCAAGGACTTGAGCGTCAGGTGGTCGTAGGACGTATCGGCGCGCGGCGCGGTGTCCTCCGGGTCCGTCATGTTCACGGGACGTTGCGTCGGCCGGTGCGCTGTGTGGGTGTGCCGCGGTGCGGGCGGTGGGCCGGGCGGCAGCGGGCGGTCCTCGGCGGCGGACCTGGGCGGAGGAACCCGCGGCACGGGCGTGCCGCGCGGCGGCGTTCCACCGTCCCCGGATGAGCCGTCCCCGGACGAGTTGTTGCCGGCAGGGCCGTCGCCACCGCGCCCGTTCCCGCCCGAGCCGCTCCCGGAGCGCCCACCGTCCGGGCGTCCACCGTGCGAACTCCCGCTGCCCGACGGCCGGTTATGGCCGCCGTCGCACGCCGATCCGCCTTCCACCGGGCCGGTCACCGCGCGCTGCCAGGGCCTGTCGGCGGATGCTGGATCGCCGTGGACAGCATCTGCAGGCCGAGGCGGAGCCGACGCCGCGCCTCGTCCTCTGTAAGCCCCAACTCGGCGGCGGCCTGTCGGTAGTCGCGGCGTTTCATGTAGGCCAGGTCGAGCGTGGCGCGGATCGACACGGGCATGGACTCCCGGATGAAGTCGGCCCGGGCGGCCGTGTTGGCCTCGCGCACCCGTGCCTCGAACTGCTCGGCCGTCCGCTCCCCGCCGGCTCTTATCCGCTCCGCCTCGCAGTTACGCAGCCGGTGCACGGACTGACGCTGGGCGAGCGTCGCTATCCAGGAACGCAAATTACCGTCCTTGGGGTTGTACGCATCCGGGTTCTCCCAGATGTACCCGAATACCTCACGGGTGATCTGGTCCGCGGCCGACTCGTCCCCCATGACACGGTGTGCGATTCCGTGTACCAGAGAGGCGAATCGGTCGTACAGCTCGCCGAGTGCCGCCTCCTCGCCGCGGGCGAGGCGCTGCTGCATACGGCGGTCCCAGCGCGGTGGTGCGGGTGATGCCATTGGCCCTTCCCCTCTCGCGGCTCGCCTCGATCCCGCCCTGCCCTGCCCTGTTCCTGGCCTGGTCCTGCCCTGGTCCTTGCCTCGTTCTGACCTCGTACTCCGCCGAGCACGTCGCGCCCTTCGACGGCTCCCGAAGACTCCTCGAATGTAACCGCAGGGTCTGACAGCGCACGCCCCTTTGGCCCAATCAGTGGTGAGTTCTCACCCGTTCCGGACCGGTCGTGAGCGAAGCGTTACAGAAGTGATCGATGAGGGCGATGTGTTATTCGGGTGTGACCACGGGATTGCGGGGAAGGCATTGCCGCTGGGCATAGGGTCGGATGCGGAACGGGACGACGACCCTGCCGACGGAAAGGCAACGAGCCAGTGGCGTTGAGGGTGAAGACGCAGGACCGGGACGGCTGGACGGTGTTGTCCGTTTCGGGTGACATGGATCTCGTGACGTCGCCCGCAGTGCGGCAGCATGTACACGGCGCAGTCGCCGAAGGGCGCCGCAGCGTTGTGCTCGACCTGTCCGACGTGCGGTTCTGCGACTCCAGCGGCGTCGGCGTCCTGATCGCGGCCCGCCGCCTGATGCGCTCGTGCACCGGCCGCCTGCGGCTGATACTGCCCGCCGAGGGCGCGGTGGACGGCTCCCACGTCAACCGGGTCCTCGCGGCCCTGGGAGTGCGGCGGCTCTTCGAGGTCTTCCCCGACCTGGACGCGGCCGTGGACGACGCGGCCCGGCCGATGTCGGCCTGACGCAGCGTCACCTCCCGGGAAGCACCGGCAACCGGGAAGCACCAACAGCTCGGGAAGCACCAACAGCCCGGGAAGCACCGGCAGCCCGGGAGGCTGCAGTCCTGGAGAAGCCGAAGTCCTGGAAGAGCCGGAGTCTGGCCGAAGCCGTATTCCTGGAGAGGTCAAGGTCCGGGAGGGGGCATGGCCTGGAAGGCGCATAGCCCCGGAGGG
>CAYNNX010000162.1:0-5620 GCA_964398515.1 uncultured Streptantibioticus sp. | reverse complement strand
GCACTCCGCGAGGGCCCGCCCGCTCAGCGCACCGCGTAGTCGCCCAACGCCGGTTCCAGCATGGCGTAGGCCGCCCGTGCGACGTCCTCCAGCCCGGCGTAGAAACGTTCCCCCGGCTCTCCCGCGAGAACGCGCCGGTGCGCCTCGTGGAACAACACCCGTTGCACCCCCGCCAGTTGGGCGGCGGCCAGCCTCGGCTCGAGCCTTCCGGCGCGCTCGCCGACCTCCTGTGCGAGGGTGCGCGCGAGCGCCTCCTCCTGCTGGTCGAACATCTCGCGCAGCCGCGCACGCAGCGCCGGGCTGTCTTCGACGACCCGGGCGAAGCCGGCTCCGTAGTTGCCGTACAGGGGGTCGCGGCGCGCGATGCCCTCGAGGTGGGCCCGGCGCAGCGCCGCGAGCGCCGACTCCCCCTCGGCGCGTGCCGCCACCGTCCGGGAGGGGCCGTTCACCACGTCCTCGTGGGCGTCGAAGAACAGATCCTCCTTGCGGGGGAAGTAGTTGGTGACGGTCATCTTGGAGACCCCGGCCGCCTGTGCGATGTCGGCGATCGTCGTCGCCTCGAAGCCGCGCTCGATGAACATCCGGGTCGCCGCGTGCGAGATCGACTGCCGGGTCTGCTGCTTCTTGAGCTCGCGGAGCTGTGCCATGCCCCCACCCTAGCCACGCCCGCTAGGTCGGACCTAAAAAGCCCCTTGACTGTCTCGTGGGTCGGGCATAACTTTAGGTCCATGCAAAAGATTGCGATCCGATGAACCTGCGCCTGATGGCCGTCCACGCCCACCCCGACGACGAATCCAGCAAGGGGGCCGCCACGCTCGCCCGTTACGCGGCGCAGGGCGCCGACGTCCTGGTCGTCACCTGTACCGGCGGCGAACGCGGTGACGTGCTCAACCCCGGGCTCGACCGTCCCGACATCCGCGCCGACCTGGTCGCGGTACGCCGCCGCGAGATGGCCGCCGCGGCCGAGGTCCTGGGGGTGCGGCAGCGCTTCCTGGGCTTCGTCGACTCCGGGCTTCCGGCGCCGGGAGAGCCGTTGCCGGACGGATGCTTCGCCCTGGAGCCGGTGGAGGCGGCGGCGGTCCGGCTGGCCGCGGTCGTCCAGGAGTTCCAGCCGCACGTAATGGTCACCTACGACCCGTCTGGCGGCTATCCGCACCCTGATCACATCCAGACCCATCGCGTCGCGAAGGCCGCGTTCGACGCGCCGGGCGGTCCGTGGCAGCCGCTCAAGCTCTACTACCAGGTCGCCTTCTCCAAGCGCTGGTTCCAGACCCTGCACGCGGCGATGACCGAGCGCGGTATCGAGTCGGCGATGGGCGCGGTGCTGGAGGAATGGCCCGAGTGGGCACCGGAGTTGGAGGTGACGACACGCATCGAGTGCGCCGACTGGTTCGCCGTGCGAGACCGCGCCTTCCGCGCCCACGCCACGCAGGCGGATCCGGCCAACCCGTTCTTCGCCCACCCCAGGGACGTCGAGCGGGAGGTCTGGCCCACCGAGGACTACTCGCTGGCCTGTTCGCGCGTGGCGTCCGCGCTTCCGGAGGACGATCTGTTCGCCGGGGTCGGCGACATCGCCCGGGTGAGCTGACCGGGGACCGACGATGAGCTGCGCGTTCCGGATCGGCGACCACGTGCTGTGGAATCCGGCGACCGACGTCGGCCGGCTCTTCCTCGGCCAGGCCGCGCTGCTCGCGTCGTTCACCGGATACGACACCGGGCTCGGCGAGTTGGCGGAGGACGGGTGCCAGATCGATCCGGAGGCGTTCGCCGCGTTCACCGAAGCCCTGGTCAACCGCTGCCAGCGCGTCCGGCAAGGGGTCCTCCAGGTTCTGACGTCGGGCTTCGTGGCCACCGCGCTGGTCCTGGTCGCGCGAGCCGGGCGGGCCGCCGGTCACTTCGGCCCCGGCGTCCCCGCCGACTTCATGGAGCACGAGTACCCGGGGAGGTGGCAGGCACTGTGTGACGAGGCGGCCCGGTCGATGTCGCGATTCAGCTGACGGCGACCTGACGGGTGGCGGTGGCCACGAACTCCCGTATGGCCTGGCGTGAGGCGTCGCGCTGGGCGTCGAGGGCGGCACGGGTCTCGGCGCGGTGCAACTCGGCGACGGAGTCCAAGGTCCGCTCGGCGAGCTCCACCAGCCCGGCGTCATCGGTGATCATCTGGGCGCGGAACATGGCCTCCTGGGCGGTGTACCGCATCTTGTAGACCGATTCCTGGAGTTCGGGGGTGTCCTCCTCGGTGCGGTTCTCGTGCTGGACGAACCAGCGCTGGACCATCACCCGCCGGTACTCCAGCAGAGCACCGGCGAACGAGCAGTAGGCGTCGATGCGGTCCTGCCGCAGCTTCTCCTGGCGGGTGGAGCGGTCGCGGCGCTCGGTCGCCCGGCTGCGGAAGAGATGGGTGACGGCGGAGCCCAGCAGTGTGCCGAGCACGGCTATGACGCTTCCCGGAACAGCATCCATGAGCGCAGTCGACCACATGGCGCGCGGGACGGCGGCCGGCAGGAGCCAACTGATGGCACGTCAGCTGAAGTCGAGCCCTCCGGTCCGGGTGCGCTTCAGCTCGAAGAAGTCCGGATAACCGGCGAGGAACCGGACACCGTCGAAGACGCGGAGGGCCTCCTCGCCACGGGGGATGGGGGTGACCACCGGGCCGAAGAAGGCGACGCCGTCGATGTGCAGGGTGGGGGTGCCCACGTCCTCTCCGACGGGGTCCATGCCCTCGTGGTGGCTCTTGCGCAGGGCGTCGTCGTAGTCGGTGGTCGAGGCGGCCTCGGCCAGTTGGAGGGGGAGCCCCGCCTCGGCAAGCGCCTCCTTGATCACGGGGTCGGAGACGGCCTGGTCCTGGTTGTGGAAGCGGGTGCCCAGCGCGGTGTAGAGGTCGCGCAGCACCTCCTCCCCGTGCTCCTGGGCGGCGGCGATGCACACCCGCACCGGGCCCCAGCCGGAGTCGAGCAGCCGCCGGTACCGCTCGGGCAGGTCCTCCTTGCCCTCGTTCAGCACCGACAGGCTCATCACATGGAAGCGGAGGTCGATCTCGCGGTGGCGTTCCACCTCAAGGATCCAGCGGGAGGTGATCCAGGCGAACGGGCAGATGGGGTCGAACCAGAAGTCGACTTTCGTGGTCATGAAGGGAAGGCTAGAGGTGGTGACACCACGGGCGGCAGAGCCAATCAGAGGCGGACCGGGTGGGCCACCTCGCGCGGTTCGCACCGGGGCGCCGGGCCGCGGGATGGGAGGATCCCGGCATGGCGCGCATCACACTCGTCAAAGGCGACATCACGGCCCAGCAGGTCGACGCGATCGTCAACGCCGCCAACTCCTCCCTGATGGGCGGTGGCGGGGTGGACGGGGCGATCCATCGCAGGGGTGGGCCGGAGATCCTGGCGGAGTGCCGGGCGCTGCGCGCGGCGCAGTACGGCCGCGGACTGCCGACCGGCCAGGCCGTGGCGACCACGGCGGGACGCCTGTCCGCCCGCTGGGTGATCCACACCGTCGGCCCGGTGTGGTCCGCGAGCGAGGACCGCTCCGGACTGCTGGCGTCCTGCTACCGCGAATCGCTGAGGGTGGCCGAGGAGTTGGGCGCGTGTACCGTGGCCTTCCCCGCCATCTCCACCGGGGTGTACGGCTGGCCGATGGGCGACGGCGCGCGGATCGCGATCCGTACCGTGCGGGAGGCGCAGACGGCGGCGGTCGAGGAGGTGCGGTTCGTGCTCTTCGACGAGGCCGCGTACGAGACCTTCTCCGACGCTGCCTCCTAGCCCGGTTCTCCGAGCCGACCGGGCGCTCCGTACTGTTCGCGCAGCTTGTACTTGAGCACCTTGCGCAGGGCCTCGCTGCGCGGCAGTTCGGCCGTGGTCTCCAGGCGTTCCGGGATCTTGTGCACCGCCAGCCCGACCTCTCGAAGGAACGCGGTCACGGCGGGGAGCGTCAGCGGCTCGGCGTCCGGCGGCTGCTCGACCACCGCGCACACCAGCTCGCCGCGCTCGGGGTCCGGAAGGCCGATGACGGCGACGTCGCGAACTGCCGGGTGGCCACCCAGGAGCTCCTCGATCTCCCTGGCCGAGATGTTCTCGCCCTTGCGGATGATCACGTCTTTGCGGCGGCCGGTGAGAACCAGGTGGCCGGAGGGGGTCAGGTGGCCCAGGTCCCCGGTGCGGAAGAACCCGTCGGCGTCGAAGGCCTCGGCGGTCTGCTCCGGATCCAGGTAGCCCTGGCACACGGCCTCGCCGCGCAGCCGTATCTCGCCGTCCACGACCCGGATCTCCATCGCGGCGGGCGGTCGCCCCTCGGTGGTGGCCAGATGCTCGTCGGTGTCGGCGGGCGAACCCATGGTGATCATGGGGGCTTCGGTCATGCCGTACCCGTGCGCGAGGACGCAGCCGAGTTCGCGGGTGACCTGGTGGTAGAGCTCGGCCGGTTTGGGCGCGCCTCCGCCGCAGAGCAGGCGCAGCGTGGGGATCAGTCTGCGGCCGGGCTGTTTGCGCTGCTCGCTCAGGAAGAGGCGGTAGAAGGCGGTGCTTCCGCCGGCCGTCGTCACCCCGTGCCGGCGGTACGCCTCAAGGGCGGCGGGCAGGGCGAAGTGCTCGACCAGCAGCGCCGGGAAGCCGTAGAGCAGCAGCATCACCAGGTAGTCGGGGCCGCCGATGTGCGCAAAGGGGAAGGCGATCGAGCCGACGTCGTCGCCGCGCAGGCGCAGGGCGTGGGCGAGGCAGGAGCCGCCCGCGATCAGGCTGCGGTCGGTGTGCAGGACGCCCTTGGCGTCGGAGGTGGTGCCGGAGGTCCAGTAGATCCAGCGCACCTCGCGGCCGCTCGCGGGAGGTGGCGGGAGCACCGCCGGATCGCCGTCGGGCAGGTGGTCGTAGGCCTCCAGCAGCAGGGGCCCGCCCGCGGCCGCCCCCCTCCCGGTGGAGCGCAGGGTGTCGCGGATGCGGCGGCCCATCGCCGTGTGGTCGAAGCCGCGCCAGACACCGGGGGTGACGAAGAGGCCGGCGCCGGTGCTCCGCAGGACGTGCGTGACCTCGCGGTCCCGGTGGACGGGGATGACCGGGGTCTGCACCGCGCCGATGCGGGCCAGCGCGACGGAGAGCACGACGGTCTCGATGCGGGTGGGCAGCTGCCAGGCCACGGTGGCGCCCGGCCGTACGCCGAGCGCGTGGAGCCCGGCGGCCGTCCGTTCGGCCTGTGCGGCGAACTCCCCGAAGGTCAGGCGGCGGCCGGCCTCGTCGAGCAGTACCGGCGCGTCCGGCGTGAGGGCCGCGCGGCGCGTCACGAGTTCCCACATGGTGGCCGCCCGGCCGAGGTCGTAGGGGGTGGTCGCCGCCATGTCGTCCTCCGCTTCACCTGACGGATCGTCAGGTATACCTTAGATCTGATGCTTCATCAGCTACAGGGGAGGGGCCGTATGGAACTGCCGCTGATCATCAGCGTCGACGACCACGTCATCGAGCCCGCCCACCTCTTCGAACGGTGGCTGCCCGCCAAGTACCGCGACCGCGGGCCCCGGCCGCTGACCGCGGGCATCGGGCGGCTGGCGTACGTGGGCGGGAAGTACCAGATCACCATGGACCCCGACGGACCGCCGACGAAGAGCGGACTGTCGCTGGCCGACTACGGCGCA
>CAYNNX010000161.1:0-15377 GCA_964398515.1 uncultured Streptantibioticus sp. | reverse complement strand
CCCCAACCTGCTGGTCAACGGCTCCTCCGGGATCGCGGTCGGCATGGCGACCAACATGCCGCAGCACAACCAGGGCGAGGTGATCGCCGCCGCCCGGCACCTGATCAAGCACCCGAACTCCGACCTCGACACCCTGATGCGGTTCATCCCCGGCCCCGACCTGCCGACCGGCGGCCGGATCGTGGGTCTGGCGGGCATCCGGGACGCCTACGAGACCGGCCGCGGCACCTTCAAGATCCGTTCCACCGCGACGATCGAGAACGTCACGGCCCGCCGCAAGGGCATCGTGGTGACCGAGCTGCCCTTCGCCGTCGGCCCCGAGAAGGTCATCTCCAAGATCAAGGACCTGGTCGGCGCGAAGAAGCTCCAGGGCATCGCCGACGTGAAGGACCTCACCGACCGCCAGCACGGGCTGCGCCTGGTCATCGAGGTGAAGAACGGCTTCAACCCCGAGGCCGTGCTGGAGCAGCTCTACAAGCTGACGCCGATGGAGGAGTCCTTCGGCATCAACAACGTCGCCCTGGTCGACGGCCAGCCGCTGACGCTGGGCCTCAAGGAGCTCCTCGAGGTCTACGTCGACCACCGCTTCGAGGTGGTACGGCGGCGCAGCGAGTTCCGCCGCACCAAGCGCAGCGACCGGCTGCACCTCGTCGAGGGCCTGCTGATCGCGCTGGTGGACATCGACGAGGTGATCCGCCTGATCCGCTCCAGCGAGAACTCCGCCGAGGCCAGGGCGCGCCTCATGGAGCACTTCTCGCTGACGGACGTGCAGACGCAGTACATCCTGGACACCCCGCTGCGCCGGCTGACCAAGTTCGACCGGCTGGAGCTGGAGTCGGAGCGCGACCGGCTCAAGGCCGAGATCGCCGAGCTGACCAAGGTCCTCGAATCCGACGCCGAACTGCGCAAGCTGGTCTCCGGCGAGCTGGCCGCGGTCGCCAAGAAGTACGCAACGGAACGGCGCACGGTGCTGCTGGAGGCGGCCGGCGCCCCCGCGGCGGCGGTCCCGCTGGAGGTCTCCGACGACCCGTGCCGGGTCCTGCTGTCGGCGACGGGGCTGCTGGCCCGCACCGCGAACGGCGAGCCCTTCTCCGCTGAGGGTGGTGGTGGGCGAGGGGCCGGCCGGGCCAAGCACGACGTCATCGTCTCGGCCGTCCCCGCCACCACCCGCGGCGACATCGGGATCGTCACCTCGGCCGGGCGGCTGCTGCGGCTGTCCGTCGTCGACCTGCCGATGCTGCCGGAGACGGCGGCGGCGCCCACCCTGTCGGGCGGGGCACCGGTGTCGGAGTTCGTGTCGCTGGCGGAGGACGAGCGGGTGCTGTGCCTGTCGACGCTGGACGAGTCCTCGCCGGGCCTGGCGCTCGGCACCGAGCAGGGCGTGGTCAAGCGCGTGGTGCCCGACTTCCCGGCGAACAAGGACGAGTTCGAGGTCATCGGCCTCAAGGAGGGCGACCGCGTCGTCGGCGCCACGGAGCTGCGCACCGGCGAGGAGGACCTGGTCTTCATCACCGACGACGCCCAGCTGCTGCGCTACCCGGCGGGCCAGGTCCGGCCGCAGGGCCGTCCCGCGGGCGGCATGGCCGGGATCAAGCTGGCCGAGGGCGCGAAGGTGATCTCGTTCACCGCGGTCGACCCGGCCGTGGAGGCGGTGGTCTTCACGGTGGCCCGGGCCGAGGGCACGCTGGACGGCGCGACGCAGTCCACGGCCAAGCTGACCCCGTTCGAGCAGTTCCCGCGCAAGGGCCGGGCGACCGGCGGCGTGCGCTGCCAGCGCTTCCTGCGCGGCGAGGACGGCCTCGCCCTGGCGTGGGCGGGCCCGACCCCGGTTCGCGCCTGCACCGCCGACGGCTCCCCGGCCGAGCTGCCCCCGCTCGACCCGCGCCGCGACGGATCCGGCATGCCGCTGAAGAAGCCGATCGCGGCACTTGCGGGACCGGTGTAGGGACTGCGTGAGCACAGCGTGACCGCAGGGGCCGCGATCGGCGCACCGGCGCCGGTCCGGCCCCGCCGTCCGGGGTGAGGCCGCCGGGGCTCGTGGGGTGCGAGTTAGGCTGCCCTGTGTGACTTCGTGCGCCACTGCCTCGCGTGAGTCGGCCGAGCCGCCGAGCGGGACGGCCCCCCGGGCCCGTACCTGGCTCCTGCTCGAACAGCCCGGCCCCTGGGGTGCCAAGGCGCTCACCGCCAGCCATCTCGACCCGCAGCTGGGCCGCGCCCTCGAACGGGCCGCCGAGGGCACCGGCGTACGCCTGGGGCTGATACGCCGGCCCGGTCGCCACGCCGACGCCCATCGGCCGCAGCTGCGCAGGGTGTTCGCCGCGCACACGGTGCCGGGCGCGAGCTGGGTGCGGGAGGCCGTGATCACGGCTCCGGCGGTCCTGCTGGACCTGGACTTCGCCCGCCTCGGCGCCGGTGAGGCGGACGGCTTCGGCTGCCCCTACCGGGGCGAGCCGCTGGCGCTGGTGTGCACCAATGCCAAGCGGGACCGCTGCTGCGCGCTGCTCGGCCGCCCGCTCGCCGCCGAACTCGCCGCCTCGGGCGTGGGCGAGATCTGGGAGGTCACCCACCTCGGCGGCCACCGCTTCGCGCCGACGGTGCTCGTGCTGCCCTACGGATACGCCTACGCCCGCATGGACGCGGGCCACGCCAAGCACGTGCTGGAGGCCGCCCGCGACGGACGGGTCGTCGGCCGGCTGTGCCGCGGCCGCTCGGCGTGGGAACGGCACGGGCAGGCCGCCGAGCTGGCGGTGCGCGAGCTGACCGGCGAGGAGGCGGCGGAGGCGCTCACGGTGACGGGCGCCGAGCGGGCGGGGGACTCCTGGACCGTCGGCGTGGCCCACACCGACGGACGGCGGTGGTCGGTCGTCGTGGAGCGCGAGCAGTCGCTGCCGCCGCGCCCGGAGAGCTGCGGGAAGGCCCCGGCGACGCCGGAACGGATGGCGGTGCGGTCGGTACGGGAGGAACTCCCGCCTGGGCGGCTGGAGTTCCCGGGTCGGTGAAGGGCCTGCGCTACGTCGCCTTGCGCTACGTCGCCTTGCGCTACGTCGCCTTGCGCTACGTCGTCTTCTTCACGAACTCGCCGGTGTAGGTCTTCGACAGGTCGGCCTTGTGGCCCTTGACGGTCGGGTCCCAGGTCGACAGGGCGTCGAGCACCGTCTGCGGGCCGTGGCCGGCATCAGGCCGTCCGGCGAGTACACGCCCTTCTCGTTCTCCGGTGGTCCGCGGGCGTCTGGTCGGCGGTCCGGGCGGTGCGGCCACGGTCGGCCGCGGAGGCGCCGGACTCGCCCGGACTCCCCGGATGCGGTGGGCCCGGCCTGCCGGGTCGGCTGGGCCGGCCCGGGGCGGCGAGCCTTGCGTGCGTTGCATGGCTTTCCCGCGTTGCGCGAGGTTCTGCTCATTGTGCTCACGGTCTCAGGGGTGGGCAGATCGGCCACTGCCAGGCACAATCTGCGCATCGTGGGTGCGTCGCCTGGGACCGCACCCGGGTGTGGGCACGACTGCGGGGCGGGCGGCGTGTCCGCGCCGAGCGAATCCGAGCCGCGGGACGGAAGGGTGCCCATGTCCGCGCGCACAACATCCGGCCGCGGGCCGGCCGGCGGCAGGCCGTCCGGCCGGTGGCCCGGCGCCGCGTTGCTGCGCGGCTGGTGCGGCCGCAGCAGGAAGCTGTCGGCGCGCATCCTCGCCGGTCAGCTGGCGATCCTCGGCCTGACCAGCGCCATCGGCTTCGTGCTGTTCGCCGTGGCCCAGCGCGGCCAGCTCGACGGGGAGTACGAACGCGAGGCGCTCGCCATCGCGGCCACCACGGCGGCCGAGCCGCAGATCCGGGACGCGATCAAGTACCGGACCGGCGGTGACGTGGTGCAGAGCGTGGCGCAGCGGATCATGCGGTCCTCGGGCGCCTCGTACGTGGTGGTGATCGACCGCCGGGGGATCCGGCACTCGCACCCCATGCCCGAATGGATCGGCAAGCCGGTCACCGAGCCGCTGTCGCAGATCGACGGGCACCCGCACGTGGGCATCGACCAGGGGGCCACCGGCCGTTCCGCCAACGGCAAGGCGCCGCTGTTCGGACCGGCGGGCGATCTGATCGGCGAGGTGTCCGTGGGGATCCGGGAACGGACGGTGGTCGACCAACTCTGGCGGGAACTGCCGGTTTTCGGAGCCTATGCCGGGATCGCCCTGCTGGTCGGCGTCGGCGCCTCCTATGCCCTCGCCCGGCGGCTGAAGCGCTCCACGTTCGGCCTGGAGCTGGAGGAGATCACCGAGCTGCTCCAGGACCGGGAGGCGATGCTGCACGGCATCCGCGAAGGGGTGATCGCCTTCGACCGGCAGGAGAGGATCACGGTCGTCAACGACGAGGCCCGGCGGCTGCTGGGCCTGGGCACGGCGCTGGGCTCCCGGCTGGAGGAGATCCTCCCCGACGGACGGCTGCGGCGCGCCCTGGACGGCACGTTGGCCGGCAGCGATCTGACCGTGGTGACCGACAGCCACTGCCTGGCCGTCAACCGGATGCCGGTCGTGCTGCACGGCCACGAACTGGGCGCCGTGGTCACCGTGCGCGACCGCACCGAACTGGTCGGGCTGCTGCGGGAGCTGGATTCGGTGCGCGGGCTGACGGACGCCCTGCGCTCGCAGCAGCACGAGTTCTCCAACCGCATGCACACCCTCGCCGGGCTGCTGGAACTGGGCGAGTACGAGGCGGCCTACGACTTCGCCGTCGAATCGGGGGGCGCCGAGCCGTCGCTGGCCGAGGCCGTGCGCGACCGCATCGGCAACCCGCTGATGGTCGGCCTGGTGATGGCGAAGACCACGGTGGCGGCCGAGCGCGGCGTGCGGCTGGTGCTGGAGGAGGGCTCCGAGCTGGGCGAGCAACCCCCGCACCTGGAGCGGCTGCTGACCATCGTCGGCAACCTGGTGGACAACGCCGTCGACGCGGCGGCCTCGGCCGGTGCGTCCTCGCGGGAACCCGGGGAACCGCCCACGGTCCGGCTGACCCTCCTGGAGGAGGAGACGGCGGTGACGGTACGCGTCGCCGACACCGGCCCGGGCGTGCCGGCCGAGGCGCGTTCGCGGATCTTCGAGGACGGCTGGTCGACCCGGCCCGACCGGGGTACCGCACGCCGGGGTCTCGGCCTCGCGCTGGTGCACCGGCTGGTGCAGCGGCACGGCGGGTCGATCGAGGTGAGCGAGGGAGCGGGGGCGGTCTTCACGGTGGTGCTTCCGGTACCGGACCCGGAGGCCGCCGCCGGCCCGCCCGCGCTCGCGGTGGGCTCACGGTGAACGTCGCGGTGGAAGGAGACGGGCCGGTGATCAGGACGCTCGTGGTGGAGGACGACTTCCGGGTGAGCGGCATCCACGCCGCCTACGTGGCACGGGTGCCCGGCTTCGAGGTCGTCGGGCAGCCGGCGAACGTGGCGGCCTCCCTGGCGGCGGTGCGCGAGACCCAGCCCGATCTGCTCCTGCTCGACGTGTACCTCCCCGACGGCAGCGGGCTCGACGTGCTGCGGCGGCTGACGCAGGACGAGGGCGGCGCCCGGCCGGATGTGATCATGACGACGGCCGCCCGGGACGTCGCCTCCGTCCGGTCGGCGATGAAGCTCGGCGCGGTGGGGTACCTGGTCAAGCCCTTCGGCTGCGCCGCGCTCGCCGAACGGCTCACCGCCTACCGGGAGTTGCGGCACCGGGTGGACGCGCTGGACCCCGCCGCCGAGACCGACCAGGCCGACGTCGACGCCCTGTTCAGCGCGGCCAGGCCGACCGCGTTGCCGCCGGTGCCCGCCAAGGGCCATTCGGCGCCCACCCTCGCCCTGGTGCGCGAAGCGGTCCGCTCCGCGCGCCGCGATCTGTCGGCCGCCGAGGTCGCCGAGGCCACCGGCGTCTCCCGCGCCACGGCCCAGCGGTACCTGTCGTACCTGGTACGCGAGGGCCTGGCCCGGCTGGAGCTGCGCTACGGCGCGACGGGCAGGCCCGAGCACCGCTACCGGGCGAGCGCATGAAACCCCCGGCGAGGCCTCAGGCCGCTCCGGCACCGGTGAGCGAGCGCACCTCCAGCTCGGCGTGGCGGGCCGGGTCCGCCGGCTCGCGGGAGAGCGCGGTGCCCAGCCAGCCGGCGAGGAAGCCGAGCGGAATGGAGACCACGCCGGGGTTCTGCAACGGGAACCAGTGGAAGTCCACCCCGGGCAGGACCGCGTCGGGGCGGCCGGAGACGACCGGTGAGAAGACGACGAGCACCATGGAGGAGACCAGCCCGCCGTAGACCGACCAGACCGCGCCGCGCGTGGTGAAGCGGCGCCAGAAGAGGGTGAACAGCAGGGCGGGCACGTTCGCCGACGCGGCCACCGCGAAGGCGACGCCCACGACGACGGCGACGTTCAACGCCTGGGCGTACAGCGTCAGTGCGATCGCCACGGCCCCGATCGCCACCGCGGCGCCGCGCGCCACGCCGACCTCCCTGCGCCGGGTGCGGCGCGCACTGCCGTACAGGTCGTGGGCGACGCAGGCGCAGGAGGCGAGAGTGAGCCCGGCGACGACCGCGAGGATGGTGGCGAAGGCGACCGAGCCGACCACCGCGAAGAGCACCGTGCCGCCCGTCGACCCCGCTCCCCCGCCCAGCTCCCGGGCGAGCAGCGGTACGGCCGTGTTGCCGGCCGCGTTCGAGGCCTTCACCGCACCCGAGCCGACCACGGCGGCGGCACCGAGCCCCAGCACCATCGTCATCAGGTAGAACGCGCCGATCAGCCCGACCGCCCAGATCACCGAGCGGCGTGCCGCCCGGGCGGTCGGCACGGTGTAGAAGCGGATCAGGATGTGCGGCAGACCGGCCGTCCCCAGCATCAGCGCCAGCCCGAGGCTGATCACGTCCACCCGTGCCGTCCACGAGCCACCGTACTGCAGTCCGGGGCGCAGGTACGCCTCGCCGTGCCCGCTGCCGTCGGCCGCCGCCCGCAGCAGCGCGCCCATGTCGCCGTGGAACCGGGCCAGGACGAGCACGGTGAGCGCGACGGACCCGCCCAGCAGCAGGGCGGCCTTCACTATCTGGATCCAGGTGGTGGCCCGCATTCCGCCGAAGGTGACGTAGACGACCATCAGCGCGCCCACCCCGACCACGGTCCACGTGCGCTCCTGCGCGCTCTGGCCGCCGAGGAGCAGTGAGACCAGGGTGCCGGCGCCGACCATCTGGGCCACCAGGTACAGCAGCGCGACCGTGATGGAGGAGATCCCGGCGGCGATGCGCACCGGCCGCTCCCGGGCCCTGGCGGAGAGCACATCGGCGAGGGTGAAGCGCCCGCAGTTGCGCACGAGTTCGGCCACGAGCATCAGCACGCCCGGCCAGGCGACGAAGAACCCGACGAGGTAGAGGATCCCGTCGTAGCCGTAGAGCGCGATCAGCCCGGAGACGCCGAGGAAGGAGCCTGCGGACAGGTAGTCGCCGCATATGGCGAACCCGTTCTCGCACGGCGAGAACAGCCGGCCGCCCGAGAAGAACTCCACCGGCGACGTGCGCCTGCGCCCCGCCCACACCGTGATCGCCAGCGTCACGGAGACGAACGCGGTGAACAGCGCCAGCGCCAACTGCGGGTGGAAATGGCCGTGTTGCGCGAACCCGCGCACCGGATGCACCGTCATCGGATCCGCTCCTGGGTGTCCCACCGCAGTTCCAGTGCCGCCCGGTCCCGGCGCAGCCGTGCGTGCCGCGCGTACGCCCAGGCCAGTACGAACGTGGTGAGGAACTGCGCCAGCCCGGCCACCATGGCCACGTTGACCACGCCGACGACCCTGCGGCCCATCAGCCCCGGCGCGCTCGTCACCGTGATCACGTAGAGCAGGTACCAGACGAGGAAGGCCCCGGTCGCCGGGAAGGCGAACCGACGGTAGCCCCTGCGCACTCGCTGGAAGGCCGCCCCGCGCTGCACCTGGCGGTAGACGTCCGCGGAGCCGCCGTCCCGCACCGGCGCCCGCGGTGGCTCCTCCTCCGGCTGCCACGCCCCGAGGGCCGGGGCGTCCGACCAGGGGTCCGCCACATCCGGCCCGTTCGGGCGTCTGACGTAATCGTCCACAGTGCATCTCCTTGAGCCGCGGGCCGATCGGCCGCGCGCCCAAAGCATGGTGAGTCCCGTCGGGCCGCTCTCCGCTTCCGCGGGAGCGTTCACTCCATCAGGTGACTTTTCACTCCATCAGGCGACTTCCGGGCGAACAGGGCACTCAGCGCTCCGGGAACCGCCCGATCCCGTGCCGGAAGGCGTAGGCCACCGCCTGCGCCCGGTCCCGCACCCCGGTCTTGGCGAACAGGTTGTTGATGTGGGTCTTGACCGTCGCCTGGCTGACGAAGAGCCTCGCCGCGATCTCGGAGTTCGACAGGCCGTCGGCCACGAGTGCCAGCACCTCGGCCTCACGTGCCGTCAGCCCGTCCGGCAGCTCGTCGGGGACGGCGGGCCCGGGCTCGCCGGCGTTCCGGGGGGCCTGCGACAGCCGCTCCAGCAGCCGCCGCTGCACCACCGGCGACAGCCCGGCGTCCCCGGCCATCACGTCACCGATCGCCCGCAGGATCTCCTCCCCGCCGGCGTCCTTGGTCAGATAGCCGCGCGCCCCGGCATGCAGTGCGGGGAACAGCGAGTCGTCGTCCGCGTAGGTGGTGAGGACCACCACCTGGGTGCCCGGGTACTCGGCCCGGATCCGCCGGGTGGCCTCGACCCCGTCGCACCGGGGCATCCGCAGGTCCATCAGCACCACGTCGGGGGCCTTCTCGGCGACGAGCCGCACCGCCTCCTCGCCGTCGGCGGCGGCGCCCACCACCTCCAGCCCGGGCAGCAGGCCCAGCAGCATGACGATCCCCTCGCGCACCACGGTCTGGTCGTCGGCGACGACCACCCGTACCGCCCGCCCGGCCGTCACGCCGGCACCCGCAGCCGCACCACGAACCCCTCCTCGACCGGTCCCGCCTCCAGCGTGCCGCCGAGCAGTTCGGCGCGCTCACGCATACCCAGCAGACCGTAACCCGACCCCGTCCCGCTGAGCGCGCCGCCGGCCGTGCGCCCGGCCGCGGCACGCCCGCCGAAGTCCCGGACCTCCATCTCCACCTCCCCCACGAGGTAGTCGAGCCGGATCTCGACCCTCGCGCCCGGCGCGTGCTTGCGCGTGTTGGTGACGGCCTCCTGCGCGACCCGGCGCACCGCCAGCCCCGCCTCCGCGGACAGCTCCCGCCGCTCGCCGCCGATACGCAGCGAAGCCCCCTCGGCCTGCGCCAGCTCCCGCAGGAACTCCTCGGCCGCCGTCATCTCACCCCGCAGAACGGACAGGGCCTGCCGCGTCTCGGCCAGTCCCTGCCGCGCCATCCGGCGGGCGGAGACCACCCGTTGCAGCACCTCGTCCCGGTCGCCGCCGCGCTCGATCAGCAACCGGGCCGCCTCCAGATGCACCATCTGCGCCGACAGGCTGTGCGCCAGCACGTCGTGGATCTCGCGGGCGATCCTGCCCCGCTCGCGCAACGCCGCCGACTCCGCCTCCGCCGCACGGGCCGCCCGCTCCTGCGCCAGCAGCCGCTGGGCGTTGCCGCGCGCCTCGTGGTCGAGCCGCACGACGTAACCGGCGAGGGCCAGGCCGACGGTGGTGAGGGAGGTGGTCAGCCAGCCCCTGCCGCCGGACATCAGGTCGAAGGCGCCCAACGCGAGGCAGGCGAGCGGGACCGCGGCGCCCAACGGCAGCCGTTCCACGGCCACCACGGCCGAGCCGCACCACAGCACCGAAGCCACGAACCCCGCCCCCGCCGCATGGGCCGCGAACGCCCCCGCGATCAGCAGGCCCAGCATGCCCAGCGACGGCCACAGCCGATGCTCCAGCGTGAAGCGGACGAAACCCCATCCGGCGCCCGCGATCGGCACGAGGCCCAACGCCAGCCACAGCGGCGTGAGCCCCGGCAGCCGGTTGCCCGCGAACGCCCCCCACAGCAGCGCGGCGGCGATCAGCAGCCGCATGAAGGCGACGAGCACCCGGTGCACGGGTGCCCTGCCTTCCCGGGAGAGCGCCTCCCGGGAAGGCCATGCCGTCCAGAAGCTCAGCGGCACGTGTGCTCCCTCCGCCGCCCCGACGTCACACCGCCGCGTCACACCGCGGCGGTCGTACGGTAGGCGGGTCGCAGGTCACGCGCCCGCCACACCACCAGCCCGGTGCGGATCAGCAAGGTCACCGCCAATGCCAGCATCATCGATCCGCTGCCCTGGTGCACCCCCATCAGAGCGCCGATCGCCCCCAGAGCCACGCGCAGCACGATCCCGCCGGTCCAGGCCCCCGCCGTCGCCTTGGTGCCCCTGGCCCACACCGCACCCGCCTCGTCCATCCATATCCGGGTGGTGAACGCCCACACGGCTCCCATCCCGGCCCCGACCACCAGCTCCGCGGCGAGCAGGGCGACCGAGGCCGCCTGGTGGTGCGGATCGGTCAGACCATGCTGCCGGACCGCCAGGAACGCCAGGACGCCCGGCACCAGCCACCACCGCCCGCCGTCCGTCACCTTCTGCGGCTTGACCTGCCGGCCGATGACCAGCACGACCACCGCGACGACCACGACGACGCCGACAAGACCGGACATGGGAACCACGCCTCCACAAGGACGGTGACGAAGACAGCGGCCGTCGGTGTGTGTCGGTGACCGCCGCTGCCTCCGACGCTACGGAGCACCGCCCCGGCGCGGATCGGAGCCGGGGTGGAGTCCCGGGTGGAGTCGCCCTCCACCCGAGGGTGGAGGGCGACCAGCCGGCACCGCGCGATGCGGCGCCGGGACGCGGCGCAAGCCGCTCGCCCCTCTCGGGCCGCGGATGCCGGGGGCCGCGGACCGCCGTGCGCGAGCCCGTTCCCGCTCAGACGTCGATGCGCGAACGGTCCAGCGTCGAGGCCGAGTTGGTGATGAACTCCTTACGCGGCGCGACTTCATTGCCCATCAGCAGGTCGAAGGCGCGCTCCGCGGCCTCCAGGTCGCTGATGTTGATGCGGCGCAGCGTGCGGTGGCGCGGGTCCATCGTGGTCTCCGCCAGCTGGTCGGCGTCCATCTCACCGAGGCCCTTGTAGCGCTGGATGCTCTCCTTGAAGCGGACGTTGCGGCGCTGCAGATCGAGGAGCGTCTGCCGAAGCTCGCTGTCGGAGTAGGTGTAGAGGTACTTGTCCTGCCCCTTCTTGGGGTTGGTCAACTCGATGCGGTGCAGCGGCGGTACGGCGGAGAACACCCGTCCCTGCTCCACCATCGGGCGCATGTAGCGCTGGAAGAGGGTGAGCAGCAGGCAGCGGATGTGAGCGCCGTCGACATCGGCGTCGGCGAGGAAGATGACCTTGCCGTAGCGTGCCTGGTCGATGTCGAAGGTGCGGCCGGAGCCCGCCCCTATGACCTGGATGATGGCGCCGCACTCGACGTTCTTCAGCATGTCCGACACGGACGACTTCTGAACGTTGAGGATCTTGCCGCGGATCGGCAGCAGCGCCTGGAACTCGGAGTTGCGCGCCACCTTCGCCGTGCCGAGCGCCGAGTCGCCCTCGACGATGAACAGTTCGGTGCGGTCCACGTCGTCGCTGCGGCAGTCCGCCAGCTTGGCGGGGAGCGAGGAGGACTCCAGGGCCGTCTTGCGGCGCTGCGCCTCCTTGTGCTGGCGGGCCGCGATGCGCGTCCGTGAGGCCGCGACGACCTTCTCCAGCACCGCGCGCGCCTGCTGCTTGTCGTCGCGCTTGGTGGAGGTAAGGAACGCCTTGAGCTCCTTGGCCGCCACGTTGGCCACGATGCGCGAGGCGGCCGAGGTGCCCAGCACCTCCTTGGTCTGCCCCTCGAACTGCGGCTCCGCCAGGCGGACGGTCACCACGGCCGTCAGGCCCTCCATGGCGTCGTCCTTGACGATGTCGTCCTCGGCGACCCGCAGCAGCTTCGTGGCGCGCAGCACCTCGTTGAGCGTCCGGGTGACCGACCGCTCGAAACCGGAGACGTGGGTGCCGCCCTTGGGGGTGGCGATGATGTTGACGAAGGAGCGCAGCGTGGTGTCGTACCCGGCGCCCCAGCGCAGGGCGATGTCGACGCCCAGCTCCCGGGTGACCTCGGTGGGCGTCATGTGGCCGCGCTCGTCCAGCACGGGCACGGTCTCCTTGAAGGTGCCCTGCCCCTGGAGCCGCACCACGTCGCAGATCGCCTTGTCCGGCGCGAGGTACTCGCAGAACTCGCCGATGCCGCCGTCGTAGTGGAAGACCTCCTCGGCCGGCTTCTCCTCCGCGCCCTCGGCGCCCGCGCCGCGCTCGTCCCGTACGACGATGGTCAGCCCCGGTACGAGGAAGGCGGTCTGGCGGGCGCGCTGGTGGAGAATCTCCAGGGAGAGCCGGGCGTCCTTGAGGAAGATCTGCCGGTCGGCCCAGAAGCGCACCCGGGTGCCGGTGCGGGTCTTGGGGATCTTCTTGGTCTTGCGCAGGCCCCCTGCCGGGTCGAACGGCGCGTCGGGCCCCTGCTCGGTGAAGATCCCGGGGACGCCGCGGCGGAAGCTGATCTCGTGGGTGCGCCCGTTGCGGTCCACCTCGACGTCGAGCCGGGCGGAGAGCGCGTTGACCACGGAGGCGCCGACGCCGTGGAGGCCGCCGGAGGCCGCGTACGAGCCGCCGCCGAACTTGCCGCCGGCGTGCAGCTTGGTCATGACGACCTCGACGCCGGAGAGCCCGGTCTTGGGCTCGACGTCCACCGGGATGCCGCGGCCGTTGTCCCGGACCTCGACGGAACCGTCGTCGTGGAGGAGGACCTCGATGTGGTCGCAGTAGCCGCCGAGGGCTTCGTCCACCGAGTTGTCGATGATCTCCCACAGGCAGTGCATCAGTCCGCGGCTGTCCGTGGAACCGATGTACATGCCGGGACGCTTGCGGACGGCCTCCAGACCCTCCAGGACGAGCAGGTGCCGCGCGGTGTAGTTGGACCCGTCACGGTCCGCGCCACTCAACAGGGCGGTGGACGGCGCTGATGTGTCGGCGGTCACGCGGGCAGCTCCTCGCAATTCTTGCAGCCGGATCGTCGGATGGCGTGCATGCTCTTCTGGTTATCGCCGAAGAGAGGGTACCGAGGCCGGGGACGCCGCTTTCGCCGCGACCCGGATACGCGTCCCCAATGCTAGACGCACGTCGATCGTACGTTCGATCCCTCGTTCGAGTGATAGGCACATCACGTTCCCTTCGAGGCATGAACCGTTTAGGCTCCGGGCACGTCCTCTGCAACAACCGGCAACCCCGCCGGGGGGCGAAATCCGACCGACAACCGCACAGACCACACAGGCACCAAGGCCCATTCGCCGCCAACCGGTAGCATCCAGCCGCGTCGGGGCTGACCTTCGAAGGGGAAGCCGCGAGCGGGAAGGTTTTCGGCCTGGTTGGATGTTGACCCTGGTACGACAGCTCGTCGAGCTAGAGAAGAGGCGACGTGACTACTGTTCTGACCCCCGCGAATCCGCTGACCGCCGCAGACCGCTGCGACCGCTGCGGCGCCCAGGCCTACCTGCGCGTCGTGCTGATCAGCGGTGGCGAACTGCTCTTCTGCGCACATCACGGGCGCAAGTTCGAGCCTGAACTGAAGAAGATCGCCGCGGAAATACAGGACGAGACCGGACGGCTGACCGCAGCGCCCGCGTCGGCAGTCGAGGACTGACCCCCGCCACATCGCACACACGACGAGCTCTCACCGGCATCGGGCCGGACGGGAAGCGGCCACCCCGCACAGGGGAGGCCGCTTCCGGCGCTTGGCCTTCACCTTGTGTAGGCGGTCGAGCGCGCATGGTGGGCCGCCCTACGGCATCTCGCCGCGCGGGCGCTGCACGGAGAGGGGGCTCCCGGAATCAGGCGCCACAGCGGCCGAGCGCTCGGGCGGCCGCTCCGGCGGGCGCTGTGACCGGCGCCGCGGCAGGCGCTCCACGGGCGGCGCTGCGGGCAGGCGCGAGATCGGGCGCTACACGGCGCCGCAGGAAGCTGCGCGGCGCTACAGGAAGCGTGAGATCGACGACGCGAAGGCCGAGACCCGCGTGTAGACGCCGGGGTGGCCCGCTTCGCCGCACCCGGTCCCCCAGGAGACGAGGCCGATGAGCCGCCCTCCGGCCACCAGCGGTCCGCCGCTGTCCCCCTGGCAGGCGTCCCGCCCGCCCCGCCCGTCGCCCGCGCAGATCATGGAGGCGGCGGTGTAGATGCCCTCCGCCGTACCGGGATAGGCCCGCGCGCAGCGCTGGTCGGTCATCAAGGTCACGTCAGCCGCCCGCAGGGACGTCGCATAGTTGCCGTGCCCGGTCGTATCGCCCCAGCCGTACACCGTCGCACGCCGGCCCGCGCGGTAGGCGTCGCGGTCGGCGCGTGTCGCCAGCGGAATCACCCATTTGCCGGGCAGCGGCTGTGCCAGCTTGACCACGGCGACGTCCCCCGCGTTCGTATGGTCGTCGTACGACGGGTTGATCCAGACGTCCTGCGGCTGCACCTCACGTCCTCCGCCGCCCTTGAGGTCGGCGCGAAGGGCGAGTACGCGCAGGTCACGCACCACATGCCAGTCGGAGCCGAGCACCTCGTGGCCGAAGCAGTGAGCGGCGGTGACCACGGTGCGCGGCCCGATGAGCGCTCCGCCGCAGAACTGCCCCGACCGTCCCGCCCCGAACAGCTGCTTGCTCGCCAGGGCCACTGCCCAGGGGTGCGCGCGGATGTCGGCAGCGCGTCCACCGATCACGAGCTGATGGGCTGCCGCCGGCCCGGAGGGGGCGGCTACGGGCGACGCCGCCGCGTAAAGCGCCAGGGCGCCGAGCAGCGCGGCCCCGCTGCGACGAGGTGGTCGGATGCGCATACAGTCTCCTGACGTTCCGCACACGTTGGAACACTCAGCGTGGTCCACCGCGGCCGGGGCCGCATCCGGAACAACCGAAAGACTGAAATGCCGACGGGCCCGGAACCTCCGAGAGGGTTCCGGGCCCGTCCGCCTGACCTGGGCCGATCGCGTCAGATCGGCGTCGGACCGCCGTCACGCCAGGTGCGGGCCGACCGCACGTGGCCTGGCGGTGGCCAGGGGCGACCTGGTAATGGCTTGGTCGTACGCCTAGTCGAGGTAGTCGCGCAGGACCTGCGAGCGCGACGGGTGGCGCAGCTTCGACATGGTCTTGGACTCGATCTGCCGGATCCGCTCCCGGGTGACCCCGTAGACCTTGCCGATCTCGTCGAGCGTCTTGGGCTGGCCGTCGGTGAGGCCGAAGCGCATGGAGACGACCCCCGCCTCGCGCTCGGAGAGCGTGTCGAGGACCGAGTGCAGCTGCTCCTGCAGCAGGGTGAAGCTGACCGCGTCGGCCGGGACCACGGCCTCGGAGTCCTCGATCAGGTCGCCGAACTCGCTGTCGCCGTCCTCGCCCAGC
>CAYNNX010000160.1:12548-15848 GCA_964398515.1 uncultured Streptantibioticus sp. | reverse complement strand
GCTGCCCGGCGACGAGGCGGGCGGCGTGGCGGCGGACGCGGCGCGCGGAGCCGGGGTCGTCGATCCCGCTCTGTCGGCGCTGACCGAGCCGGTGGTGCCCGAGGCCCTCGACGAGTGGCCCGGGGCGGCGTCGCGGGATGTGACGGACGACAGCGACCTCGGTGCGGACGCGACGGCGGATGCGGCCGCGGACCAAGAGCCGCTGCGCGGCGACGGCTGACGTCACGTCAGTGCATCGGCCTCAAGCGCATCGGCCCAACGCGCATTGGCCCGATCGGAACGCCCCCGTGAGCCCGGTCGGGTGACGGCCGTGCGGGCGTTCGCGGAGCGGACGCCCACGTCGCTAATCAGACAGGCGCGGCCGTCACCGGGGCGTATCCGCTGATCGCAGGGCGGAGCGAAAGCGCTTCTTCCGCGGGGGGCGAAGCGGACATCGAGGGGCGTACGGTGCGCGACCGGCGTACATTTCCAGCCGTGCGCGCGACTCGAATTGGACCTTGCACCCTACCGAGCGGTATCGGAATACTCGTCGGCGCGGATTGGCATGGGCACGACTTCATACGGCGAGTATGTGACCTGCCCGCACGTCCTCCGGGTCCGTTTCAACCGGGCGGCCCCACCCCCCACAGGAGGTACCGAGTTGACGCACCGCCGTACACCCATCCGCCGCGCCGCCGTGGCCGGTTCCGGCGCCGCGGCGCTGGTGGCGGCCGCGACCGTGCTCCCCACCGCGCATGCGGCCCCGACCAGCCCCACCCCGCCCGTGCCCGCCCCCCTCGGCCAGGCGAACGCCCTCAAGATCGCCTCAACCCTCGTCGCCCATCTCGGCGCCCGTGCGGCGGGTACCTACTACGACGCCCGGACGCGCCGGCTCGTCGTGGACATCACCGATCCGTCGGCGGCCGACACCGTACGGGCCGCCGGAGCGGTGCCGCAGACCGTCAAGTACTCCGCCGCACAACTCCACGCCGCCACCGTGACCCTCGCCAAGGAGGCGCGGATCCCCGGTACCGCCTGGTCGGTCGATCCGCGCCGGAACAAGGTCGTCGTCCTCGCCGACCCCACGGTCACCGGGGCCAAGCGCGCCCAGCTCGACAAGGCGGTCGCCGGGCTCGGCGACAAGGTCGTGCTGCGGCAGGTGAAGGCGCCGTTCCGGACCTTCTTCGCCAGCGGCGACGCCATCTACGGCGGCGGCGTGCGCTGCTCGGTCGGCTTCAACGTCACCAAGGGCGGTGCCCCCTACTTCCTCACCGCCGGCCACTGCGGCAACGCCTCCGCCAACTGGTCCGACAGCCGGCTCGGCAGCGTGCTCGGCAGCGAGATCGGCAGGACGGTCGACTCGAAGTTCCCCGGCACCGACTTCGCGCTGGTCAGATACAGCGACCCGAAGGCCGACCACACCAGCGCGGTCAACATGTACGACGGCACCACCCAGCCGATCCGCCGGGCGGCCGCCGCGACGGTGGGTGAGAAGGTCCAGCGCAGCGGCAGCACCTCCAAGGTGCACGACGGGCAGGTGACCGGGCTCGACGCGACCGTCAACTACGAGGAGGGATCGGTCTCCGGGCTGATCGACACCGACGTCTGCGCCGAACCCGGCGACAGCGGAGGCGCGCTCTTCGACGGCGCGTCGGCGGTCGGCCTCACCTCCGGCGGCAGCGGCGACTGCTCCGAGGGCGGTGAGACCTTCTTCCAGCCGGTGACGGCCGCACTGAGCGCCGAGAGCGCCTCCCTCCCGTAAGGCCCCCGAGACCCCCCACAGATCCCCCCACCGGCGAAGGCCGCTCGTACGTATCCCGTGCGGGTGGCCTTCGCCGTTGCGGCGCGACGCGGCCGCTGAACGGGGCGGGGTTCTTACGAATGGCTGACGCACAGCCCGTCGCCCCTGGTCGGCGGGGGCGCGGCGGTGGTCGAATCGGGGCATGGAGAAGGACGGCACCGGCACACCCGTCGGCCGGCGGGTGGTGCTCGGCATGGTCGGGCTCGGCGCGGTGGGCGCGGCCACCGGCGGGTATCTGCAGAACAGGCTCGACAACACGCTGGCGGCCGTCACCGCCAAGGATCCGACCGGTCTCAGCTCGCTGCTGCCCGGCGGCGGAGGATTCCGCTTCTACTCGGTGGCCGCCGACGTCCCGCACCGCTCGGAGGCGGACTACCGGCTGACCGTGGACGGCCTGGTGGAGCGCCCGGCCGGCTACACCCTCGCCCAGTTGCGGGCGATGCGGCCCACCCGGCTGGTACGGGACGTGCAGTGCGTGACCGGCTGGCGGGTGCCGCACTACGCGTTCACCGGCGTGCTCCTCGCCGACCTGCTGGACGCGGCCGGGGTGAAGCCCGGCGCCAAGGCCCTGAGCTTCACCTGCTTCGACGGCGTCTACAGCGAGAGCCTCACCCTCGACCAGGCCCGCCGCCCGGACGTGATGGTGGCCTACGCCATGGACGACAAGCCGGTCACCGCCGCCCACGGCGGCCCGGTACGGCTGTACGCGGCCCCCATGTACTTCTACAAGTCCGCCAAGTGGCTGGCCGGGATCACGGTCACCGACCACGTCCAGCCGGGTTACTGGGAGCGCTATGGCTACGACGTGGACGCCTGGGTCGGCCGCTCGAACGGACGCAACGATGCACCGACCGGCTGACGCCGACCAGGGCCGCCGGGACGAGGAGCGGATGCGCCGCTTCACCGCCGCCGAGCGGTGGGTCCACCGCACGACCGCCCTGCTGATGGGCGTGGCGTTGGTCACCGCGGCCTTTCTGTACCTGCCCGCGCTGGCCGAACTCGTCGGCCGCCGACGGCTGTTGGTGACCGTCCACGAGTGGGCCGGGATCCTGCTGCCCGTCCCGCTGCTGGCCGGGCTGGCCTCCCGGGCGCTCCGCGCCGACCTGCGCCGGCTCAACCGCTTCGGCGGGCACGACCGCCGCTGGATCAGCCGCACCCTGCGCCGGGTGCCCGGCCCGCACGCGTCGGGCAAGTTCAACGCGGGCCAGAAGCTGTACGCGGCGTTCGTCGCGGGCGCGGTCCTGGTGATGATCGGCACCGGCCTGGTCATGTGGTTCCCGCACCTCGCCCCGCTGGTGTGGCGCACGGGGTCGACCTTCGTCCACGACTGGCTGGCGATCGTGATCGGGGTGCTGGTGTGCGGGCACCTGTGGATGGCAGCCCGTGACCCGCAGGCCCGCCGGGGCATGCGGACGGGATGGGTCACGCGTGCCTGGGCCCGCCGTGAGCACCCCTTGTGGGAGAAGGAATCCTCCCGGTAGCTCCTGGTTCATCCCGCCGCCTACCCACTGCCTGCCGAC
>CAYNNX010000160.1:0-12448 GCA_964398515.1 uncultured Streptantibioticus sp. | reverse complement strand
GGAATCCTCCCGGTAGCTCCTGGTTCATCCCGCCGCCTACCCACTGCCTGCCGACTGCCGCGCCACCGCATCCCCTTCCGGCCCGGGTAACCCCGAGTGCTCGAAAACGCCTCGAACATTCTATCGAACGAGCATTCGAAAACTGGTCTATGGTGGAAGAAACACGAGGTCCGAGAGGCGGGCCGGGCGGGAGGGGCGTGTGGAGAGCCGGAGGATCGGGAGGTGCGTATGCCGGGCTTTACGCACCTGCACGCCGTCTCCGGGTTCTCCATGCGGTACGGCGCCTCGCACCCGGAGGAGCTGGCCGAGCGGGCCGCCGAGCGCGGCATGGACGCGCTCGCGCTGACCGACCGGGACACCGTCGCGGGGACGGTGCGCTTTGCGAAGGCGTGCGTGCGCGCCGGAGTGCGGCCGCTGTTCGGGGCCGGGCTCGCGGTGCCGTCGGCGGCGGCCGAACCGGGGCACGGCGCCCGGCGGCGTACCCCCGTGCGCGGCGGGGCCTTCATCGACGAGTCAGCGCCGCGTGCGCTCTTCCTCGCCCGGGACGGCGCCGCCGGCTGGGCCGCGCTGTGCCATCTGGTCACCGCCGCCCACCGGGACACCGAGACCCCCCTGCTGGGCTGGGACGACCTCACCGAGGAAGGGGTGTTCGTCCTGCTCGGCGCCGACTCCGAGGTGGGCCGGGCGCTCGCCGCCGGACGGCCCGACCGAGCCGAGCGGCTGATCAGGCCCTGGCGGGAGGTCTACGGCGACGCCTTGCGGCTGGAGGCGGTCTACCACGGGCGCCCCGGCACCGGGCCCGGCTCGCTGCGGCTCGCCGCCCGTACGCTCGGCTTCGCCGTCGAGCAGGGGATCCACGCCGTGCTCACCAACGCGGTGCGGTACGCCGACCCCGGGCTCGGCGAGGTCGCCGACGTGCTGGACGCGGCCCGGCGGCTGGTGCCGATCGACACGCGCAAGCCGGAGTCGCTGGACAGCGGCGAGCGCTGGCTGAAGGACCCGGGCACCATGGCCCGGATCGCCGAACGCGTCGCCGAGGCGGCCGGGTTCCGGCGGGACACCGCGTACCGCCTGCTGGAGGAGACCGCCCGTACCGCCGACCGGTGCACGGTGGACCCCGAGGACGACCTGGGGATCGGGCAGGCGCACTTCCCCGAGCCGGAGCTGGTCGGGGCGGCCGGCCGGGACGCGGACCGGGTGCTGCGGTCCCGGTGCGCCGCCGCGATGGTGGTCAGGGGGTACGAGCGCGGCCGGGAGCGGTGGGACCGGCTCGACCAGGAGCTGGACGTCATCCGGCACCACGGCTTCGCCGGGTACTTCCTCACCGTCGCCCAGGTCGTCGACGACACCCGGGCGCTCGGCATCCGGGTGGCCGCCCGGGGCTCGGGCGCCGGCTCCCTCGTCAACCACCTGCTGGGGATCGCCACCGCCGATCCGCTCGAACACGGGCTGCTGATGGAGCGGTTCCTGTCGGAGCGGCGGCGCGTACTGCCCGACATCGACATCGACGTGGAGTCGGCCCGGCGGCTGGAGGTGTACCGCGCGATCTTCAAGCGCTTCGGGGCCGAACGCGTCGCCACCGTCGCCATGCCCGAGACCTACCGGGTCCGCCACGCCGTGCGGGACGTGGGCGCCGCCCTCGGTCTGGACCCGGCCGAGACGGACCGGCTGGCCAAGGCGTTCCCGCACATCCGGGCCCGGGACGCGCGGGCGGCCCTCGTCGAGCTGCCGGAGCTGCGCGAGGTGGCGAAAGAGGACCATGGCCGGCTGTGGGAGCTGGTCGAGGCGCTGGACGGGCTGCCACGCGGGGTCGCGATGCACCCGTGCGGGGTGCTGCTGTCGGACGCGGGCCTGCTGGACCGTACGCCGGTGATGCCGACGAGCGGCGAGGGCTTCCCGATGGCGCAGTTCGACAAGGACGACGTGGAGGACCTCGGGCTGCTCAAGCTCGACGTGCTGGGGGTGCGCATGCAGTCCGCCATGGCGCACGCGGTCAAGGAGGTGGAGCGCGCCTCGGGCGAGCGGATCGACCTCGACGCCCTGCCGGCGGGCGATCCGGCCACCTACGAGCTGATCCGGTCCACCGAGACGCTCGGCTGCTTCCAGATCGAGTCGCCGGGCCAGCGCGACCTGGTCGGCCGGTTGCAGCCCAGCACGTTCCACGACCTGGTCGTCGACATCTCGCTCTTCCGGCCCGGTCCGGTCGCGGCCGACATGGTGCGCCCGTTCATCGAGGCCCGGCACGGGCGCAAGGCCCCTCGCTACCCGCACCCGGACCTGGCGGACGCGCTGAGCGAGACCTACGGCGTCGTGGTCTTCCACGAGCAGGTGATCGAGATCATCCACGTCATGACCGGCTGGGACCGGGCGATGGCCGACGAGGCGCGGCGCGCCCTGTCCGACCCCGACCGGCAGGGGCGGGTACGGGCCTGGTTCGGGGCGCAGGCGCGGGAAAAGGGCTACGCCCCGGAGGTGATCCGGCACACCTGGGAGATCCTGGAGGCGTTCGGCTCCTACGGCTTCTGCAAGGCGCACGCGGTCGCCTTCGCCGTGCCGACCTACCAGTCCGCCTGGCTGAAGGCCCATCACCCGGCGGCCTTCTACGCCGGGCTGCTCACCCACGACCCGGGGATGTACCCCAAGCGGCTGCTGCTCGCGGACGCCCGGCGGCGCGGGGTGCCGGTGCTGCCGCTGGACGTGAACCGGTCGGCCGCCGATTATCGAATCGAACTGGTGTCTGGCGAAAAGGGGGAGATGTGGGGATTGCGCCTGGCGTTCTGCGACGTGCACGGCATCAGCGGGCAGGAGACCGCGCGACTGGTCGCCGGGCAGCCCTACTCCTCCCTCCAGGACCTGTGGCGGCGGGCCCGCCCGGGCCGTCCGGTCGCCGAACGCCTCGTGCAGGTGGGCGCGTTGGACACCTTCGGCGGCAACCGGCGTGATCTGCTGCTGCAGGTCGACGAGTTGCACCGGCAGGGCCGGACGGCCGGGCACGACGGCCAACTCCCGCTCGTCGCCGACGAGTCCGCGGCCACCGTCGGCCTGCCCGAGATGGGCGAGGAGGAACGGCTCGGCGCGGAGCTGAACGTCCTCGGCATGGACGCCTCCCGCCATCTGATGGCGGACCACCGCGCCTTCCTGGACGAGCTGGGCGCGATCCCGGCGAACCGGCTGCGGGCCGCCCGGCACGGCGCCACCGTCCTGGTCGCCGGGGCCAAGGTCGCCACCCAGACCCCGCCGATCCGCTCCGGGCGCCGGGTCATCTTCACCACCCTCGACGACGGCACCGGCCTGGTCGACCTGGCGTTCTTCGACGACAGCCACGAGGCCTGCGCCCACACCGTCTTCCACTCCTGGCTGCTGCTGGTGCGCGGGGTGGTGCAGCGGCGCGGCCCGCGCAGCCTGAGCGTGGTCGGCTCGGCCGCCTGGAACCTGGCCGACCTGGTCGACCTGCCGCGCACCGGCGGCCTGGAGGCGGTCGCCGCGCAGCTCGCCGAGCATCCGTCGGGCGCGGCGCGGGCCGGCGCCGACGACGGCCGCCGCATCCAGCTGCCCACCGGCTACGAGCTGAACCCGTGGGCCGACCTGCGCCCGGCCGGCGAAGGCGCCGCCACCGGCCGCAAGCTGTGGCACTCCAGCCCGGGGAGCGCGGGATGAACGCCGACCCGCACGTGCTCTATGTGCACTTCCACACCCCCTCCGGGGAACCTCTCGCCGAGGAGGCGTACCCGCCGCTGCTCGCCCTGCTCGGCGAGATCACCCCGGTCGTCGAGGCCCTGCCGCCCGACGCCGCCCTCGCCGACGTGCGCGGCTCCGTGCGCTACTTCGGCCGTACCGCCGCGGAGTTGGCCGCGCTGATCCGGGTGCGGGCGCTCGCCCTGTACGCCACCGACGCCACCGTCGGGGTCGCCGGCAACCCCGCGCTCGCCCGGATGGCCGCCCACGACGGGCCGCCCGGTGCCGTCCGGGCGCTGCCCGCGGAACCGGAGGCGGTCGCGGAGTTCCTGGCCGCGAAGCCCGCAGCCGCCCTGCACGGGGTCGGGCCCGCCACCGCGCAGACCCTGAGCCGCTACGGGCTGGACAGCGTCGGCCGGATCGCGGCCGCACCGCTCGGCACCCTCCAGCGGATCCTGGGTGCGACCGCCGGGCGGCAGGTCCACGAGCGTGCCCGCGGCATCGACGCGACCCCGGTCACCCCCAACGCCCCGGCCCGATCGGTCGGCGGTGAACGGCGCTTCGACCGCGACGAGCTGGACCCGGTACGGCACCGGTGCGCCCTGCTGTCGCTCACCGAGGAGCTGGGGTTCCGGCTGCGCGGCGAAGGCCAGGCCGCCCGTTCCCTGACACTGACGGTGCGTTATGCCGACCGGTCGGCCACCACACGGACTCGCGCGCTGCCCGAGCCGACCGCCCACACCGCGGCGCTCACCGACGTCGTATACCGCATGTACGCCTCCCTCGGGCTGCAACGGGCCCGGGTCCGGGCGGTCGCGCTGCGCGCGGAGGGGCTGCTCTCCGCCGAACTCGCCTGCCGCCAGCTCACGTTCGACCCCGGTGACGACAAGGCCCGCCGGATCGAGGCCGTCGCCGACCGGGCCCGCGCCAAGTTCGGGGTGAACGCCATCCGCCCGGCGTCGCTGCGCGGCGTGGCCTGATCTGCGATTTCCATCACACGGCCACTGTGCGTCGAATGCCTGGCCGAAGCTTTACCGACGCGTAACTTCCCAACTCTCGTTTACTCGTGCGTAACTTGACGGTGAACGGCCAACTTCTGTGATCCGGATCACATGGCGAAACGGGACTCGCCAGCCCTGACCCTGCGAGGAGATCACATGAAGCTGCCCAGAAGGGCGCGCTCGGCGCGGCGTAGAGCGCTCACGATGCTTCCCGCCGTCGCGCTCGCCGCGGCCATGCTCGCCGTCACCCCCGCCACCGCCCACGCGGCCACCACCAGTGGCTGGAACGACGACAACTGCAAACCGTCCGCCGAACACCCCCGCCCGGTCGTCCTCATCCACGGCACCTTCGGCAACGGCACCGACAACTGGCTCGCCCTCGCGCCCTACTTGGTGGCGCGCGGCTACTGCGTCTTCTCCTTCGACTACGGGCAACTGCCCGGCGTCCCCTTCTTCGACGGACTCGGCCCGGTCACGGACTCCGCACAGCAACTGGCCGACGAGGTCGACCACGTGCTCGCCGTCACCGGCGCCGACAAGGTCGACCTCGTCGGACACAGCCAGGGCGGCGGCCTGCTGCCCCGCTACTACCTGAAGTTCCTCGGCGGCGCGGCCAAGGTGAACGACCTGATCGGCCTCGCCCCCGACAACCACGGCACCACCCTGGACGGCCTCGTCAACCTGCTGCACTACTTCCCCGGCGCGGCGAAGGCACTCAACGGCGTCCTGCCGCAGGGGCTGACCGACCAGGAGGTGGGCTCGGCGGTCCTGACCAAGCTCAACGCCGACGGCGACACCGTACCCGGCGTGCACTACACGGTGATCTCCACCCGGTACGACGAGGTGGTCACCCCCTACACCTCGCAGGCCCTGTCCGGACCGGACGTCCACAACGTCGTCCTGCAGGGCCTCTGCCTCTTCGACATCTCCGAGCACGTGACGATCGGCCTGGCCGACCGCATCGCCTACCACGAGGTGGCCAACGCCCTTGACCCCGCCCAGGCCACCACGACGAACTGCGCGTCCGCCTTCTGAGCGAGTTTCCGACCGAAGCGGCGGGGGAACCGCCCACCGGTGGCCGTCACCCACACCGGCGGCCACCGGTGGCCGGACGGCGGCACGCGGGATCAGGTCACGAGGTGGCCCTCGGACGACCTCGCGGGATCGGCAGGGCGGTCGATTGCTCCCTGTACCGAGGACGCCCGTCGGTGTCGAGCGGGTGATCGGACAGCGGGACGATCCCCCGATGCCGCACGCAGTGTGGGCAGGCGTTGATCGAGAGACCTCCGCAGCTGGCCGACACTCTGAACCCCACGCAGACCGGTGCGTCGGTGGGCTGCCTGCACCATCAGCAGACCGCCGTCACGACAGCGGGGCCTTCGTCAGGCGGCCGGAGGTGCCCTTCGACGTCTCGCCCGTGATGGTCTCCACCCAGCCGCCGGTGAACGTCACCTTGCGCACGAAGACGCGGCGGTTCCCGTCGTCCCGGGACAGGCGGTCCCAGTCGAAGACCAGGCAGACGACCTCGCGGCCCGACCGGTGCGCGACCTGCAGTGCGTTCAACATCCGGTCGAACTTGGTCCGGTGGTCATCGAGTAAGGCGTGGTCGCCGTGGTCGTACCACTTCCCGGCGATCTCCCAGCCCTGCTCCTCGGCGTACTCCTGGCAGGCGGTGAGCCGAAGCAGGAGGACGGCGAGAGTTCGAGAGGCGTGGCGGTCGTAGATGAACGCCAGTGGTGGCTGAGTCGTGGTCACAGAGTCACCTTTGGTCATGAAGTTCGACGTGAACTCGACCGTAAGGCTCTGCAAAGCAGAGAGGGGGCACAGTTTGTACCCCCTCGCTCACTCTCGGCTTACGCTGCCAACATCCCGATTTTCACGGCCAGCTCAGACGCTCTCTGCCGACGCACCGGAGTCGCCGACTCCGACTCTTCCAGCACGATCCGCCTTGCGTACCCATTCCACCGGACGGTCTCTGGTGCTGCCTCGAAGGCGTACTCCAGCGTGGCGAGCGCGACGTCAGGCTGCCCGTCGAGATGGTAGGCGCGGGCCTGCTCGATGCGGTGCCGGGCTCGGCGTGGCCGTGACGGAATGGCGTCGTTTTCTGCCTTGGCCGCCTGCCGTACGGACTCGCCACCCGCGTGCAGCTCCACCGCGACCGTGACGGCGTGAGCGCCCATGATGCCTGGCCCGAAGGACGTCACCGGGTGGTAGTAGCCGACAGGCAGCCGCTTCGCCATGGCTCTCGCCTGGTCCCAGTAGCCCCATGCTGTGCCAGTGTCGCCACGGCGTGCGGCGGTGTATCCGGCCTCGAAGACCAGGGCGCCTGCGATGGCGAGGACGTCGTTTTCAGCGTCGGGAAGGAGCGGCGTGAGGTAGTCGAGTACCCCCAGGTTGACGGCGTCGGCCGCATCGAAGTGTGCGGGTCCGGAGTCCCGGTGCGCCTGTGCCAGGAGCCACGCGGAAACGCCGATGGCGTGCGGGTCCTCGGACTCCTGCGCGGCGACCATGGCGCGCTCGGCGACGCGCCACAACAGAGAGGCATCAGGCTGGTAGGCGATGAAGAACTGACTCAGGCTGTAGACCTCGGACAGGAGGCTTTGTGCGCCACGACGACCAGCGGGGTCCTCGGCCTGCCTGACCGCGAGTTGGGCATCGCGTACAAGGGCGGGCAGCAGGGCGCCGATGACCTCGCGGTGGTTGGGCGCCGAATGCCGGGAGCTCCATGCCTTCGCAAGCCTGGCTTGTAGGTGTGCGATCGGTGGCGCTTCGCGGCTCGTCGCGAGCGGCAGGGAATTGATCGCCGCGGCGACGGCAGGCAGCTTCGGGTGCCCAGGCCCTACGAACATCTCCACCGGCCTCGATTGGTCGCCTGTCAGCTCAGCCAGGTCACGCACGCGGAGCGCCTCGGCGACAGCCAGGATGATGTCCAGTTTCGGAGTCTTGAGTCTGCCGTTCTCCACTGCCTTGACCCATGAGGCGGACTTGCCGATGAGTCCGCCCAGGACTTCACGGTTCATACCGCGTCGGGTCCGCAGGAGCTGCATTCGCTGACCGAACGCGATGGGCTCAACGGGTGACGGATCCGAGGTCGCATCGGATGGCATGGCCTTGCCCCTCTCTGGACAGCCAGTCACTGCCAGAGTAGGCGGCAAGGCCACTTCCCCATACGGGGTTCAGTAGATGACCCGCCCAAGGTTGACGAGTGCCACGGGGGTGAGGCCCCCACCGGCGGCCGTCAGCCACGGCGGCTGACGTCGCCGGTCAACACGACGCCCGGACGGCTGGCACGCAGAGTCGATGTCACGCATAAAACCGTCGAGCGGTGGCTAGGGGACGCAGAGAGAGTCCCCCACCCGCGAACCCGCAGCGACGTCGCCGAGGCTCTGGGAGTGTGTGAAACCGTGCTGTGGCCCAACGCAGTCCGGGCGGCCGTGAAGATGGGCGCCGACCGGGAGATCCTCGCCGCCTACCCCTATCGCAACGCCTGCCCCACGTCCGTGTGGGCCAAGCTGCTCGACGACGCGCAGCATCGACTCACGTTCGCCGGCTATACGAACTACTTCCTGTGGCAGCAGCATCCCCGACTGGCGGACCGGCTGCGCGCCAAGGCCGACGCCGGGTGCGTCGTGCAGTTTCTCGTCGGTGATCCCGACTCGGAGACCACTCGGCGCCGCGAAGAGGTGGAAGGCGTCCCACTGACGGTCGGCACGCGCATCCGGATCACGCTCGACGCCCTGGAACGCATGCCTGACCGCACGGGTGTTGAAGCCCGCTACAGCGACGACCACCTGGCCATGAGCGTTTTCATCTTCGATGGTCAGATGCTGGTCACGCCCCACCTGTCGAACCTGCTCGGCCACGAGTCGCCCATGCTGCATCTGCGGCGGATGGGACCCGATGGCTTGTTCGACCGGTTCGCCGGTCACGTGGAAGCACTGTGGGGTGCCGGGCGGCCGGTCTGGGGATGAGGGACCGACGCAGCGCGGCGCAGAGCGCTGACGTTGCTACCACCGTCGCGCTCGCCGTCAGCCACGGCGGCGTCCACCGGTGGCCAGGCGGCGGCGCAGCGCGGTCAGCCACAGGCACACCCCGACGGCGACGATCGTGACGCCCGCGAGGGCCAGCGCACTTGTGGCGCCCGAACCGCCGGTCTCGGCCAGGCGGCGGGTGGAGATCGGCGCGACAGGCGCTGCCGATCCGTCCGCGACGGGGCGGTTGGCGGCGGGCGCGCTGGTCGGGGTCGCGGACGGGTGGGCCATCCCCGCCATCCCCGCCATGTCCCGCATCGACGACCGGCTCGCGCCCGCCGCGATCTGCGTGTCGCTCGGCGCGGAGGCCGACGGGGCCGCCGAGCCCGCCGAACCGCCGCCGTCCTGACCGAACACCACGTCGGAACAGGTGTAGAACGCCTCCGGGGAGTCCGAACGCTGCCAGACGCTGTAGATCAGGTGCCGGCCCGACTTCTTGGGCACGTTCCCCTGGATCACGTAACTCCCGTTCTGCAGGGGAGGGTTGGTGGCAGTCGCGAACGGTTCCGGCTCCAGGTCCGACCACGCCAGCGGCTTCGACGGGTCGTAGCCGTCCTTGGTGATGTAGAGCGCGAACGTGCCCCTGTGCGGCGCGGTCGCCCGGTACGTGAAGGTGAACGGCCCGCTCGTCATCCGCGTCGCCGGCCAGTCCGCGCGGGCCAGGTCGAGCCCCTTGAACTCCTCCGTGCCCGCGCTGCACAGCTTCCCGTCCGGGATGATCTGCCTGCTGCGGCCGCCCGCGTCGGCCAGCCGCACCGCGTTCCAGTCGTAGAAGGCCTGTGTGCCCGAGACCGCGACCGCCGCCCTGCAGGCCGCCGAGCGCGGGCTCTCGGGGTTCTCCGCGTAGCAGGCCAGCACCCGGCTCACCGGGTTCTGCATCGAGCCGTGCGCGACGGCCCGGGGCGCGATCGCCACGCTCAGCACCAGCGGGGCGGCGACAACGGCGGCAGCGGTGGCCATACGGCGTGCGGTCATGGTGTGTTGCCCCTTCCGGAAAGGTTTCCGACGCTGCGCACGCTAGCTCCGCCCGGAGCCGGATCCGCCTGCTCGCGCGCCCTGAACGCGATCCTTAGGGTGCCGTTAAGGGACCACTGACCGCCGGTTAAGAACGACGGCGTGGCAGGGTGCCGGTATGACCGCGCACGCGTTGTTGCAGACACTCGTCGACCCCGGCACCTGGCGCAGCTGGGATCAGCCGGCCACCGTGCCGCCCTCCGCCGACGCCGACTACCGGGCACATCTGCTGCGGGCCCGGGAGCGGACCGGATGCGACGAGTCGGTGATCACCGGGGAGGGCCGCCTGCGGGGCCGCAGGGTGGCGCTCGTCGTGTGCGAATTCGGTTTTCTCGCCGGGTCGATCGGGGTGGCGGCGGGGGAGCGGCTGGTCCGCGCGATCGAGCGCGCCGCGCGGGAACGGCTGCCGCTGCTCGCGTCCCCCGCATCCGGTGGCACCCGTATGCAGGAGGGGACCGTCGCGTTCCTCCAGATGGTCAAGGTCGCCGCCGCCGTGGCCGATCACAAGGCGGCGGGGCTGCCGTACCTGGTCTACCTGCGGCACCCCACGACCGGCGGGGTCCTCGCCTCCTGGGGATCGCTCGGCCACGTCACCGCCGCAGAACCCGGCGCCCTCATCGGGTTCCTCGGCCCCCGCGTCCACCAGGCGCTGTACGGCACGCAGTTCCCCGAGGGCGTCCAGACCGCCGGGAACCTGCTGGCCCACGGCATCGTCGACGCCGTTCTTCCCGTGGAGCAGCTGGCGGACGCGGCGGCGCGGGCGCTGGGCGTGCTGTGCGGGGACGCCGCCGAGGCGACGCCGCCCGCAGAGGTCTCGCCGCAGCCCGGGCCCGTGCCCTCCACCGCCGAGTCCATCCGCCGCTCGCGGCGCCCGGAGCGGCCCGGCCTGCGGGCACTGCTGCGCACCGCGGGCACGGACGTCACCCTGCTGAGCGGCACGGGCGCAGGCGAGCGCGACCCCGGGCTGCTGCTGGCGCTCGCCCGCTTCGGCGGGTCGCCGTGTGTCGTCATAGGACACGACCGGGGGCCCGGGCACGAGGGGGACACCCCGCCCGCTCCCGGTCCGGCCGGGCTGCGGGAGGCGCGCCGCGGCATGCGGATCGCCGCCGAACTCGGGCTGCCGCTGCTCACCGTGGTCGACACCGCGGGGGCCGCGCTGTCGAAGGAGGCCGAAGAGGGCGGCCTCGCCGGGGAGATCGCCCGCAGCCTCGCCGACCTGGTCACCCTCCCGGCCCCGACGCTGTGCCTGCTGCTGGGCCAGGGCGCGGGCGGCGGCGCGCTCGCGCTGCTCCCCGCCGACCGGGTGCTGGCCGCCCGGCACGCCTGGCTCTCCCCGCTGCCGCCCGAAGGCGCCTCCGCCATCTTGTACCGCACCACCGAACGCGCCTACGAGGTCGCCGAACGCCAGGGCGTGCGCTCCGCCGACCTGCTCGCCCACCACATCGCCGACCGCGTCGTCGAGGAGTGCCCGGACGCCTCGGACGCCCCCGAGGAGTTCCTGGCCCGCCTCGGGGCCGTCCTCGGCACGGAACTGACCGCCCTGCGCGCCCGCGACCAGGCCGAACGCCTGGCGGACCGGCGCGCCCGCTACCGGCGGCTGGGCACCTGGTGACCCGCGGTAAGGGGACGCGCCCGCGGCCGCGGGCGGCGCGTGCCGCACAATGAAGCCGACAAGCCCGGCATACCCCCAGCAGCCAGCGGGAGACCGTACGTGAGCCTGCAGATCACCGTCGACCCCCGGTCGGCGACCGCGCCCTTCGAACAGATCCGGGAACAGGTCGCGGGCCAAGCCCGAGGCGGCGTCCTCCCGGTGGGCTACCGCATGCCGACGGTACGGGGGCTCGCGGCCGACCTCGGGCTGGCCGCCAACACCGTGGCCAAGGCCTACCGCGCGCTGGAGGCGGACGGTGTCATCGAGACCCGCGGCCGCCACGGCACGTTCATCGCCGCCGCGGGCGACGCCGCCGCGCGCCAGGCGTCCGAAGCTGCCGTCGGCTACGCCCGCCGCGCCCACCACCTCGGCCTTGACCACGCGGCGGCGCTGGCCGTGGTCCAGGACGCCCTGCGCGCCGTCTACGGGGAGTAGCGGCGGGCGTTCACCGCCAGCCGGGGGCGTCGCATCCCCAACGGCTTGGCGGCGCCGACCAGTCGGCGGGCCCGCCCGCGATGTCGACCGGTGGTAGGGCGTGGACGAGACGGCCGACGGGCGCGTCGGTCTCGGCGAGCCGGCCCGCCGGGTCGTACGGCGCCTCGGCGGCCCGTGGCGGCTCGGCGGTTAGGCCGTTCAGCAGCCACGAGGCCGTGGCGGCGAGGCTCAGGGTGACCACTGCGCCGTCGCCCGTGTCGTGGCGGCGGGTCAGGGCCCGCAGGACCGCGGCGGCCAGCAGGTAGCCCGTGCCGTGGTCCAGCGCCTGGGCGGGCAGCGCGCCGGGGCGGCCGTCCTCGCCCGCCTCCGCCACGGCGATCCCGCTCGCCGCCTGGACGAGGCTGTCGAAGCCCCGCCGGTCCGCCCAGGGCCCCTGCGTCCCCCAGGCGCTGAGCCGGGCCACGACCAGTCCGGGCCGGCGCGTCAGCAGCTCCTGGGGGGACAGCCCGTGGCGGTCGAGGGCGCCGGGGCGGTAACCGGTGACCACCACGTCCGCGGTGGACAGCAGGTCGTGGAAGACGGCGCGATCGGCCGCGCGCGACAGGTCCAGCCGGGTGGAGCGTTTGCCGAATCCGGTGTCC
>CAYNNX010000159.1:0-15942 GCA_964398515.1 uncultured Streptantibioticus sp. | reverse complement strand
CGGAGGGTGTGGGATTTGAACCCACGGTGACGTTGCCGCCACGACAGTTTTCAAGACCGTTCCCTTAGGCCGCTCGGGCAACCCTCCCCGCGTCACCGTGGTACGGAGACGCGGGGGACAGCCTAACTCGTCCGAGCAGCACCGTGGGCGGGATCAGCCGCAGCGTGGACCTCGGCCCCGGGATCTGCGGCCCGGGGGCTCCGCGGCGTCAGAGGTGGTGGGGCTGCGGATCCGGGACGCGGGGGTCAGGGGCCCAAAGGCGGTCCGGGGTTCTCGGGTCACCCATCGCCCTTGCGTTCGGCAAGGGTCACCGTGGTGGTCGCGGTCTTGCCGTTGCGGACGTAGGTGATCTTGACCTGGTCGCCGGGGCGGTGCAGCCAGATGGAGCCGATCAGGGTGGGGCCGCTGTCTATCAGCGTGTTGTCGAGCTTGGTGATGACGTCACCGGGCTTGAGGCCCGCCTTGTCGGCCGGGCCGCCGGGGTCGATCGAGGAGCCGCCGTCGGCGGAGCCGTCGGAGATCTTGGCGCCCTGGCCGTTGTAGTTCATGTCGACGTGCATCTTCATGACCGCGTACACCGGTTGGCCGGTCTTGATCAGCGTGTCGGCGACGTACTTCGCCTCGTTGATCGGGATCGCGAAACCCAGCCCGATGCTGCCGGCCTGGGAGGAGCCGCCGAACGGGTTGCCGGCGCCGTTGTTGGCCGACTGGATCGCGGAGTTGATGCCGATGACCGCACCGGAGCCGTTGAGCAGCGGGCCGCCGGAGTTGCCGGGGTTGATGGAGGCGTCGGTCTGGAGCGCGCTCATGTAGGAGGCGGCCGAGCCCTGGCCGTCGCTGGAGGCGACCGGGCGGTTCTTGGCGCTGACGATGCCGGTGGTGACCGTGCCCGACAGGCCGAAGGGCGCGCCGATGGCGATCGTGGGGTCGCCGACCGCGACGGCGTCGGAGTTGCCCAGCGGCAGCGGGGTGAGTTTGGCGCCGTCAGGGTTCTTGAGCTTGATCACCGCGACGTCGTATCCCTGGGCGCGGCCGACGACCTCGGCGTCGAACTTGCGGCCGTCGGAGAAGGTCGCGGTGAGCTTTCCGCCGTTGGCGGCCGGGGCGACGACATGGTTGTTGGTGAGGATGTGGCCCTGGGTGTCGTAGACGAAGCCGGTGCCCGTACCGCTCTCCTGGCCGCCGCTCGCCTGGATCGTCACGACGCTCGGCAGCGCCTTGTTCGCTATGCCGGCGACCGATGTGGGCGCGCGGTTGAGGTCCTTGGGGTCGGTGGCGGCCGAGACCGTGGTGGAGCCGTTGTCGCCGCGCTGCGCCGCCCAGTAGCCGATGCCTCCGCCGACGCCACCGGCCACCAGGGCGGCCACGATCACGGCGGCGACCAGTCCGGTACCGCCGCGGCGCGGCTTCGACTGCGGCGCTGGTGCCGGGCTCAGCGCGTAGGCGCCGAAGGGGTCACCGGGACCGCCGGCTCCGCCGGATGCGTACGGCTCCTGGGCAGGGTGGGTCGCGGGGGGCGGCGGGACGGCGGGGCCGGAGGGCGACGAGAAGGCCGACGGCCTGACCGGAGGCTCTCCGGGAACCGTGGGGGCAGCCCCGGCCGCGGCGGAGGGCGGGCCGGGCGGGTCCGCCGGGCTCGGCGTCGGCGGGGTGCCGGCGGCCGCGTGGTCCACCGGGACCGTGGGCATCTGAGCGGTGTCGCGTGGCTGCTCCGAGACGCCCGGCTCGCCCTCCGCAGGCCGACCGCCGCCGCCCTGTCCGGAGGCGGGGAGGCCGCCCTCGTACTCGGTGCTCACAGCTGTATCTCCTCGAAGACGCACGATGGGTTGACGGGTTGGACGGTTGGGACCACGAGGTCACCGCTTCACGCGGGAACCACTACGGACAGCATCCACCACAGCACGTCGGACTGTTGTAAGCAGTCCCTCTGCGAACGGCCGGAATTCTTTACTCCCGGCCATTTGCGCAAATTGTGTCAATTACTGACACATAGGATCATTTCCGGCCCCGGGAGGTGGTGGCACGATGGCCCGGTGAACAGTGCGTACGCGGTCGGGGATGCCGTGCCGACCCCGAACCGGATCCAGGTCGTCGCCCATCGCGGGGCGTCGGAGGACGCCCCCGAACACACCCTGGCCGCCTACCGCAAGGCCATCGAGGACGGCGCCGACGCGCTCGAGTGCGACGTCCGGCTCACCGCCGACGGGCACCTCGTCTGCGTGCACGACCGCCGGGTCAACCGCACGTCCAACGGGCGGGGAGCCGTCTCCGCCCTGGAACTGGCCGACTTGGCCGCGCTGGACTTCGGTTCGTGGAAGGACCCCTACGAGGCGCCGGACTGGCAGGCGGACCCACGGGAACGCAGTGCCGTGCTCACGTTGGAGACGCTGCTGGAGCTGGTGGTCGACGCGGGCCGGCCGATCGAGCTCGCCATCGAGACCAAGCACCCCACCCGCTGGGCGGGCCAGGTCGAGGAGCGGCTCCTCCAACTGCTGCGCCGCTTCGGCCTGGAGCGCCCCACCGGCAGCGGCCACCCCGCAGGGGCCGGGTGGTCGCCGGTGCGCGTGATGAGCTTCTCGGCCCGCTCGCTGCGCAGGGTCCAGGCCGGCGCGCCGGGTCTGCCGACCGTCTTCCTGATGAGCTACGTACTGCCCGGATACCGCGACGGACGCCTTCCGGGGGGAGCCCGGATCGCCGGTCCGGGCATCCGCATCCTGCGCGCCAACCCCGGCTACGTGGCCCGGCTGCACCGGGCCGGACACCGTGTCCACGTGTGGACCGTCGACGAGCCGGAGGACGTCGAACTGTGCGTCCGCCTCGGCGTCGAGGCGATCATCACCAACCGGCCTCGGCAGGTACTGACTCAACTCGGGCGATAGCCGGACCTGTTGGAGCATCCGCCCCACAGGGGGAGTACACCGGCGCGTTCGCATCGTTTTCGATCCGCATGAGTGCGCCAAGGGTTCGTGAATGGCCTGTTTCCGGTCCAGTCCTTTGGGGCATCCTGCACGTGGCGTGGGGTGAAGGAGGTAGCGGGGGTGGCGTTGGTGGTAGCCCAGGAGGTGCCGACGTCCTCGACCATGGCCCTTCCCCATGGTCCGGCGGGCGTCGGTGAGGCGCGGCAGCGGCTGCGCAGGGAACTGAACGAGTGCGGCGCACCGGACACGGTGGTCGACGACGCCGTTCTGGTCCTTTCCGAACTGCTGAGCAATGCCTGCAGACACGCCCGTCCCATCGAGGACGGCGACGGCGAGCCGGGCGAGCCCGGGATACGGGCGGCCTGGCGGCTGGCGGAGGACGGCCTGCTGACCTTGGAGGTGACCGACGGCGGCGGCCCGACACGGCCCAAGCCGTCCAGTCCCTCCCTGACCGCTCACGGCGGCCGCGGACTCGGCATCGTCGGCGCCCTCTCCCTCGACTGGGGGGTCGACGACACGCCCGGTGAGGTCACGGTGTGGGCGGTGCTGGCGGTGCGCGGCAGGCACGCCCGGCGCGACGGGGTGGGCGGCACGCGGGTGCCGATGCCCGCGATCGGCGGAGTGCCTGATTTCGGCAAGCTCCTCGACGATCTGGCGTGACCGCGCTCACGCTTCCCCGAGCGGTGTGTGGCGTGAGGCCCCGGCCAGGCGGCTGTCGGGGGGAGCCCCGCACGGCAGGTCGCGCCTGCGGCGGTGCGCGGCGGCACTAGGCTCGCGCCGAAGACGTTGGCACGCCGCACGCGGGAGACAGCCGGAGATGGCCAAGAAGCGCCCACAGACCAAGGACCGCAAGCCGGTGGCACGCGGGGGCGACGGGGAGATCCCGGTCGTCGCCGCGCGCGAGCCGTGCCCCTGTGGCTCCGGTCGCCGTTACAAGGCGTGTCATGGGCGGGAGGCGGCGCACGCGGTGATCGAGCTGGTGTTGCGGCCGTTCGAGGGGCTGCCCGGCGAGTGCGACTGGGTGGCGCTGCGGGAGCTGGTCCCCGCGGCCACCGCCGAACTGACGCTGAAGGGCGGACTGCCGGAGGGCGTTCCGTCGGTGACGCTGGCGACCGTGCTGCCGATGGCCTGGCCCGCGCTGCGGCGTGAGAACGGGGCCGTGCTGCTGGGGGTGCAGAACGACACCGCCTCGGGCGACCTGAGCCGGGACCTGGCGGACACGTTGCGGCGGGCACTGGAGACCGAACCGGGCAACCCGGTGGAGGCGCGCCGGCCGGACCCGTCGGGGCCGCGGCTGCAGGATCTGCTCGACACCTCGGCGCCGTTCACCCCGGTCGTACACAAGGGGTTCGAGTTCTGGCTGGGGAGCGAGGAGGACGCGGCGAACGCCAGCGGTGAGGTCGCCGCGTCGCTGGAGCGGGCGAACGCCGCCGCGCTGCCCACCGCGCGGCTCTCCGGCGTGGAGGGCGCCTACTGGTGCGCGACCCCGGAGAAGAACCATCTGCGGTGGGTCATGCCCCACCCGGAGGAGCAGTTGCTCGACGCGCTGGCGCGGCTGCACGCCGCGGGCGCCTCGTCATTGGGCGAGGGCACGCGGCTGGTCGGTTCGTTCCGGGCGCACGGACTCGTCGTGCCGGTTTGGGATCTTCCGCTATCCGTCAATGCCGAAGAGATCGAGAAGCCGGCTTCCGCATTCGGGGAGCGACTGGGCGAAGCTCTTGCCTCTGAGGCACCTCTCACCTCTCAGGAACGGCGGGCGCGCAGCGGGCTCGCTAATCGTCAGATCACCCTGAGCTGAGGACCCTCCGGGCATTGTGCAAAGCCCTGAACAGCGCACGACGGTGACGTGATACGCGTCACACGCTCTCATAGCCCCCGGTGAATAGGGGTTCCAATCCGATCGGCCGAATTTGCGAACGGCCAATCTCTTGTTACTGTTTATAACAGCCCGGTCGCTGGTGCATCCCCCGTCGCCAGCGATCGGGCGTTTCCATGCCCGGCTGGGGCATCTCACGCCCGGCCCCTTTGCGAGCCGGCCGCACGGCACGCGTCAACTCCCACCGCTCCCGCCCTCGCTGCCGGTCCGCAGCAGCATCCGGTCCCGCGTGGCCGAGGCGATCTCGGTGACCGCGTCATAGGGTTCGGCGCCCGTGCCCCGCACCCCGCGCTCCCGGGGCGAGTCGCACGTGCCGGGCTCGTCCACGGCCGCAAGGGGGCAGTGCACCACGACCGTCCGGCCGTCGGGGCGCATGAGCGTCATCACGGCGCTGAGCGGCCTGCCCGTCGGATTGCGGTAGTAGGTGCGGGCGAAGGTGTCGGGTCCCCGCGTCAACACGCAGGTCTGCGCCTCCACGCCTTCGGGTGACTTGAGTTGGGGACCGCACTCGGTGAACGTTCGCGGTGCCTGCCGCCCGCCGGCCCCCTTGCCGTCGTCGAGCACCTCGGCCGCCGTCGGCACGAGGCCCAGGGCCGACGCGCCGAGCAGGCCCTGGCCGCCGGCGAGCCCCGAAGCGCGCGGGGTGCGCGAGCCGTGCGAGGGCGAGTTCGGGGGCAGGGCGTCGTGCGGTACGCGGACGGTCCGGCCCGGGCCGGCCGGTCCCGCCGTCGCGGCGGCCAGCGGCAGCATGCCGGCGAGTGCGACGACGCTCGCCAGGGCGATCACGCGCAGATGCGATCCGCACTCCATGGGCACCCCCACCTGGACTAGCCGGATACTGCTTCGGTGGGCTGAACATATCGGTACCAACCGCCCCTCAAGCGCGCGCACGCCGATGCGTAGGGCCAGAGGCGGGCTCCCACACTCGAACGAGTGAACCGGGTACGCCGGCTCGGTACGCGGCTCAGTACGCCAGCCGACTGCTGTCCGGCTCCCGTACGCCCGCTTCCACCAGCGTGTCCACGATGGTCGTGAGCTCCGGCAGCCAGGGCGCGCCGCCGGTCGGACCGGGCCGGGGGGCGCGCTCCCAGCCGACACTCCCGGTGCCGGTCTGCGAGGGAGGCAGCACGACGTAGCCGCCGCGGCCGTGGTACCGCAGAGACGGCGGCACCCAGTCGTGGCCGTCGAGCAACTCGCCCAACTCCTCCATGGAATAGGGCGCCACGAGGAGGACGCAGCGGGTCGGCGTGGCCACCACCGGACCGAGCGGCACGCCCATCCGGTCCAGGACGGCGAGCGCCCGCACCCCCGCGGTGGCGGGCAGACTGACGGCGGAGACGGTGCTGCCGGTGGCGAGCACGACCGGCGCGTCGGGGCGGTTGGTCCACCACCAGTCGACCATGCGGGCATCCGTGGTGGCGGCCAGCAGCCCCGGTTCGAAGGGATGGGCGCCCGGCACGGCGCAGTCGGGCCGCAGGCAGGCGCATGTGTGGCGCCGCGCGCCCCCCTCCGCACGCCCGAATCCGCCGCCCCGGCCCATCGCATCGCCCCGGGCGAACCCCTCGACCCCGTCGAGCCGGAACTCCTCCGCCCGGCCCGACTCCTCGGCCCCCGCGAACCCGGCGTCCCGGCCGAACCCGTTCTCCTCGCGTCCCACGGCGCGTTCGGCCGTGGACGGGCCCTCGCGCCACGGGAGCCACCGCTCGCGCCGTCCCTCCCGCCGCTCCGGGCGCCGCCCTGTCCCCCGCTCGTGGCCCACTCCGGGCAGCACCGGCCAGCGCCACTGCTCGGCGTAGGTGAGGGCCGCGGCACGCGGCGTGAGCCGTTCGCGTTTGGACCACGCGAGCCGGGAGCCCGCACCCGACGGCCCGCCGGACCACCGCAGCACGCTCAACCACTTGGGTCCGTTGGACCACATGAGCCTGCGTCGCCTTCCGAGGATCTCGCGCATCTGCGCTCGTTCCTTTCCGTTAACGCTCCACGATCTGCCCGTTTCGAACCGGAACCGCTCTCCCCCGTGAGGGCAGCACACCGCGTGCATGGCAGCGCATCACGCCACCGACCGAGCGTGAAACGTGGCGGGGGGTGGCGCTCACATGGCGCTTGCCGTCCGTGGTCCCGCAGGGTGTTGCACCCTCGCCACACCAGGTAGTAAGTCGGCCGTCGTCGTGTAGGACGCGCGAGCCGGGGATCGGGTTCCTGCCGCGCCGCACGTTCCGGTCGCACCGGCCCGACGGCGTTGCCCCATCGTCCGTCCCACCTCGTACGTACCCGCCGAACGGATATGACGCACTGTCGAATGGTGTCACTCGACCGTGAATTGAGCCGCGAGGGAGCTATTTTCAGTCAACATTCCGTCAACCTCTCACCAGGAGCTTGCGGATCAGACACCCGGCAACTACCTGCGCAATCCTGGACATGTCCTCATCCATGCGTGTACAAGGGAGGTATTGATAGCGGCGCAGCATGACATGGGGGTTTGCGATGCTATTGACGGAAAAAGGCAGTTCGCAGCCACACCATCCGCTGCGGATCCATGCCACCGAAAACCCAGAAACCGTGCGAAATACGGTCGTGCACCTCTGCTCCTGGATTCACTCCGGAAGCCGTCGGCCATGACCGCCGCCCACCTTCCGAAAGTGGCTGGAATCGAGCCATCCATTCCCGGCGTGGCGCACACTACGCCGTCTCCGGCGGATGCCGCACATCCCGCCACCGCTCCCCGGACCCGGGCCGGCGTGCCGGGACACCCGGGCCCGAACCGCCCGGACAGCTCCCTCACCGCGATCCACGACCGCCTGGCCTGCTGGATCTCCGATCTCACCACCCTGCACGAACTCACCGAGCAGCTGACCAGGGCCGCCACCCTGGACGCCGCCGTCGAGGAGGTGCTGCGCGCGGGCGCCGCACTGCTCGGGGCCCGTCGCGGCCTGGCCGTGCTGGAACCCTCCGACGGCCTGGGGCCGTGCACCACGCTCGGCTACGGCCTGCTCCGCTCCGACCTGGGGACCATCGAGACCGTGCCGCGCGGCGCCGCGTTCCTCGGCCGCCTGCTGGACGAGAGCGCCGGAGGCAGCGCCGCCGGACGCGTCGAGTTGATCAACTCCGATCTGTCCGGCGAGCCCGACCTCGACCCCCGCCACCGCGAGGTCGCCGCCCGGCTCGGCTTCCACGCCAGCTACGGACTGCGCCTGGCGGCCGAACGCGGCGGCCGCATCGGCGCCGTCGTCTGGCTCTACGACGAACCCTGCGAGCCCACCGAACGGCAGCGCCACCTCGCCGGCCTGTACGTGGGCTTCGCGGCCGAACAACTGGCCCGCCGCATCGAGCTCGCCCGGGCCCGCGCCGGGGCCGCCGTGCTGCGCGAGGAACTGCTGCCCAGCAGGCTGCCCCGGGTTCCGGGGGTGCGCATGGCGGTGCGGCACCGTACGGGACCGCGCGGCGGCGGCGACTGGTACGACGCGCTGCCGCTGCCGGAGGGCGCGCTGGGCCTGGCGGTCGGCGGCGTGACCGGCTCCGGGCCGAGCGCGGTCGCCGCGATGGGCCGGCTCCGCGCCAGCCTGCGGGCGTACGCGGTAATGGAGGGCGAGGACCCGGTGGCCGTCCTGTCCGACCTGGAGCTGCTGCTGCGGATCACCGAGCCGGCCCGTTCGGCGACCGCGCTGTTCGCCTACGTGGAGCCGACCGCCCGGCACCTGCTGCTCGCCGGGGCAGGGCACTGCCCGCCGCTGATCGTGGGGGAGCACCGCACCGAGTACGTGGAGACCTCGCTGTCGGCGCCGCTGGGCATGCTCAGCTGCTGGGAGGCGCCGAGTGTGGAGTTCGCCACGGCACCGGGCGAGACCGTGCTGCTCTACACGGACGGGCTGCTCCACCGGACGGGCGAACCGGTCGACCGCGCCTTCGCCATGCTCCACTCCGCCGCCGCGACCGCCCCCCGCGCCGCCCGCGCCGACCCGGAGCTGCTGGCCGACCACGTGGTGCACGCCCTGCTGCCGGACGGCCACGACGTGGTGGACAGCCCGGAGGACGTGGTGCTGCTGGCGACGCGCTTCGAGTGACCCGTCGCGGGTGGCGCGGTTGTCCACAGGCGCACGGTTGTCCACAGCCCGGGGATGCGTTCTACCGCACGCGCTTACGATGGCAAGCGTCCTAGTGCGAGGAGGCATGACGTGGCCGAGGAGCGCGCCCCGGAGAACCCCGAAGGCGACACCGCAGTCGATCGTTCCGCCGACACGGCGGTGATCAAGCAGCGGAAGAACGGCCTGTACCCGGCCGTCTCCGACGAGCTGGCCGAACTGATGACGTCGGGCTGGGCCGACACCGAGCTGCGCGACCTGCGGCCGATCGCCCAGGCGAGCTACACCGCCGAGCGCCGCGCCGCGCTCTCCGCCCGCTTCCCCGGCGAGCGGCTGGTGATCCCCGCGGGCAACCTGAAGACCCGCTCCAACGACACCGAGTACCCGTTCCGGGCCTCGTGCGAGTACGTCCACCTCACGGGCGACCAGACGCAGGACGGCGTCCTGGTGCTGGAGCCGGTGGGCGACGGCCACGAGGCGACCGCCTATCTGCTGCCCCGCTCCAACCGCGAGAACGGCGAGTTCTGGCTCGACGGCCAGGGCGAGCTGTGGGTCGGCCGCCGCAACAGCCTGGCCGAGGCGGGCCAGCTGCTCGGCCTGGCCTGCCACGACGTGCGCGAGATCGCGGAGCGCCTGGCCTCCCGCGACGTGCCGACCCGCATCGTGCGCGGCTACGACGCCGGCCTGGAGAAGGAGCTCGAGGGCCGCACCGACGAGGCCCGCGACGAGGAGCTGAAGGTCTTCCTCAGCGAGCTGCGGCTGGTCAAGGACGCCTGGGAGATCGGCGAGCTGCAGCGGGCCGTGGACTCCACCGTGCGCGGCTTCGAGGACGTGGTGGAGGTCCTCGACAAGGCCGAGGCCACCTCCGAGCGCTACATCGAGGGCACGTTCTTCCTCCGCGCCCGCGTCGAGGGCAACGACGTGGGTTACGGCAGCATCTGCGCCGCCGGCCCCCACGCCACCACGCTGCACTGGGTCCGCAACGACGGCCCGGTCCGCGCCGGCGACCTGCTCCTGCTCGACGCCGGTGTCGAGACCACCTCCCTCTACACCGCCGACGTCACCCGCACCCTGCCCATCTCCGGCGCCTACACCGAGATCCAGCGCAAGATCTACGACGCGGTGTACGACGCCCAGGAGGCCGGGATCGCGGCGGTCAGGCCCGGCGCCAAGTACCGGGACTTCCACGACGCGGCACAGCGCGTCCTCGCCGAGAGGCTGGTCGAGTGGGGCATCCTCGACGGCCCGGTGGAACGCGTCCTGGAGCTGGGCCTCCAGCGCCGCTGGACCCTGCACGGCACCGGTCACATGCTCGGCCTCGACGTCCACGACTGCGCACAGGCGCGCACCGAGACCTATGTCGACGGCACGCTGGAGCCCGGCATGGTCCTCACCGTCGAGCCCGGTCTGTACTTCCAGGCCGACGATCTGACCGTTCCTCAGGAATACCGGGGCATAGGCGTCCGCATCGAGGACGACATCCTGGTCACCGAGGAGGGCAACCGGAACCTGTCGGCGGCGCTCCCCCGCCGCGCCGACGAGGTCGAGTCCTGGATGCGGTCACTGCGCGGCTGAGCGCGCGGCGACGCCGGACAGTGGTGGTGCGGGGGCCCCTTCCCGCACCACCACCGGTCAGGACGCCTTCAGCAGCGAGTCCTCACGCCATTTGAGGACCTTGTCGAAGCTCACCACCGCACCACTGCCCGGCTTGTTGTGGAAGTGGAGGTGGTCCACGAGCGCTTCGATGAGGAACAGCCCCCGGCCGTGCTCCGCCTGCTGGTGCATGGGCGGCAGAGAGCACACCGGGCGGTGCCTGCGCACACCGGGCAGCCCCGGCCCCGAATCCATGACCTCGATCCGGCAGCGGTCGCCCTCGATATGGGCGGTGACCCGGTATTCGCCGCAGCCGGAATCCGCGTCCCCCGCGTGTTCCACGGCATTGGCGCAGGCCTCCGACAGGGCCACCGAGAGGTCGTAGGAGATGTCCGGGTCGACTCCCGCGGTCTCCATGGTGCCCAGGAGGAGCCTGCGGGCGAGCGGAACGCTCGCAGCTTCGCGCCGCAAATGGAGTGACCACCAGATGCTCATGCTCCAGCCTCCTGGCTGCGGCTCGACATACGGATACGTATTGCCGCGAAGCTCCCCCGATAAGCGTGGCGTTGACGTGATGCCGCTCATTCGGCGGATGCGGGAGACGGACGGCCCGGGGTATGGGGCGTAGGCGCACCGGGCTCCGGGTGACGCGGCGAGGCGATTCCCGTCGGCCGACGAGGTGACAGACCTACGACCAATGAGGCGAATTATGCGAGTCGCGACAAACCGGGTGAAGCAGACGGATTGCCGGACACCCTGGCGCGGGGCGGGCGGGAGCGGGGTGGGATGATGGCCGGCGTCATGACTGTCCCCCTGCGCGCCGGAGCCGGCATGCGCCTGCTGAGGGCCGCGGTGTTCGCCGCGGCCTGCGTCGCGCTGTCCGCGGCCGGGCACGCGTCGGCGTCGGGGTGCGGCATCCCGCCATGGGCGCTGCTGGCCGGCTGGGCCGCGGTGGTGGCCGTCGCGGCACCGCTCGCCGGACGGGAGCGTTCGCTGCGGGGCATCGCCGCCGCCATGATCGGCGGCCAGGTCGGATTGCACGTCCTGTTCAGCGCGGGCCAGTGGTGCGCCGCGCCCTCGGCCGCCCACGACTCCGCGGCCGCCGGCCGGGCGCAGCAGGCGCTGTCGCTCGCCGGACGGCTGCTGTGCAACGAGCACCTGCTGCGGCTGACCCCGGCCGGTGCCGAAGGGGTGATACGCCGGGCGGGCATCGACCCGGGCTCCGGCGCGACGGCCTTCGCGCCCGCGGGGCACGCCATGTCCGGCTCGTCCGGCCCGATGGGGTACACGGTTCCGATGCTGTGCGGGCACCTGGCGGCCGCGTTGGTCGCCGGGTGGCTGCTGCGGCGCGGTGAGGCGGCGCTGTGGCGGCTGGTGCGGCTGTCCGCGCACGGTGCCGCGTCGCTGGCGAACTCCTCGGCGTGGCGCGTCGCGCTGTCCGCCGTGCGGGTGCTCGCCCTGGTCGGCGGGGTGCTGGCCGAGCGGCTGCGCGCACCGCGGGCCCGGGCCCACGGTGCGGGCGAGCGGGCCCGCCGGCCGAAGTCCGCCGTGCTTCAGCACTCGGTGATCCGGCGTGGTCCGCCCGGGTCCGCCTTCGCGGTCTGACCGAACCCCACGACGAGGCTGCCCACCGGCGGGCCCCGTGGCCGATCGCCTCTCCGGCGAGCCGGCAGCGGGCCTTCGGTGGCCGACCGGGTCCCCGGGAAGGGTCCTGTGACGGATCCCCATTTCGGGCATCCCGCCGAACGGGCTCCAAGGCTCCGTGGCGGGAGTTCCCCGGCTCATCCCAGCCGATCCCGGGCGTACCCCGGGTCCGTGTGACGTGAGCCCCCGGGCCGATCACGGCCGATCACGGCCTGGCCCCGGGACTCCCTCACCGGGTCCGCGGATCCCCGGATCCCCGGATCCCCTCACCGGAACGGGGTATCGAGACGACCGCACGCGTGTCACCCGAATGAACCTCTCACCTCACGTGGAGTCATCCCACATGACCGCATCACGCCGTCGCCGTACCCTGAACCGCGTCTTCGCCGTAGGCGCCGCAGCCGGAGCAGGCGTCCTGCTCGTGGCCGGACCGGCCTTCGCGCACGTCACCGTCGACCCCTCCAGTGCGCCCAAGGGCGGCTACAGCACCGTGTCGTTCAAGGTGCCCAACGAGCAGGACAACGCCAACACCGTCAAGGTCGAGGTGAACTTCCCCGCCGACGAGCCGCTCGCGTCGGTGGCCACCGAACCGGTGCCCGGCTGGACGGCGACCGTCACCAAGACCAAGCTGGCCAAGCCGATCACCACCGACGACGGCCAGGTCACCGAGGCGGTCTCCAAGATCACCTGGACCGGGGGCACGATCAAGCCCGGGGAGTTCCAGCAGTTCCCGGTCTCCCTCGGCCCGCTGCCGGGCAACACCGGCAAGCTCGTCTTCAAGGCACTCCAGACGTACGACAACAACCAGGTCGTGCGGTGGATCGACGTTCCCCAGGCGGGCTCCGCCGAGCCGGACCACCCCGCTCCGACGCTGACCCTCACCGACGCCAAGGGACCGGGCGCGCAGGCGACTTCGGCGCAGACGTCGAACGCCGCGGCGAAGCCGTCCGGGAGCGACACCACCGCCCGGGCCCTGGCGATCGCCGGCATCGTCGTGGGTGCCGCCGGAGTGGGGTACGGCGTGTTCGCCGGCCGTCGCCGCGGCGACGGCTCCGCCTCCGCCTGATCTGCCACCCGTCCGGCCGCCCATCCGGCTCTGTCCGGCCCGATCCGGTCCAGCCCGGTCAGGGCTCGGGCCGATACGGACCCGGACCGGTCCGGACCGGTCCCACCTGATCCCGCACCACCGCGGGTTCCGGTCCGCGGCGAGTCGCCGCGGACCGGAACCCGCTGCCACCACCTGGGGAAAACCGTCATATGCGTACAGACCACGCACCACATCGGCGGCGCCTCGCGTTCGGCGCCGCTATCGCCGCGGCCGCGGCGCTCACGCTGAGCGGATGCGGCGCCGACTCGGCAGGCGACAAGAGCCGGCCCGCCGCCTCCGTCTCGGCCTCGTCCACCAAGGCGGCCGTCGACCTCGACCAGCCGTTCGCCAAGCCGGACCTGGTCCTCACCGACACCCACGGCAAGCCGTACGACCTGGCCAAGCAGACCGCGGGCAAGCCGACGCTGCTGTACTTCGGCTACACCCACTGCCCCGACGTCTGCCCGACCACCATGGCGGACATCGCCACCGCGAAGCGCAAGCTGCCCAAGGCCGACCAGGCCAGGCTCCAGGTGGTCTTCGTCACCACCGACCCCGAGCGCGACACGCCGCAGCGGCTCGGCCAGTGGCTGGCGGCGATGGACCCGGACTTCGTCGGCCTGACCGGCAGCTTCTCCACCATCCAGACAGCCGCCCGCAGCCTGGGCGTGATGATCGAGAAGCCGGTCAAGGAGAAGGACGGCAGCATCACCGTGGCGCACGGCGCGCAGGTGTTCGCGTTCTCGCCGAAGGACGACAAGGCGCACTTCCTCTACACCTCGGGCGTCAGCGCCGACCAGTACGCGGCCGACATGCCCACGCTGCTGAAGGGGGAGACGCCGTGAGCCACCCGAGGCGGCGCCTGGCCGCGACCGCTGTGCTCGCGGGCCTGCTCGCGGCAGGGGCACCGGCCCTGACCGGCTGCGCCCACGGCTCGTCGGCCCCCGACACCAAGGCCCAGGACACCAAGGTCCAGGACTCCAAGGCCCAGGACGCCAAGACCCGGGACGCCAGCGCCCAGGCGGGACCGCGGCTTTCGGTCGGCGGCGGCTACGTGCCGCAGCCCCCCATGGCCGACATGGCCGCGGGCTACTTCACCGTGACCAACTCGGGCGGTGCCGACGACCGGTTGACCTCGGTCAGCAGCGATCTGGCCGCCGAGGTCACCATGCACAGCACGCAGGACGGCGAGATGCGCGAGGTGACGTCGTTCACCGTTCCGGCGGGCGGCCGGCTGGTCCTGGGCACCGGCGGCAACCACCTGATGCTCATGGGGCTGAAGCGCCGTCCGGCGATCGGCGACCGGGTCTCCTTCGAGCTGCACTTCGCCAAGTCCGCCCCGATCACGGTGCGGGTCCCGGTGGAACCGCCCTCGTACCGGCCGCAGGGGTGACAGTCCTATGAGGACGACAGTCGGCGGCAGGCGGCTGCTGATCGTGCTGGTCGCGCTGGTGGCCGCGGTGTTCGCCGGGGCGGTTCCCGCGTCGGCGCACGCGGCGCTGCTGAAGACCGATCCGGCGCAGAACTCGGTGGTCAAGGCAGCGCCCGGGCAGGTCACGCTCACCTTCTCCGAGGGCGTGCTGCTCTCCGCCGACTCCCTGCAGGTACTGGACCCCACGGGACGTCCGGTGCAGCAGGGCACCGCTCATCACGCGCCGGGCGGCACCGACACCGCGACCGTGGCGCTCCGCTCCGGCCTCGGCAACGGGACCTACACGGTGGCGTGGCGGGCGGTCTCGGCGGACAGCCATCCGGTGTCGGGCGCGTTCACGTTCTCGGTCGGCGCGCCCTCGAAGACCTCCGCGGTGGTGCGCACGCAGGCAGGCGGCGGACCGGCCGCGGTGCTCTACGGGATCGGGCGCTACATCGCCTACGCGGGGTTCGCGCTGCTGGTCGGCGTGGCCGCGTTCCTCGCGGTGTGCTGGCCGCGCGGTGCGGAGCTGCTGGTGCTGCGGCGGCTGGCGGCCGGCGGCTGGGCGGCGATGACCGCCTCCACGCTGGCGTTGCTGCTGCTGCGCGGCCCCTACGTCAACGGCACGGGGCTCGGCGCGGTCTTCGACTTCGGGGCGCTGGGCTCGGTGATCGACACCCGGCCGGGCGCCGCGCTCGTCTCCCGGCTGCTGCTGCTCGCCGCCGCGGCGGTCTTCCTCTCCGTGCTCTTCGGCGCCTACGTGCGGCGAGAGGATCCGCACGAGCGGCGGGATCTGGCGTTCGGGCTGGGCATCGGCGGGGCGGTGATCGCGGTGGGGATCGCCGCGACCTGGGCGATGTCCGAGCACGCCTCGGTCGGCATACAGCCGGCCGTCGCCATGCCGGTGGACGTGGCGCACCTGCTCGCGATGGCGGTGTGGCTGGGCGGTCTGGCCGCGCTGCTGACCGCCCTGTACCGGGCCCCGGCCGTCGAGCGCGACGCGATCCGGCGCTTCTCGCGGATCGCCTTCGGCTGCGTGTGCGTCCTGGTCGCGACCGGTGTCTACCAGTCGTGGCGCCAGGTCGGCTCCTGGCACGCGCTGGGCGCGACCGCCTACGGGCGGCTGCTGATCGTCAAGGTGCTGCTGGTCGCGGTGCTGGTGGCCGTCGCCGCGGCCTCCCGGCGGTGGACGTCCCGGCTGGCGGAGGGCGCCGCCCCCGGGGCCCGCGCGGACGGGCGGGCCGGGACGCCCAAGGCCGGCAAGGCGCGCACGCCCGCCGAACGGCGCAAGGCCGCCCAGGCGCGCAAGGCCGCCGCACCCGACGACCCGGCGC
>CAYNNX010000158.1:0-15946 GCA_964398515.1 uncultured Streptantibioticus sp. | reverse complement strand
CGCCGCCGCCGCGTGCGCGCTCACCGGACGGCTGCCCCGCACCGGTGCCGCCGCCGCCGCGGCCGCCGCCCTGCTGGGGCCCGCCGTCGCCTCCTACACCGCGGTGCTCGCCGCCGACACCGCCGTCCCCGCCTGGCACGGCGTCCACCGCGAACTGCCGTACCTGTTCGCGGCGTCGGCGACCGCGGCGGCCTCCGGGATGGCGCTGGTGCTGGCGCCCGCGGCGGAGAACCGGCCGACCCGCTGCGCCGCGGTGCTCGGGGCCGCCGCCGACATCGTGCTGGCGAAGGCGGCCGAGCGCAGGCTGGGCGCGGTCGCCGAGAGCTGGCGCACGGGCACGGCGGGCCGCCTGATGCGGGCCGCCGAGGCGCTCACCGCGGCGGGGGCGGCGACCGGCGCGCTCATCGGCCGCACCCGGATCGGCGCCGCGCTCGCCGGGACCGCCCTGCTGGCGGGCTCGGCCTGCACCCGCTTCGGCGTCTTCCACGCGGGCATCGCCTCCGCCGAGGACCCCGGGTACACGGTGGCCCCGCAGCGCGAACGCCTCGATCAGGCCTGACCCCGGCGCCGCTCCTTCCGGCGGCGGCGCCCGGCACGTACGCACCGCACCAGCTCCTCGCCGTACGGAAGCGCCACGAACAGCCCGACCGACCCGGCGATCGCCGCCAGGTAGGAGGGGGGCAGCGGGTGGCGCTTGGGAAGCAGCCGCCAGTCGTCCGGGCCGCCCGCGCCGCGGAGCGCGGCGCGGACCTTGTCCCAGTGCAGGCAGGCCGTGAAGGCCGCCGCGGTCAGCGGCAGGACCTCCAGGAAGCTGTGGATGTGCTGCTCGACCGGGTGGACCTCGCGGTCCTCGACCGCGATGGCCACGTCCCACAGCGCCGTCGCGCCGTGCGCCACGCCCGCCGCGCCCATCAGCGAGAGCACCAGCGGGTTGACCTCGGCCAGCAGTCCCGCCGCCACCGGCACCCCGGCCTCCGTCATCATCAAGGCGTGCACCAGCGACTCACGGGTGCCGGAGGTCTCCTCGATGTGCGATCTGCGGTGCATCAGCCAGTCCGCCACGCCGGGCACGAACCACAGCGGCAGCACCCCGTACAGCAGGATGCGGCGCCCGGCGCTCTCCACGTCGTCGGCGCCGGGGGCCACCCGCAGCGGCGGGCGGAGACCACGGATACGCATGCCCGCCCGGGTACCCGGCTGCGACGCCGGCAAGCACGGACCGGCGAAACGTGATCCTCTGGAGTATGGACCGGAGCAGGGACCGAAGAGCCGGCGGGGGCGAGGCCGGGGACGCGGCGGCGGGCGCGCCGGGCCGGGGGCCGGACCCCGTACCGGAGTCGGTGCGGCCGATGCTGGCCGTGCTCTCCGACCGGCGCTCCTTCGACGACGCATGGGTGTTCGAACGCAAACTCGACGGTGTGCGGGCGATCGGATTCCGCGACGGCGACCGGGTGCGCCTGGCCTCCCGCACCGGGCAGCGGCTCGAAGGCACCTACCCGGAGATCGTGGACGCCCTGGTCCGACAGCCGCAGGAGCAGTTCGTGGTGGACGGCGAGATCGTCGCCATGGAGCACGGCCGGACCAGCTTCGCCCTCCTGCAGCGGCGCATGGGCATCACCAAGCCCGCCGCCGCGCTGGCCACCGGCGTGAAGGTGCACTACTACCTGTTCGACCTGCTGCACCTCGCCGGCCACGACACCACCGGCCTGCCGCTGCGCTCCCGCAAGCAACTGCTGCGCGAGGCAGTCCGGTTCGCCGAGCCGCTGCGGTACACCCAGCACCGCAACGCCGGCGGCACCGACGTCCGGCAGTTCCTGGAGGCCGCCTGCGCCCACGGCTGGGAGGGGCTGATCGCCAAACGCGCCGACAGCCGCTACCAGCAACGCCGTTCCGGCGACTGGCTCAAGCTCAAGTGCGTGACCTCTCAGGAGTTCGTGATCGCCGGGTACACCGAGCCCTCCGGCAGCCGGATCGGCTTCGGCGCGCTGCTGATCGGCTACTACGAGGAGGGGCGGCTGCGGTACGCGGGCAAGGTCGGCACCGGCTACGACACGGCGACCCTGCGGCGGCTGAGCCGGCTGCTGGCCGAGCGCGAGCAGGAGCACCCCGCCTTCGACGAACCGGTGCGCGAACGCCGCGCCCACTGGGTGCGCCCGGAGCTCGTCGCCCAGGTCGCCTTCACCGAGTGGACCCGGGACGGCAAACTGCGCGCCCCGCGCTTCGTCGGCCTGCGCGACGACAAACCCGCGCGGGAGGTGGTGCGGGAACGACCGAGCGCGTGACGCCGCCCGCTGCACCACGCGGGCCCGCGGCGTCAGCCGGCCCGGCGGCGGCTCGCGGTCTTCTTGGCGGCGGTCTTCGAGGCGGTCTTCTTGGCCGCGGTCTTCTTCGCGGGCTCCTTCTTCGCAGCGGTCTTGCGCGCCGCGCCCTTGGCGGGCTCCTTCTTGGCGGTGGTCTTCGTCGCGGTCTTCTTCGCGGCCGCCTTCTTCGGCGGTGCCTTCTTCTGGTCCGTGCTCCGGCGCGCCCCGGCGGCCGCCCTGCCCGCGTCGGCCTCCTCGATGCTGGCCTTCAACGCGGCCATCAGGTCGATCACGTTGTCGGGCGCCGCGGTGACCTCCTCGACCTCGGGGGCGGGCCTGCCCTCCAGCTTCGCCTCGACCAGTGCGTCCAGCGCCTCCTGGTACTCGTCGTGCAGGGCCGTCAGGTCGAAGTCCTCCGAGAGCGTCTCCATCAGGCTGACCGCCATCTTCAGCTCCTGCGGCCGCACCGTGATGTTCTCCGGCGGCGCCAATCCCTCGGCGGAGCGCACCTCGTCGGGCCAGTACATGGTGTGCAGGACGAGGGTGCGCTCATGCACCCGCAGCAGGGCCAGCGACTCGCGCTGCCGCAGCGCGATCTTGGTGACGGCCGCCTTGCCGTTCTCCGCGAGCGCCTCGCGCAGCAGCACGTAGGGCTTGGCCGCCGCGGTCTCGGCCCCCACGTAGTAGGCGCGCGACAGGTGGAGCGGGTCGATCGTGTCACCGTCCACGAAGGCCAGCACGTCGATCAGGCGCTTGCTGGGCAACGGCAGTTCGGCCATGTCCGCGTCGGTGAGGACCGCGACGCGCCCGGCGTCGTCCTGGTACCCCTTGGCGATCTCGGAGTAGGCGACCTCCTTGCCGCACGCCTCGCACACGCGCTTCTGCCGGATCCGGCCGCCGTCCTCGACATGCACCTGGTGGAGCGAGACGCCGTGCTCCTCGGTCGCCGCGTAGAGCTTGACCGGGATCGACACCAACCCGAAGCCGATTGCACCTTTCCAGATAGAACGCATAGGTTTGTCCCTCCGTGGGGACTTCCACACTATGCCTCCCGAGTCGGACCGGCAGGCCGTGGAGGTGGACGGCCACCGCCTGGTCCTGGTCAACCTGGACCGCGTGCTCTTCCCCGCCTCCGGCCACACCAAGGCGCAGTTGCTGCACTACTACGCACAGGTCGCGCCCGCCCTGCTGCCGCACGCCGCCGATCGGCCCGCCTCCTTCGTACGCGCCCCGGACGGCCCCGGCGGCCAGATCTGGTACGCCAAACGGCCGCCGCCCGGACTGCCCGGCTGGGTGCGGCTCGCCGAGGTGCCCGGCAGTGACGGAGGGGCCCCGCACGTGGTCGTCGACTCGATGGCGGCGCTGATGGCGATGGCCAACCTCGCCGCGTTCGAGATCCACGTACCGCAGTGGACGACGAAGGAAGGGCCCGACGGACACGACCGGCTCGTCCTCGACCTCGATCCTGGTCCAGGCGCCGACCTGGTGCTGTGCTGCCACGTCGCACAGCGGCTGCGGCAGATGCTCGCCGACGACGGGCTGACCGCCTACGCCGTCTCCTCCGGCTCCAAGGGGCTGCACCTGTACGCGCCCATCCACCCGGCACCGCAGAAGGCGGTCTCCGGTTACGCCAGGTCGCTCGCCGGGCGGATGCGGGCCGAGCACCCGGGGCTCGTCGTGGCGACCATGGCCAAGTCGCACCGCCCCGGCAAGGTGTTCATCGACTGGTCCCAGAACGCCACCCACAAGACCACCGCCTGCCCCTACACCCTGCGCGTCCACGACCGCCCGCTGGCCGCCGCCCCCGTCACCTGGGGGGAGGTGGCGGCCTGCACCGACCCCGCCGATCTGGTCTTCACCCCGGAGGAGGCCATCGAGCGCCTCGCCGGGCAGGGCGATCCGCTGGCCGAGCTGGCCTCGCGTACGCACACGGCACCGCTGCCGGGCTGAGCGCCGCGGCTCAGCGCGGCGCCCGGCGGGTGCGGGTCCACTCCAGCAGCTGGTCCGCGGTCCAGGTGTTGATCACCCGCTCCGGCGGCACCCCGCACTCCTCGGCGCGGCCGCAGCCGTTGATCTGCCAGTCCAGCTGGCCGGGCGCGTGGGCGTCGCTGTCGATGGAGAAGAGCACCCCGGCGTCGAGCGCCTGGCGGATCAGCCGCCGGGGCGGGTCGAGCCGCTCGGGACGGCTGTTGATCTCGACCGCCGTGCCGAAGCGCGCGCAGGCCGCGAAGACCATCGCGGCGTCGAACTGCGACTCCGGGCGCCCCCGGCCTGTCAGCAGCCGCCCGGTGCAGTGGCCGAGCACGTCCACCAGCGGACTGGCGACGGCCGCGACCATGCGGCGCGTCATCTCGGCGGCCTCCATCCGCAGTTTCGAGTGCACCGAGGCGACCACCACGTCCAGCCGGTCGAGCAGCCCGGCCTCCTGGTCGAGTGAGCCGTCGGCGAGGATGTCGCACTCGATGCCGGTCAGCAGCCGGAACCGCGGACCCGAGCGCCGGTCCACCTCCGCCACGACCTTCAGCTGCTCGCGCAGCCGCTCGGCGCTCAGGCCCCGGGCCACCGTCAGCCGGGGCGAGTGGTCGGTCAGCGCGGCCCACTCGTGGCCGAGCTCGGCGGCGGTGCGGGCCATCACCTCGATCGGGCTGCCGCCGTCCGACCAGTCGGAGTGCATGTGGCACTCGCCGCGCAGCGCCGCCCGCATCGTGCTCCCGGCCGCCTGGGCCGCCTCGGCCGCCTCGGCCTCAAGCCGCTGCAGGTACGACGGCGTGCGACCGGCCAGCGCCTCCGCGACCACCGCCGCGGTCTTCGGCCCGAGCCCGCGCAGCTCCTCGAGGGAACCGCGTTCCGCCCGCCGCGCCACCTCCGCGGTGTCCATCGCGCCGATCACGGCGGCCGCCGTGCGGAACGCCTTGACCCGGTACGTGGGCGCCTGGGCCCGCTCCAGCAGGAACGCGATCCGCTCCAGCGCCTCGACGGGATCCACCGGAGGTCACTCGTGGGCGCGGATGTAGGTCCCCGCCGCGGTCTCGATCCGATGGGCCAACTCGGTGTCCAGCGCGGTGATCCCGCCCACCGAGTGCGTGGTCACCGAGAAGTGCAGGGTCCGGTAGCGGATGTCGACGTCGGGGTGGTGGTTGAGCTTCTCGGCCTCCACCGCCACCGTGTCGAGGATGCGGATCGCCGTCGGGAAGTCGTAGGCCTCGACGGTACGGCGCAGGGTGTTCCCCTCCCGCCGCCACTCCTTGAGGTCCGCCATGGCCTCGTCGATGCTTGCGTCGTCGAGCAGTTCGGGCATCTTAAGCCTCCTGCGTGTTCGGCTTGCGTCCGTCCCGGCCGACCGGAGGCGTGTCCGGCGGATGCCCGCCGGGTGCCCGCGCGGCCGGGGGTTCACGCCTGCGGGGGCGCTGGGCTCAGTGTGCCCGCAAGGCCAGGCAGCCGCCCGGCAGATACGGCGCCTGCGGCATCCGCGACCAGACGGCGGGATCGGCTGCGGCCGGGAGCCAGGGCGCCGCCGGGACCGCCTCGCCGCCGTAGCCCCCGGGGTCACCCGGCGCCGGTGAGGTCAGGCACGGCGTAAGGCCGGGCGCCAGCGGGATCACCGGCGGACCGCCGCGCGCCGCCCCGAGCAGGGGTACCGCCGCCACGACGACGGCGCAGATCCGCAGCAGGCGGGCAAGGCCGCAGCGGCGGGCGGGGGCGGCGGGTTCGGCGCCGGACGGCTGCCTCGGTGCGTTCAACGGCTGCCTCGGTGGGAGAGTGGCGGGAGGCGGGTCTCGGTGGACCGACGGTAGAGCACCCGCCGCCCGCGCCGCGCGATCAGCGCGCCCCGGGCCGCCCCCGTCACCCGGAAGGAGCCCCGGCCCGGGAACGCCGGCCCGGCGCCTTACGGTCCGGATGGCCGCGGTGGTCCGGGCTCAGCGGTCCGCGGCCGGGGACTTGCCGGTCGAGACCGCGATCCTGTTCCAGGCGTTGATCGTGAAGATCAGGGCGATGAGCTGGGCCAGTTCGCGGTCGTCGAAGTGCTCGGCGGCCTGTGCCCGGACCGCGTCCGGGACGCCGTCGGGCAACCGGGTGATCGCCTCGGTGAGGGCGAGGGCGGCGCGCTCCTTGTCGCTGTAGATGCCGCGGGTCTCCCGCCAGGCGTCGAGCAGGTAGATCCGCTGCTCGGTCTCGCCCCCCTGACGGGCGTCCCGGGTGTGCATGTCGATGCAGTGCGCGCAGTGGTTGATCTGCGAGGCGCGGATCCTCACCAGTTCGGCGAGCGCCGGGTCGACGCCCTCCCGCGCGGCGGCGTCAAGGGCGATCATGGCCTTGAACGTCTTGGGCGCGGTCTTGGCGAAGTCCAGTTGGCGTACGCGGTCGGCGGCGGATGCGGTCACGGTGTTCGTCGTCGTTGTCATGGTGGCGACGCTAGGCGCCCAGGCGGCCCGGAGTATGGTGCATTTCCATGGCGGAATCTCGGGTCAATCCGGCTGCCCCGGAAGCCGGGGGCCTCGGCAGCGACCTGCACCTGGACCTGTCCGGCGGCGGCGGTGTGCGCGCCTCGCTCATGCGGGCCCTGCGTGACGCCGTCCGCAGCGGCCGGCTCGCCCCAGGCACCCGGCTGCCCTCCTACCGCTCCCTCGCCGCCGACCTCGGCATCGCCCGCAACACCGTCGCCGAGGCCTACGCCGAACTGGGCGCCGAAGGATGGCTGACCGCACGGCAGGGCTCGGGCACCCGGGTCGCCCTGCGCGCCGAGCCCCTGCGGCCCGCCCGGGACCGCGCCGGCCGGCCGCAGCCCCGCCCGTCCCGGCCCGCCTACGACCTGCGGCCCGGCTCGCCCGACGCGGCCTCGTTCCCCCGCGCCGCCTGGGCCTCGGCGACCCGGCGGGCGCTGGCCGCGGCGCCCAGCGAGGCGTTCGGGGTCGGCGACCCCCAGGGCCGCATCGAGCTGCGCCGGGCCCTGACCGGCTACCTGGCGCGTGCGCGCGGGGTGCGCACCGGCCCCGAACGGCTGGTGATCTGCGCGGGCTTCGCGCACGCGCTGCGCCTGCTGGGCCGGGTGCTGCACGGCACGCTTGCGGTCGAGTCCTACGGACTCGCCTTCCACCGCGGCCTGGTCGAGGAGGCCGGGATCCGCACGGTCCCGCTGGTCGTCGACGAACGCGGCGCCCGCACCGGCGAGTTGGCGGCCACGGGCGCCGCCGCCGTCCTGCTCACCCCCGCCCACCAGTTCCCCACCGGCGGCCCCCTGCACCCCGAGCGGCGGGCGGCCGTGGTGGACTGGGCGCGGGCCACCGCGGGCCTGCTCCTGGAGGACGACTACGACGGCGAGTTCCGCTACGACCGCCAGCCGGTCGGAGCCGTACAGGGCCTCGACCCCGAACACGTCGTCTACCTCGGTTCGGTGAGCAAGAGCCTCTCCCCGGCGCTCCGCCTGGGCTGGCTCGCGCTGCCCGAGCACCTCGTGGACGACGTGGTGGCCGCCAAGGGCGAACGGGAGCTGTGGGTCGGCGCGGTCGAGCAGCTCGCCCTCGCCGACTTCATCGAGTCCGGCGGCTACGACCGCCAGATCCGGCTGATGCGCGGGCGCTACCGGCGCCGCCGCGACCAGCTGGTCACGATGCTGGCCGAGCGCGCGCCGCACATCCGGGTGAGCGGGATCGCCGCCGGACTCCACGCCGTGCTCGAACTGCCGCCCGGCACCGAGAAGTCGGTCGTGCAGGGCGCCGCATGGCAGGGGCTCGCCGTCGCCGGACTGTCCGCGTACCGCCACCCGGACACCCCGATGCCCGCCCGCGACGGTCTGGTCATCGGCTACGGCACACCGCCGGACCACGCCTTCTCCGGCGCCCTGGACATGCTGTGCCGGACGCTGCCGCCGGCCGAGGGCGGCGCCTGAGGCAGGCCGCGCGGGGAGCAGGGGCGGCCGGTCGCGCCTAGGCTGCGGGTATGGCCGGCTCTCCCGAGGGTCCCCTGCGGCAGCGCCGCGTCGGCGTGGTCGCGTCCTACGACTTCGACCGCGACCGGGAGCTGTGGCGGTGGGCCCCCGAGGACGTGAGCCTGGTCATCGCCCGCACCGCTCCGGTGGCCGCCGCGGACCCGCTGACCATGTCCTCCTCGCTCGCCCGGCCCGAGCACCTGGCCCGGCCGACCCGGGAGGTGTGCGCGGCCGGGGCCGAGATCGTCGCCTTCGCCTGCACCGGGTGCAGCTTCGTGGCCGGGCTCGCGGGCGAGCGGGCGCTGCGCCGCACGATGCTCGACGTGGGCGCCCCCGCGGCGCTCACCACGGCCGAGGCGGCCCTGGAGGCGCTCGAGGCGCTGCGGGTGTGCCGGGTGGCCGTCGTCCACCCCTTCCCGCCGCAGGTCGCGGTCCGGCTGCGGCTGTTCCTGACCGAGGCGGGCCTGGAGGTGCCGACCTGCGTCGGGCGGCCCCTGACCGCGGCGCAGGCCTCGGGGCTGACCTACGACGAGGTGGCGGAGATGATGCGGGCGGCCGACACACGCGAGGCCGACGCGCTCTTCGTGAGCTGCACCGCCGTGCCCACCTACGACCTGATCACCCCGATGGAGGAAGAGCTCGGCAAGCCCGTCGTCACCGCGAACCAGGCCACCGTGTGGGCCGCCCTGCGCGCGATCGGGGCGCGGGCGGCCGGTCCGGGCCAGCGGCTGCTCAAGGCGTGAGGGGAACGCCGCTCGCTCAGGCCGCGGCCTGGTACGCCGCCGCGGGCACCGGCTCGATGACGGCCGGGACGGTACGGCCGACCGCGCGGCGCCCCTGGGCCAGCGCGCCCGCGCCGATGACGGCGACGATGACCAGGCCGCCGCCGACGAGCGCTCCGCGGGCCCCCGCCGTCTGCACCAGCAGCCCCAGCAGCGGCGGCCCCACCAGGCCCCACGCGGTGCTCAGGCTGCGCCACACGCCGAGTACCCGGCCGCGGGCGTGCGGCGGCGGGTCGGTCTGCAGGACCGTGGTCGCCGCGGTGTCGGAGACCGACTCGACCACGGCCATCGGGACCACGAGCACCAGCAGGAGCAGCAGCGCCGGGCTCAGCCCCGCGAGGACCTGCAGCGCGGCCCCGGCGGCGGCCAGCACCCCGACCAGCCGGACCGTGGGCGTACGCAGGCGGCCGGCCAGCACGGCGCCCGCGATGCCGCCGATCGCCAGCACCGTGGAGACCACGCCGTAGGCGCCCGGCCCGCCGTGCAGCGGCCCGGTGACCAGGGTCGCCAGCGTGAGGCCGTAGTTGCGGCCGAGCGTGGAGCTGACCGCGCAGATCACGGCGAGGGCGACGAGGCGGCGGCGGCCGAGGAAGAACGCCAGCCCGGCGCGGATCCCCGGCTTCGCCTCGGCGCGGCGGGCGGCCCGCACCGGCTGCGCCACGGGGGCGGGCGGGCGCTCCACCAGGCGCAGGAAGGGGATCACCGAGGTCACGAAGAGGAACGACAGGCCGTTGACCGCGTAGGCACCGGCCGGCCCGACGGTCGCCAGCGCCACCCCCGCCAGGCCCGTGCCCGCGAGCCGCCCGACGCCGTGCACGACCGAACCCAGCGCGATGGCCGAGGGCACGTCCTTCTCGTGCACGAGATCGTTGCCGAGCAGCGAGGTGGCGGGGCCGTCGATCGTGGCGATCGTGCCCGTGATCGCGGAGAGTGCCAGCAGCACCGGCACGTTCAGCAGGTGGAAGGCGACCAGCCCGGCCGTGGAGAAGGCCACCAGCCCCAGCACGGCCTGGCTCACCGCAGCTGTCAGCTTGCGCGGCCAGGCGTCCACCGCGGCACCGCCGACCAGGCCGAGCAGCAGCCCCGGCGCCGCCTGCACGGCCAGCGACAGACCGGTGGCCGCGGCCGAACCCGTCAGCTGCAGCACGAGCAGGTTCTGCACCGTGAGCTGCATCCAGGTGCCGAGGTTGGACAGGAGGTTGGCGGCCGACCACCACCGCATGCTTGCGGTGCGCAGGCAGCGCCACGGGGAGCGGTCGTTGGCGGTATGGGGGGACGAAGGCATCAAGTGCGGAGGTTTCCGTTGGCAGGCGAAAGCCCCTGCGGGGACGAGATCCCCGGACAGGGGCCTGGCTTCCACGCCGTCCGAGTCGCGCTCGTCGGTGAGTCACGGCTGTTCGCGGGCGGCCCGGCCATTCTCACAAAGGGCCGTCGGGCATGGGAAGTGAACCCTCCCCGCGCATAACGGCATATCGCCGCAAATTGCCACAAAGTCCCTGCTGGGAAGGGTCTTCGGCGGGCCGAGTGTGCTTGCTCACGTGACCGGGGTCACGTGACGGCGCTCACACGACCCCCGGTCGCTTCGTGACCTGCCTCACACCCTTCAACGGGCGGCGACCCGCGGGCAGTTGTGCGCGCACCGCCGTCGTGCCGCCGAAGTCCTCAGGCGTCACCGCTGCCGCCGGGCTTCAGCCGCCTGGGCTCCAGCGGCCTGGTCGCCGGGCCCTGGGCGATCGAGCCGTCCACGTGGAACCGCGAGCCGTGGCACGGGCAGTCCCAGGTGCGTTCGGCGTCGTTGAACCCCACCAGGCAGCCCATGTGCGTGCACACGGCGGAGACCGCGTGCAGCGCGCCCTGCGGGTCCCGGTGGACCGCGCAATGCTCGCCGCGGACGCGCACCACGGCACCGCCGCCCGGCTCGATGTCCTCCACCGTGCCCGGGGCCGCGGGCAGCAGCCGGTCGCCGAAGAAATGGCGGGCGGTGGCGAGTCCGTTCTTGACGAACGAGGCGGCCTCCGCCACGGGGTGCAGCCGCCGGGGGTCGTAGAGCCCCTCCCACTCGCTCCCGCGCCCCTCGATCAGATCGGCGACGAGCCGGCCGGCGAGCACGCCGCCGCTCATGCCCCAGCCGCCGAACCCGGTCGCCACGAAGACGTGCTCGGTACCCCGGTGGAAGCGGCCCACGTACGGCACCCGGTCCGTGGTCCAGTTGTCCTGCGTGGCCCACCGGTGGGTGACCGCCTCCAGCGGGAAGTGCTCGCGCGCCCACCCCGCCAGCCGCACGTACCGCTCGGCCACCCCGGACTCCCCGGGCCGGAACTTCTCGCCGGTGACGATGAGCAGCCGTCTGCCGTCCGCGTAGGGCGCCGTGCGCACCGAGCGGGTGTTCTCGTACGGCGTGATGTACATCCCCTCCGGGACGCGGGAGGGGTCGACCGGGCCCGCCACGACCAGTTCGCGCCGGGGCTCCAGACGGGTGACGAGCAGCATGCGGTCGAACACCGGGTAGTGGGTGGCGACGACGACGTCACTGGCGGTGACCGTGGCCCCCGTCTCGGTGGTGAGGCGCTGGCGCTGCCCCTCCTGCAGCCCGACCACCCGGGTGCCCTCGTGGATCCGGCCGCCGCGCCGGGCCAGGTCCTCGGCGAGCCCGAGCAGGAAGCGGCGCGGATGGAACTGCGCCTGGTCCTCCATCCGCACGGCCGCGGCCACCGGGAACGGCAGCCCGGTGCCGGTGTTCCCGGTGACCAGCGACACCGGCAGCCCGGCCTCCCGGGCCGCCTCCTCCTCCGCCGCGAGCTGCGCCCGGTGCTCGTCGCCGACCGCGTAGACGAAGGCCGGACGCCGCTCCACGGCGCAGTCGATCGCCAGCTCGGCGGCGACGGCGACCGCGTGCTCGACCGCCTCGGTCTGCGAGGCCGCGTAGCGCCGGGCGGCCTGCGGGCCGTAGGTGGAGCGCAGATGCGCGTAGATCAGCGAGTGCTGGGCGGTCAGCTTCGCCGTGGTGTGGCCGGTCACCCCGGCGGCTATGCGGTCGGCCTCCAGCAGGATCACCGACCGTCCCGCCCGGGCGAGCTCCCAGGCCGTGCACAGCCCCGCGATGCCGCCGCCCACGACGGCCGCGTCGGCCTGCGCGTCCTCCGCCAGCGGTGGATGCGAGGTCTGCCCCGCCGACTCCATCCAGTACGACCGGGCTGTGCCGGGAAGTGCCGTCATGACGAGGCTCCCTCGTGGTCGCGGCTTCCTCTGCCTTCGCTGCGCCGGGTACCCACCTTCCGCGCCATTCGCGCACGTCGGCCGTCGGGCTAGCCGGTCGCGGCCGGCGGTGCCGTCGTGCCGCGTACCACCAGCCGCGGCGCGATGACGACGTCGGCGGGGCCGGAGTCGTCGCCGTCGAGGCGGGCCACCGCGCGTTCCACGGCCTGCCGGGCCAGGGACGGGATGTCCTGCGCGACGGTGGTGAGGTTCACGTGCGACAGGCGGGCCAGGCGGGTGTCGTCGTACCCGACGACGGAGACGTCCTCGGGAACGCGCACCCCCGCCCGCAGGAAGGCGTCCAGGACCCCGGTGGCGCACCGGTCGTTGAAGGCCACGACCGCGGTCGGGCGGGGGCGCCGGGCCAGCAGCAGCCGGGCCGCCGCCGCACCGTCCTCCTCTGCGGCGCCGCCCGCGACGACGGCTGCGTCGTCGGCGAGGCCGCAGCGGCGCATCGCGGTCCTGAAGCCGCGGCGGCGGTCCGCGGGCGCGCCCGGCGCGGTGCCGCCGTCGATGTGCGCGATCCGGCGGTGCCCCAGACCGGCCAGATGCGCGACGGCCTCACGGATGCCCTGGTCATCGGCGCTGCGCACCACGTCGACGGCGCCCTCGCGCACCCGCCTGGCGACCGACACCACCGGCAGCCGCTGCGCGAGCTCGGCCAGCCGGGCGGCGGGGGCCTCGGCCCCGACGAGCAGCAGCGCCTCGCACCGGTCGGCCAACAGGGCGTCCACCGCCCGCTGTTCGCCCCGGCCCGGGGTGACGGCGCTCAGGGCGATGTCGTAGCCGAGCGGCTCCGCGGCGGCGTAGATGCCCTCGACGACGTCGGCGTGGAAGGTGTGCCGCAGCCCGAACTGCACGCCCAGCAGTCGCGACCGGCTGCGGCGCAGCAGGCTGGCGCGGGCGTCGGGCCGGTAGCCGATCTCCCGCGCGGCCCGCAGCACCCGCTCCCTGGTCTGCTCACCCGCGCCCTTGGCACCGCGGATGACGATCGACACCAGAGCCCGCGACACCCCCGCCCGGTCGGCCACGTCCTGGAGCGTCGGGCGTTTCCCGGTGCGTGCCTGGGGCGGCCGTGTCATGGGCTCTCCTCGCCTCCGCGGTGACGGGTGTGTCGCACTCCCGGGCCGGGAGCCTAGGACACCCGGCGGCGGCGGGGGCCGGAAACGTTGGGGCGCCCGGCCGTATGGCGTGCCATCGCCGGGTGTGCGCCGGCGCTCGTCGGGCAGGGACACCGGTGGAGGCCGCGCCGCCCACGACGACGCGGACGGGCGGTGGCGGCACGCCGGGCGGCTGAACGGCGCCGGGCAGGGCGCAGCGCACACCGGAGGAGCCATGGCACAGCGATTCCACGTCGAACCCCTGGGCGAGAAGGAGTACCTCGTCCGGGCCGAGGCGCCGACGCAGATCGTCGAATCGCGCCTGCAGCTCACCCAGGCCGATCTCGAGATGCTGCACGTCCCGCCGGCCGACGAACGGCGGGTCGTCGAGGCGGCCATGGAGTTCCTGGCCGAGCGCCAACACACGCTCAACCTTCCGCAGTTCATCGACCTCAACGACATCGCCGCGAACTACCCGGACTTCGCCGAGGAGCTGCGCAGCCGCCTCATGCCCTCCTAGCCGGTGCCATGCTGAGGTCGTGCACGAGTCGGAGTTGCGCCTTCGCATCGCTCCCGAGCTGTGGCTCTTCCTCCCCGCACGGAACCGCACCGGGCAGTTCGGGGCGGCCTACGACGGCGCGTCCTCGCTCGGCCACGTCGTGGAGTCGCTCGGTGTCCCCCTGACCGAGGTCGGCGACCTGCTGGCGGGCGAGGAGGAGGTGCCGGTGCCGCCCGCGTACCGCCCGCGCCGCGGCGACGTCGTGCGGGTCCTGGCCAGGTCGCGCCCCCAGCGGGTGCCGGAGCCGGGTCCGCCGCGGTTCGTGCTCGACGTGCATCTGGGCGCCCTGGCCCGCCGGCTCCGGCTGGTCGGCGTGGACACCGCCTACGGCAACGACCGGGACGACGACGCGCTGGTCGCCCAGGCCAACGCCGAGCGCCGGGTGCTGCTCACCCAGGACCGCGGCCTGCTCTTCCGCCGGTCCCTGTGGCTCGGCGCCTACGTGCGCAGCGACCGCCCCGACGAGCAGCTCGCCGACGTGCTGCGCCGGTTCGCGCCGCCGCTCGCGCCGTGGACCCGGTGCACGGCGTGCAACGGCGAACTGGCCGCGGTCGACAAGACCGAGGTGGCACACCTGCTGCGCCCCGGCACCCGCCGCACCTACCAGACCTTCGCCCGCTGCCGCTCCTGCGGCCGCGTCTACTGGCAGGGCGCGCACCACGACCGGCTGGCTGCGGTGGTGGCCGAGGCCCGGCGGGTCAGCGCCGCCGGCCGGGACGGCTAGGAGCGACGGCTAGGCGACGGCTAGGCGGGCTCCGACGTCAGGCGCAGGCAGACCTCGACTTCCTGGTCCCCCGAGACATGGCCCTCGTCCCGCACGGCGAAGGAGTCCACCAGCACCTTGGTCAGCTGCCGGACCGGGTGCGGGCAGCCCGAGATGTCGGCGGTGACCGAGCCCGACAGCGGCGCTGGACGGGCCGCGCCGCCCCGGTCGTGGGCGTCGTACGTCGCCGACCACACCGTGGGGTTCTCCAGCAGGGGAGTGCGCCCGGGGTGGCCGGGCTCCGGCTCGGCCGCGAAGTGCGCGTTGAGGGTGTCGAAGACGATCTGCGCATCCCTGGGGGCGCAGTCGGTCAGCAGCACGGTGACATCGAATGACGGCTCTCCCTGCGACATGGCGGACCTTTCGACGGGCGTGCGTCGGCCGTTCGCCGACCGGCGTGTCTTCCTCCAGCGTGCACCCGCCCGCCGCGCCCACGCACGGCCGCGTTAGCGCCGCAGGCACGCGGGTACCCGCGGCCGCCGAGGAGGTGACGCGCCCGTGAGTACCACTGTGGATCACAGGTCGGCGCAGGCGTCCGCGGACGGCGGCCGTCCCGAGGCCGCGGCACCGGACGACCGCTCGGTGGGCGAGCTGGTCAAGCTGGCGTCGGAGCAGCTGTCGGATCTGATGCGCCAGGAGATGCGCCTCGCCCAGGTGGAGATGGCCGCGAAGGGCAAGCGGTTCGGCCTGGGCGGCGGACTGCTCGGCGGGGCGGGCGTCTTCGCCCTCGTGGCGTTGCAGGCCGCGGCGGCCACCGCGATCGCCGCGATCGCGGTGGCCCTGCCGGTGTGGGCCGCGGCCCTGATCGTCACCGGCGCTCTCGCCCTGGTCGCGGCGGCGCTGGCGGTCGCGGGCCGCATGCAGCTGCGCCGTGCGGGCCCGGCCAGGCCCGAGCGGGCGATCGCGGGGCTCAAGGCCGACGTCGAACGGGTCAAGGAGAGCGCGAGCCGAGGTGAGGCGGAGGTCGGGGGCCGGGTCCGCGGGACGAGGGGCCGGCACCCGGCCGTAGCCGAGGCGAGGCGGAGCGGGCCCATGAGCGAGGAGAGTGCACACCGATGACCGGCACACCCCGTACCGAGGAGCTGCGCACTCGGATCGAGCGCACCCGGGACGACCTCGGCCACACCGTCGAGGCGCTCGTGGCCAAGGCGGACATCCCCGCCCGGGCCCACGAGCGGGCCGCCCGCACCCGGGCCCGGCTCGCCGCGAGGTCGGCCGCGCTGGCCCCGGCCCCGGTACGCGCCGCCGCCACCCGCGCCCG
>CAYNNX010000157.1:9930-16043 GCA_964398515.1 uncultured Streptantibioticus sp. | reverse complement strand
CGCCGACATGGTCACCCGCGCCCCGCTCCACGCTGCCGGTGCCGGCGCCGGACGTCCCCCGCATGGCCGCACCAGGGCAGGTCGCCATTGCGCCCTGACCATCATGGAGGGCGTTGAGGCGAGCCGGGGCGCATCGTTCGACGTGTCCTTGGCCAGTGTCTGCACCATGCATGACGCAGGTGTTCCGATCCTGGCGGGCACCGACGCCGACTCCGGGCCCGGCCCCCGCACGGCGAAAGCCTGCATCTGGTGCGGCTGCGTCGAAACACGCCCCGCCACCGCCTGAGTGCCCGTCTTATGCCCCGTCTGGAGAAGGATCGGCCATCGCCTCTACCGGGAAGCGGGGGAGCCGTGTTCGCGGCGGTAGGCTGCGGCCGCTTCCTGGTAGCGCCGGTGTTCCGCGCGGTGGTCGGGAATGTTGCTGCCGTTGGTGAAGAACCGTTCGAGGGCTTGGTTGGAGCCGACGGCCAGGGAACCGGACCGGGGCAGCATGACGGCTTCGTACCGGGTTATCGCCGCGTCCAGGGTGGGTTCCTCGGCGATCGCTCGGGCGAGTTCCGCACCGTCGAGCAGGGCGAGGTTGGCTCCGTGACCGCCGAAGGGTGACATGAGATGGGCTGCGTCGCCCAGCAGCGTCACACCGGGCGTGTGCTCCCAGGTGAGCGGGGCGGGCAGTACGTGGAGGGGGCGGTTGGTGTAGCTGTCGCTGCCGGTGAGCAGGGACAGCAACTGCTCGGCCCAGCCGCGGAATTCGGTGAGCAGGAACCGCCGTACGGCTTCCGCGTCATCGAGGGCGACGCCGGCGTTGGCGTGCCAGTCGAGGTCGGTGCGCATTCCGATGTACCCGCGGATGTGACCGTTGCTGTTGCGCTGGCCGATGACGGCCCGGCCGTTGCCGTCGTTGGCGAACATGTGGCCGTCTCCGACAAGCTTCGCGATCTGCGGGTGGCGGCTGTCGACGTCCTCGAAGCGGACCTCCAGCAGTGAGACCCCGCTGTACTGGGGGACGGCGTCGCTGAGGAGAGGTCGCACGCGGGACCAGGCACCGTCAGCGCCGATCAGAAGATCCGTCTCGGCGCGGACGCCGCCCTCGAACTCGAGGCGGTGCCTTCCGTCACCCAGCGGGGCTGCGGCGACCAGTTTGTGGCCCCACCGCACAGTGCCGGGCTTGACGTGCTCGGCGAGCAGGGCCCGCAGCTGCCACCGGTCGATTTCGGGTGCGGCATCGTCGTCCTCGTCGGGGACGAAGGATGCCAGCAGGTTGCCGTGCTGGTCGAGCCGGCTCATGGCCTGGCCTTCGAACCGGGCGAGTGATGTGAACTCCGCCATCAGGTCGGCGTCTTCGAGCGCTATCTGGCCGGTGTCGGCGTGCAAGTCGAGGGTGCCGCCCCCGTCGCGGGCGTCGACGGCGGTATCGGCCTCGTACACGGTGACGTCGACACCGTGGAGTTGCAGAACGCGGGCGCAAAGCAGGCCGGCGGGGCCCGCGCCGATGATGGCGATGCGCCGGTTGGTGGTGGTCTTCATGGCCGTTCTCCTGAGCGTCGCGGCAGGGCCGTGGCCTGCCGTCACGGGATGGCGCTGGTCTGGGTGGTGCTCCGCGGGTCGGCGCGGTGTGCGGCAGAGGACCGCGGATCGGAGCCGAACCGCCCACTCACCACGCTACGTGCAACGAGTACGAATGTGCAACCGTTCAACTTTGTGATCGGTTCAATGTGAGGCTAGGATGAGGGCGTGACCGAGACGGTGGGGCGCCGTGAGCGCAAGAAGGCCGCCACCCGCCAGGCGATCGCGGACGCGGCGCTGACGCTTTTCCTGGAACGCGGCTATGACGCGGTCGGCGTGCGGGAAATCGCCGAGGCCGCCGACGTGTCGGTGACCACGCTGTTCAAGCACTTCCCCGAAGGCAAGGAAGCGCTGGTCTTCGACGAGGATGCCGACCGCGAAGCCGCGCTGGTCGCCGCCGTCCGCGAGCGCCGCGCCGGACAGTCCATCCCGCAGGCACTGGGCCAACTGTTGGGCAGCGCCCAGGCCAAGCGGCGCCGCGCCGATCCCCGCTTCGACGCCTTCCTCCGCCTGATCGACAGCACCCCGGCGCTCCGCGAGCACGCCCGCCGTATGTGGCTGCGCCATGAGACCGCGCTGGCCGCAGCGATCGCCGACGATGCCGGCCTGCCCCCCGACGACCCTGCCTGCCAGGCCCTCGCCCACTTCGCCCTCGAAGCGGCCGCCCTCGTCCGAGGGCGTGATGACGACCAGGACAGGCTCGACCGGATCCTCGCACTCCTCGACAAGGGATGGACGGCCATCGCCTCGTCGGCGTAGCAGGTCCCCAACTGACTCCCGCGCCAGAACCGCTGCGCTGCGCCCGCAGAATGCCGGTGCCTGGTGTGTTCATCCCGGGAGTCGGTCGAAGACGAGCTGCTGGGCAACCAGGACGCCCAGATGAGTGGGCGAACTCGGCATCGGCGTCGACGACCGGGGCGGCGGGGGTGGCTGACCCGCGCCGAGCCACCCGACGCGGTCTTCGCCCACAACGACCTGATGGCGCTCGGCGCCATGCGCGTTCTGGCCGTGTGGACCACCGCGCCCGGTGTACAGATGTACACCGGCGACACGCTCGACGGCGGACTGCGCAGTTGCGACGGCACCGCTTGAATGGGCAAAACGGTGGGGCGGTTATCATATGAGCACCGCCTAGCTCGAAAGACGAACCTGTGACTACCACCGTGGACTCGTTCACCAACTGGAAGAACCGCGAGGAGATCGCGGAGTCGATGATCCCGATGATCGGGAGGTTGCACCGGGAGCGGGACGTCACGGTCCTGCTTCACAGCCGCTCCTTGGTGAACAAGTCGGTGGTCAGCATCCTCAAGACCCACCGATTCGCCCGGCAGATCGCCGGTGAGGAGCTCTCGGTCACCGAGACGCTGCCGTTCCTGCAGGCTCTCACCACACTCGATCTCGGCCCTTCCCAGATCGACGTCGGCATGCTCGCCGCGACGTACAAGACCGACGACCGCGGTCTGTCGGTGGAGGAGTTCACCGCCGCCGCCGTCGCCGGCGCCACGGGTCCCAACAAGATCGACCGCCGCGAGCCGCGCGACGTCGTCCTCTACGGGTTCGGCCGCATCGGCCGCCTCCTCGCCCGCCTGCTCATCGAGAAGGCCGGCTCCGGCAACGGCCTGCGCCTGCGCGCCATCGTCGTCCGAAAGGGCGCCGGCCAGGACATCGTCAAGCGAGCCTCGCTGCTGCGCCGCGACTCCATCCACGGCCAGTTCCAGGGCACGATCACCGTCGACGAGGCGAACAGCAAGATCATCGCCAACGGCAACGAGATCAAGGTGATCTACTCCGACGACCCGACGTCGGTGGACTACACGGCGTACGGCATCAAGAACGCCATCCTCGTCGACAACACCGGCAAGTGGCGCGACCGCGAGGGGCTGTCGAAGCACCTCCGCCCCGGCATCGCCAAGGTCGTCCTGACCGCACCGGGCAAGGGCGACGTCCCCAACATCGTGCACGGCGTCAACCACGACACGATCAAGCCGGACGAGCAGATCCTGTCCTGCGCATCCTGCACCACCAACGCGATCGTCCCGCCGCTGAAGGCGATGGCCGACGAGTACGGCGTCCTGCGCGGCCACGTGGAGACCGTCCACTCGTTCACCAACGACCAGAACCTGCTGGACAACTACCACGACTCCGACCGCCGCGGCCGCTCGGCGCCGCTCAACATGGTCATCACCGAGACCGGTGCCGCCTCCGCCGTCGCCAAGGCGCTGCCCGACCTCAAGGCAAGGATCACCGGCAGCTCGATCCGCGTCCCGGTGCCGGACGTCTCGATCGCCATCCTCAACCTGCAGCTCGCGCGCGAGACCACCCGCGAGGAGGTCCTCGACTACCTCCGCAACGTGTCGCTTACCTCGCCGCTCAAGCGCCAGATCGACTTCATCAGCGCTCCCGACGCGGTCTCGAGCGACTTCATCGGCTCGCGCCACGCCTCGATCGTCGACGCCGGCGCCACGAAAGTCGAGGGCGACAACGCGATCCTCTATCTCTGGTACGACAACGAGTTCGGCTACTCCTGCCAGGTCGTCCGCGTCGTCCAGCACGTCTCCGGGGTGGAGTACCCGACCTACCCGGCCCCGGCGGTCTGATCTCGGCGTACCGCTCGACTCGTCTGCCATTGGGGCCCTGACCTGGCCAAACGGCCTGGTCAGGGCCTTGGCCGGAGAGCTGAGCCGCCCTCGTCGACCTGTGACTTCGCGGAGCTCCCGCGCGAATGTGCACCCGTTGTGCACTGGGGTCTGCGTGTTTTGCTCCCTCAGTGCCTGATGAGCGCTCGCAGTCGTGGCCGCAGGTTCGAGCCCCGGAGCTGGGGCTGGTAGAAGGTGGCGGAACACACACGAAGGCCCCGGCGGCCGGGGCCTTCGCAGCTACTGGTGGACCGCGGTCAGCGGCTCAGCCGGTACGTCCTGCCCCTGCGGGAACCGGCGGAGCAGGACGCCTTCTCCGCGGAGGTCATCTTCCTGGTACTGACGACCACCGCGTTGTCGGCCCCGTCGGTCCCGTTCGGGGCGGGACCGGTGACGGTGTCCGGGACGTACCAGTAGTAGTGGCCCCACTTCCGGCTGTCGTAGTGGGTCTGCCAGGTGCCCGAGACCGTCTGCATCACCTGAGCGCGGGATATCCATCCCACCTCACCCGGCTGCACCGTCATGGTCAGTGAGTTGCTCTCAGAGTGCGAGCTGGACCAGGTGTGGCTGTAGGTCGCCGTGACGCTGAGGTCGATGATGCCCGCGATCTTGCCGCCGGCGGTGACGGAGACGCCCGCGGAGTCCGTGGAGCCCACGGTGTCCGACCAGGTCATCGTCTGGGTGGCCGCCGAGGTGCTGCAGTTGTAGAGCGAGTCGGACACCTTGTGGAACGTGCCGAGGTGCGCCTGGCCGAGCACCGGCTCGTTGAAGGTGCACTTGCCTTCGCCGGAAGCGCAGTCGGACATGATCTGGGTGCGGGTCGGTCCGTCGTCGGCCGTGGCGGGCGTCGCCAGCGCGCCCACCGACACGACCGCCGCCGCCAGCGCGAGCAGGGCCCTGCCGTTCCGCACGGTGTAGGTCTTCCGCATACGTGTGCCTTTCGCCTTGCTTCGGGGGGACGGTGACGCCCAACGAGTCTGCTGCCACCGCCTGTTGACAGAGAAGACTGTTGTAAAAGGTGTGGCAAGAACACCAAGATCAGGTAAAGTAGTGGTTGACGCCGAAACGATTCACCTTGCCTGATGATGCATCAACCATGCATTGAGCGTGAGTAGTTGGCCGTCACTCGGTGACGCGGCCTCGGGGGTTCCCTAGGGGTTTCGTCAACCGATCAGGGCCGGCTGGGTACCGGGCCGCGTCGGCGATGACGAACGCGTCCCTGGCATCCAGGACCCGGTCAACGGGCGTGGTGCGGACCATGAGAGCCCGTGGTGCGCGCTGTCAGAGTTCGAGAAGCTCGGCGAGGGTGCCGCCGAGGACGCGGTCACGTAGTGCCCCTGGGCGTGTCATGCGTTCGACGGTCATGCGGGAAAGTGCCGGGTCGCCGTAGGGGGCGTCGGAACCGAACAGCGTGCGGTCGGGCACCTCGTTGATCGCCAGTCGGACCGCGAAGACGATGTTGGCCGTCGACAACTCCAGGAACATGTTCGGCGTGTTCCGGACCAACTCGATGGCGGTCAGCCAGTGTGTGCCGCCGAGTTGGCTGATCACCAGGGGAACGGTCGGATAGCGGCGCGCGAGGCCGGCCAGGGTCGCCAGGTCGCCCTCGGTGGTCGGTGCGGCTCCGTGCACGACCACGGGGAGCGCCGTGTGATCGGCGGCTGCCCGCAGGACCGGCTCGATCCGGCTGGCCTGATCGGGTGGCGGGGTCAGCTCGCCGATGCCCAGGAAGCCCCGACCGACCACCTCGCGTTCGACATCCGCGGCGATCTCCTCGGCGGGCAGGTCGAGCCTGATCGATCGGAAACCGATGAATCGATCAGGATGTGCCGCCAGAGCGGCGTCGAGTTCCTGCCACGCGGTCCGGTAGCCGTCGGGACCGTTGGCGTGGCCGCCGATCGCGTCGGCCAA
>CAYNNX010000157.1:0-9830 GCA_964398515.1 uncultured Streptantibioticus sp. | reverse complement strand
GCTTCGGTACTACGAACGGGTCGGGCTGCTCACGTCGAGGCGGCAGGTCAACGGGTACCGCGACTACGACGATGCCGCCGAGCAGACGGTCGGACGAATTCGCGCACTGCTGGCCGCGGGCCTGCCGACCCATGTGATCCGGCAGGTGCTGCCCTGCGCGGTCGCGGACGGTTCACTGCCCCCGTGTCCGGGAGTGCTGGACACGCTCCGCACCCAGCTCGCCCGTCTCGATCAGCGCGCGGTCGAGCTGGCGCGGGCTCGGCAGACACTGCAACAGGCCATCGCAGTCGCCGAACACGCCGGGTCACCGCAGCCGGTGCACCAGTGTCGATGAAGGTGGACCACGGCGGACCGTGACCGGCGGTGACTCGGGCGCTGAGACGCCGGAGACGTGGGGGAGGCCCCCGCGCCGCGAGTGTCGTGGACTCCACGTTGTGCAGATGCGAGAGGCCGGGCCCGAAATTAGCATGGTTTCATCGTTCCTCTCCCTGTGGAGGAGGAAGGCCATGCCGACCTATGTCGCGCTGGTGAACTGGACTGACCAGGGGATCCGGGCCTACAAGGACAGCGGGAAACGTGCCGACGCCTTCGCCGCAGCACTGGGCAAGCTCGGGGCGAAACTCCTGAACATCTACTGGACTGTCGGACCACACGACGCTGTCTGCGTCGTCGAGGCCCCCGACGACGAAACCGTTACTGCCGGGCTCCTGCAACTCGGCGCGCTGGGCAACGTCCGTACCACGACGCTGCGCGCTTTCAGCCGAAACGAGATGGACGGTGTCATTGCCAGGGCCCTTGGGTGAACCTACTGTTCGGCGGAGGCCGCGAGGAGGTCCTGCCGAACCTGTTCCATGAGCTCGTCCATGTCGCGGACTTCGGGGTCGAGTTCCCCGGCGCGCGGCGCCACCTGTTGGAGCATCGCCACCGTGGCTACCGCAAGCTCGACGGCGTCGTCGCTCCGGTCCTCGCCGAGCAGTGCCTCGATCTTGAAGGCGAGGCTGGCGAGTGTCTCCTCGTCGGTGGCCGGAACCAGGTGATCCTCGAGACCAGGTGGGTAGGGCGTCCGCTCCCGCAATTCGCGCAAAGCGGTCAAGACCGCAGGGTTGGCGCTGAACTGGTCGAGAAGTCCGATGAGGACGTACAGCCGAGCCGTCCGCCGTGGCCGGCCGGGGTGGCGGTCCAGCCAGGCGAGCAGAGCGCGCTGATCGCCGAGATGGTCGATGATGCGCGACATCGCTGCTGCGATCGGGTTGGGCAGGGCCCAGTGGAACGGCATCAGCCGCGCCACCTGCTCAGCGAGTGTCTCCTCGCCCTGTGGGTCCAGCGTGCCATCGGTGAAGGCATCGACCAGAGTACGATCGAGCCCGAATTCGGCAGGGGTCGACCGCTCTCGTGAGGTGTGCGACGAGACGTCGCGGCGCTTGCGCAATAGCCGGGTGCCGACTCTGCTCAGCGGATTGTCCCGCATGAATCCTCCCAGCTTTGAATACGCTGTTCTACGGTCTACGTTCCTCGTTCTTTGCTTGGACCACTGTCCGCTCCTCGTCGTGCCGGTGTGGGCGAGCTGGCGGATCTTCTTGGTCGCAGGCTTACGGGGCTTCGTCCTCGTTCCCATCAGGTAGGCGCGCGCCATCGTCGCGACGGCACCGGCCGCCACGAGTCGGCACCAATACCCTGACTCTCGGCGCGGAGGAACGCGCGTTTGTTACCCCATACGGGTCACGCGGAGGGCTGGTGACGGGGACCGCAGCATGCCTCACCGGGCCTGTACGGGCGCCGGCACGGTGAACGCCGGGTGAGGCGCGTTAACGGGAAGGGGCCTGTCACACGCTCGCGTTGAACACATCTGTGCCGAAGCGGTTCAGGCCCGGCTGCCCGGCGTAGCCGAGGTGCGCGAGGCCGAGCTGGTCCTCGATGCTGGCCGGCAGCGAGTAGTGGTTGTAGGGCGTGGTGCTCCACGTTCCCGGCTTGACGTAGGGCGAGAGCACGAGCGCGCCGGTGCGGCCGCCGCCGAGGCCGGTGATGCCGGGCAGCGCGGCGTTGGGGGCGGGGCCCTCGCCGCTGCAGGCGCCGGCGTCCTGGGACGGGCCGTCGGACTTCGAAGGTGATCACCACCATTCCGTCCTGCTTGAAGGCCGGTGAGGAGGTGATCCGCGGCACCCAGGTCCGCAGCCACGCGTCGGCGGAGACCAGGCCGCCGGGGCGGCCGTCCACGCAGGGCGCGTCGTGACCGTCGTTGCAGAGGTTGGGGGCGATGTAGCCGAGCTCGGGGGTGTGTGGAGGTGGTTCGCAGGTCGGTGGGGACCCCGCATTCGGCGCCCGGGCACTGGCGGGCTTCCCCACGGACGCCGTCCGCCCGCACGTGCTCGGCCCGGACGCCCCCGGGGCTGAACCGCCTCTATGCCGCTTGGGTGTTCGCCAACCAGGGTTACGGCGCCGCCTGGATCGGGCGACACTTCGATCTGCCCTGCGGCATCGTCCGTGAACTGGTCGAGGCCGCGTACCGGCGAGGCCGACACGACGCCATGCAGCCGTAACACTTCCCCCGGGCGCTCGATCGATGTCCGGCAGCCGACCGCAGGGCTGGACGTGGGTGGTCCCGGTGCGCTCCCCGGAAAGGCGCGGAGCGGCCGGACCATCGCAACTCGTACTGCCTGGGTGCTGATGATGCTTCCGAGGCCAACTGGCCTGTCGTCACCTCGGCTCGCCGCGTCGTTGCCGTGCCCGGTGACGCTGAACGTTGACGGCATTGGCGCATCGGACACTGCAAAAGGTGCGGCGGCCGTTGCGTGAGGTGTCGACGAAGACCACCGGGCAGCCGGCCCGTTCGCAGTGACCCAGCCGTTGAGCTGCGCCGTCCGCGATCAGCTGGGCCAGTCCGGCCGCGGTGAGCGCCTTGACCCGGGTGGTCAGGTCGGCGTCGAGGGGCGCGTAGTGCAGGTGGTGGGGGAGTCCGTCGTGGTGGACGAGCCGCGGGCGGCAGTCCGCATCGGCCAGAAGCGTGTCGACCACGGACGCCTGCTCGGCGCCGACGGTTTCGAAGACCGGCCGGAGTCTTCTCGCCCACTGCTGGAGTTCCTCCACCACGGCTTCGTCGGCGGTCGGCTGGTGCACTTCGTAGCGCCTCAGCAGGGCGGTCAGCCAGGATGGCGAAGGTGAGGGTGTGCTGACGAGATCCGCCGCGATGAGGGCGCCGGCAGCAGTGTAAGTGTTGAACTGCATAAGGCCATTACAGCATCGTCATCGCATGGCTTTGAACACGAGTACGAAAACGCCCAGGACTGTGCAGGTCGGGGGCGGGAAACCAGCGGCTGTCGGAGCGACGCTCAGCGGTCTGGCGGCGGTCGTCATGTGGGGGCTCGCCCCGGTTGCCACCCGGGCGGCCGTCGTCCGGTTGGCGCCGCTGTCCCTTGTCGTTCTCCGGGCGATCATTGCCGGCCTCGTGCTCCTGCCGTGGTGCATACGCGTACTGCGCCGCCTGGACCGGCCCGGAACCCTCCGTGTCATCGCCGCCGGCCTGCTCGGCATGGTCGGCTACAACCTGCCCGTGGCCCTCGGCGTGCAGTGGCTGCCAGCCTCGACCGCCGCGTTGGTCCTGGCCACCGAACCGGTCTGGATCCTGGGCATGGGACGATTGCTCCTCGGCGAGAACGTCTCCCTCCGGGCCTGGACCGGTTCCGCGGTGGCGCTGGGCGGGGTCGCCGTCATCGCCGGGCCGGAAGCCTTCCACACCGGATCGAGCGGCCTGGCCCTCGTCATGCTCGGCACCCTGCTGTTCGGCGCGTACACCGTCGTCCTACGACCGCTCAGCACGGCCTACGGCCCTCGCGCCGCCACCGCGGCCTCCACGGTGGCGGGCTCCGTCGCCTATCTCCCCCTCATGGGGATGCTCTCGCCGCACCGGCTGGCGGCCTTGCCCCTTGTCGCCTGGGGCGCGTTGGTCTTCCTCGCCCTCGGCAGCACCGTGGTCGGGATGCTGCTGTGGAACCTGTCCGTCGCCCGCATGGGAAGCACTCCGGCGGGGCTCCTGCTCTTCCTGGAGCCGCTGGTCGGCGTCACCGGTGGTTTGACACTGCTCGGCGAGCGCCTGTCCGTCGGAAGCGTCAGCGGTGGTGTGCTGGTTATGACGGGTGTTGTCATCGCATGGACGGCGGAGCGTCACGCGGCCCAGGCGTGAGCCCAGGGCGAGAGGGCGGTCGACGGCATCGCCGACTTCCCGGGCCCGGCGCCCCCGACGCCGGGCCGAAGCGGCCGTCGAGGCGCTGATCGATCTTCGCATAGGGCCACCGTGACGGGGATATGCACCGGGCGGGAAGTCCCGCGGGGTCGATTCGGCGGCACCCATTACAGGCACACTGTGACCGCCCGCAGCTTGGCCTCCGACGCGAGATTTTAGAATGGACTGACAAACCGGCTGTCTCATCCCCTCGGGGAGGCCACCATGTCCGGTCTCATCCGCAAGAGCTTCGACGACCCGGAGGAAACCCGGCCCTTCGAGGAGGGCAAGGGCAGGCTCCAACTGGTCGACTCTCCACACGGCCAGGTGGGACGCGGCACGTTCGAGCCGGGATGGCAGTGGTCCAAGCACGTCAAGCCGATCGCCGGAACGGACAGCTGCCAGGCTTCCCACATCGGCTACGTCGTGGAAGGCCGCATGAAGATCGTCATGGATGACGGCGAGGAGGCGGTGTACGGCCCGGGCGACTTCATGGTCTGCCCTCCCGGCCACGACGCCTGGGTCATCGGCGACGAACGGTGTGTCATCATCGACTGGCAGGGCTACGCCGACTACGCCAAGAGGCAGACAGGCGACTCGGGCTGACGGCTCAGGCTGCACCTGGAGGCGGTGCCGAGCAGACGGCGTGGTGTGCGCGTGCGGCCGATCGGCACCGGTTCCCTGCGGCATGGCCCACCGGAAGCAGGATGCACCCCCCACCCTGGTCATGGCTGGCGTGTGACACCCGCACACCAGCGGTGCGGCGCGCACTTCTGCCGCCGTCTGTGCGCCTTCCCGGCTATGCCGCAGTGAAGGCGTACACCGTGCCTCGCGCGGTGGGCGGCCGTGCTCGGTCGAGTACGTGAGGTCACCGCAGAGGGTCTGAGCAGAGCGTAGAGGCACTGCCGCAGTAATCCGGTCCTCACTGCGGCAGTGCTCGGGAGAGGAGATCGGGACCGCTCACGGACCTCCGGCGCGCCCCGGCCAAGCCGGTGTGGCGACAAGGCGGCCTGTCTTGGGATCGGAGCGTAACCAGGGTCCGTTGGCGTGGTGCCAGCGGGCGAGGTCAGGCGCAGCCGGCCTCCTGCGCCACGCGCTCCAGCCGGCGCCGGTGGTTCTCCCACCGCGACTGGTCGCCCGATGCCATCTTGTCGTTGCCCTCTCGCACCCCGACCGCCCCGTCGATGACTTCGCGGACTATGTCGGCGTGACCGGCGTGCCGGTGGGTCTCGGCGACCACGTGCACCAGGACCTGGTGCAGTGTCACCTCACGCCGTTCCTCAGGCCACCATGGCACGTGGCCGGTCGCGTCGAGTGCCAGTGCGGCGATCGTGGCGTCCGAGTGCTTCCACGCCTGGCGGTACAGCTCGACGATCTGTTCGCGCGTCTCGTCTGCAGTGGCCCACATGTCCGCGTCTGTTTCGGCGTCGTCCGCCAGCCACGGCAGCGGCTTGTCGAATGGCCGGGCGAATGTGTCGCCGAAGTACCCCAGTTCCACACCGGCGAGGTGTTTGACCAGGCCCAGCAAATTGGTACCGGTCGGCGTAAGCGGACGGCGGACGTCGTACTCCGAGAGCCCGTCGAGTTTCCACAACAGGGCTTCGCGGGCGGCCTGCAGATAGCGCTGAAGGTCCGCCTTCGGTTTCGCATCGATCATGCCGGCAGTCTCCCACCCGGCACCGACAGCCGGTTGCGGGAGACGCTCTCGCCGTCTGACGAAAATGGGCGTGCCCACCGCTTTGGTGTGTGCGCCGGTCGCGCTTCCCACACGCCGTATGGACCACCGACCGTGCAGTCCCTGCCGTGTCCTCCGCGCGGGGGTGACGTTCCGGTGTCGCCTCCCAGGGTGGTGGCCGGTTTGATCGCGTTCCCCACGTCGTGGGGCCGATCGCCGCGGCCGGCGGCCGCACCGGGGCTTGGTCAGGCGCCCTGCTCGGTGGGGTGGGGCAGCGTGTCACCGGTTTCGAGCAGGGTCTTGAGGCTGGAGATGAGGGCGGGCCAGCCGTGTTGGATCATTTCGCGGACGGTGCTGCCCGGTCAAAGGTCTACGGGGCTCGCACACTCAGAGCCCGTCGTGCAACCCTCGGCAGTCCAGGCGTCCGCCTGCCCGGCTTCGAGCAGTTCCTTGAGCCTGGCCAGGCCTATGTTGTCGGCCCGGCGGACCGCGGCGGACATGACGGGTGGCGTTTCCGGGACACCAGGATCGACGGCGAGCATGTCTGCCTCTCTGCCGCCCTGCGACGGCCGGCGTCGTGCGCCGAGGGAGGACGTCGCTGATCGCCTGCGGCACCAGCAGGCTGGAGACCGCCTCACCCGCGGGCCACCGGCAATCGACTCCCGACGCGCAGGTACCGGTGCCGCGTGATGGGATTCCCCTCGCTCGCCGCCGTGGCTCAGCGCCTGCCCGCAAGTGCGGCCGCAGGCCCGTCGGACGGTGCGGGCACCGGCACGTCGCGTTCGGCCAGCACCACGATCAACGCGACACCCGCAAAGAGGATGTTGCGAGCCGCGGCGTCCAGCCCGTTCCACTGCTTGGACTGCCACATGGCGAACCACTCACCGCCGATGGCCAGGAAACCCGCGCCGAAGAGCAGCAGCGTCATCACCAAACCGAGTGTGCTCAAGGCCCGTGCACGGCGGGGCGCGACCGGCCAGAGCGCACTGGCGCCGATGAGCACCAGCGCGGTGAGCGTCTCCCAGGCGATGATCAGGACGTAGGCGGCGTCGGCGACACTCGGTGAAGTGATCGCACGCCACATCAGGTTCTTGTCATGGAACGTGGTGTCCATCGCCAGAACGTGCCGCACGAATTGCTGGTTGGTACCGAAGTCGGTGACGTTGCCGAACGCGACCAGTGCCATATAGAGGGCCACCGAGGCGGTCAGAGCGGCGGCGGCCGCCGCGCGGGGCGAGGCCAGCACAGCCATCCGGCGCCCACCGTTGCGCCACCCGGTCTCGGACTTGAACATTCCGCATCCCTCTCTGATCGCTGTTCGCCTCTCCCCTCATCATGCCCTCCTCGCCGTTCTCACCCACCTCCGGGGAGGTCGTGCTGGCAGACGTCCTCGGCCCGCGTTCACTCGGCCTCGCCTCACTCCTCGCGACCGTCCCGCCGTCGCACAGATCACGCCGAACTCGCGCCGAACAACCAGGTCACATCGTTCTTCCCGGGCGCCGTGTCGCGCGGGACGCATGGACATGCGTAGTCAACTCCGGGCAGAGACTCCCGGTCCTCACCGAAGAGCCCGTACCCGGTCGCCATCCGGTACCGGCTCGCGTTGACGTTGTCGGCCATGTCCGAGTCGCCGACCCGGGCAATCTCGTCCGGCCGAGAGTCGATCCGGCCGTGCTCGGGGAGCGCACTCGCCGGCCCACAGCCGGGTGGCAGAGGGGGAAGCGGACCTCCTCGCAGGTCCGCTCTATGAAGCGCAGCCCAGCGGGGGCGAGTTGCGCGGCCATCTCAGTGTCGGCCAAGGACGCAAAGGCACCATGACCGCAGGCCAAAGGCCCGGAAACCAATTTCGGATGATTCACGCCCGCGGCCAGGGCATCGTCCTCCTCCGGCGGAAGCGTACGGAGGGTGGAAGAGCGCTCCGGGAAAAAGGGCAGGAGAAGTCCTGCCACCGCGCCTCCTCGGACGCGTGCCTCGCCGCGCTCACGGGCGCTGGTCACGCAGGAACGAAGTACCGCGGATCTCGAAGTCGAGCTGCGGGGACCGGCACAAGCTCGTTCGTTGTATTACTTACACACGTTGCTTTCGTCTCGCAAAGCTGAATAGTTTCGAGGTTTCCCTCTTCTTGATTTGCCCGATGGAGGATTCCGGTCGTCACTGCGTGGTGGCTGGCAGCGCGAGTTGGCCGCTCCCGATACTGACGAGCGCTCAACATCGAGAGCCAAGGAGTCGACAATGCGTAAGTGGGCACCGCTCCTCGCGGTCTGCCTGGGCATCTTCATGCTCTTGCTGGACGTCACGGTCGTGGCGGTGGCACTACCCAAGGTGGCGACGGATCTGAACGCTTCGTTGTCACAACTTCAATGGATTATGGACGCGTACGCCCTTGCTCTGGCGGCCTTGCTGCTCGGCGCGGGGTCCACGTCCGACGTGTGGGGGCGACGAAAGGTGTACGTCCTCGGCCTGATCGTCTTCACGACGGCTTCCCTCGCCTGCGGCCTGGCCCCCAACGGTGACGTACTCGTCGCGGCGCGCGGCGTGCAGGGAGTGGGCGCTGCGGCGATGCTCTCCACGGCCCTCTCGCTGCTCAGTAGCGTTTACAGCGGTAAAGATCGCGCGGTCGCCTTCGGAGTGTGGGGAGCTGTCAGCAGCGCTGCTGCGGCATGCGGGCCGATCTCCGGCGGACTGCTGACCGACGCCCTGAACTGGCGGTGGATCTTCCTGATCAACCTTCCCGTAGGCGTGGCTGCCATCGCTTTGAGTATGGCCGTGGTCCCTGAATCCAAGGGGCACCAGGCGCAGCGGATCGATCTCGGAGGGCTGGTCTCCTTCACCGTCTTCGTGGCTGCGGCAGCGTACACGCTTATCAGGGCCGATGCGGCGGGTTGGTCCTCGGCGCAGACGGAGGGGACTGCCCTGATCGCCGCCGGAGCACTTGCCGTGTTCGTGGTCGTCGAGAGAAAGACGGACCACCCGCTGCTGGACCTGCGCCTGTTCCGGCGGCCTGCCTTCTGCGCGATCATGTTCGGGACGTTCGCCATGCAGTGCGCGTCCTTTGCCTGCCTTGTGTACGCGTCGATCTGGCTTCAGTCCCTTCTCGGGCTGAGCCCATTGCAGGGTGGACTCGCGCTGCTTCCGCTGGCGGTCTGCTCGTTCCTGGTGGCCGGAGCCACGGGTCGGCTGCTGCACGGCGTCGCTCCGCGCTGGACGGTGGGAGTCGGTCTGCTGCTGATCGGCGCCGGTGGCTTCGCCCAGGCCGTGCTCGGTGCCGGGTCGACGTGGGCCGCACTCGTCCCCGGCCTGGTGCTTGTGGGCGCCGGTGTCGGTCTGGCCAACCCGGCGGTCTCAGCGGCGGCCATGGCGGCAGCCCCACCGGAGCGGGCTGGCATGGCCTCAGGGGCGGCCAACACCTTTCGTCAGCTCGGCTACGCACTCGGCGTCGCTGTGTTCGGCACGGTGCTGCTCAGCCGCGCAGAACACGGAATCGGACACCGGATGCCCAACGCCCACGGCGTGGCGAGGGAGTTGTCCGGAGGGGGCGCGCGGGACATCATCGCCCACACGCCCGTGCCTTACCGCGGCGCAGTGAGCCATGTGCTGCACGCCGCTCTCGCTTCCGGACTCGACGCGGCGGAGATGACCGCCGGCGCTGTCGGACTTCTCGGGGCACTGCTCGTCATGCTTGCTGTGGACGGTAGTCCGAGGCCCGGTGGCACTGCCACCCCAAACGGCCTGCCTCAGCAGACCGCTGCCGGGACCGCCACCAGCCCGAGCTGAGAAGTGGGATCGTCCTGGGCGAGGCGAAGCAATCGGGACGTCTGCCTCGCCCAGGCGCGACCGCCACAGCTCAGGAGGCGCCCGGCGCTTTGGCCTAACTTTGCCCGGCTGCAAGGTGGTTGGCCTCGGGTGGTCGTAGACTGAATTCGAATGCCGAGGCATGAT
>CAYNNX010000156.1:0-16120 GCA_964398515.1 uncultured Streptantibioticus sp. | reverse complement strand
CCGCCAAGGCGCACGCACTGCTGGCCGGGGGCGATCCCGTGACCGCCGCGCCCACCGCCGCGCGGGCCGCGGCGACGTTCCGGCGCTGCGGCCAGCCGCTGGACGAGGGCCGCTCCCGACTGCTCGCCGCGGCGGCCCGACTGGCACTCGGCCAACACGAGGCCGCCCGCGCCGAGTTGGCCAGGTCCTGGTCGATCGGGCAGTCCTGCGGCGCACACTGGTTACGCAACCAGGCGGCCTACCACAGCGGGCAGATGGCCTCCCCGCTCCCGGACGCCCCGAACCGCGCGGCGATCTCCATCGCGCACGGCAGCGCCGAGCCGAGCCGCGGTGGGCGCCCGGACGGCAGCGACCGGCCCGCCGCCCTGACACCGCGTGAGCACGAGGTCGTCCTCCTGATACGCGCCGGGCTGACCAACGGGGAGGCCGCCGACCGCCTGCACGTCACCGTGAAGGCCGTCGAGGCGCACCTGACCCGGGCCTACCGCAAACTCGGCGTGGTCTCACGCGCCGAACTCGCGGCGATGTTCCCGTACGACCGGTCGGACTCGGGCACCGAGCCCGCCCGGACGGCTCCCTCCGCGGCGAGGACCGCGGACTCGGCGGACACCGCGCGGACCAGGGACGACCGGCAGGTGACCCCCAGCTTCCGGTAGATCCGGGTCAGATGCGCCTCGACGGTCTTCGCGGTGATGCCGAGCCGGGCGGCGACCTGGCCGTTGGCCAGCCCACGGGCGACCAGATCGGTGATCTGCGACTCCCGCCTGGTGAGGCCGGACGGCAGCACCGGCCGTGGGACGGGCGGCGCTCCGGCCGGGATGCCGTCGCGTACCCGTCCGGCCACCGACATCAGCCGGCGCTGCTCGGCGACCGCCGACTCGTGCAGCAGGCCCGACCCGCAGTCGGCGGCGATCACCCGGACCCGGCCGAGCACCGCCTGGAGTTCCGCCCATCGGCAGACACCGGCCAGCGCGGCGGCCAGGAGCAGCAGCGCGCGGCCCTCCTCCAGCGCCATGCCCGCCTCGCTGAAGGCGGCAGCCGCCGCCCGGGCCGGACCCACCGCCTCACCGGGTGCCCCTGAGGACAGCGCGAGCGCGGCCCGCCCGGCGTCGACGTGGGCCGTCTGCACCGGCGAATCCAGCGAGAGCGCCGCCGACGCGGCCCGCTCCAGCCACCGGGCGGCACGTCGGGGGAGCCCGCGCCGCGCCTCGGCCTCGGCGAGCGCCCGCATCCACCGCGGATGGGTACATCGCGGCAACCACGGCAACCCGGGGCCGCCCGCCGCCGCGACGAAGCAGTCCGGATCACCGGGAACCGAACCGGGCCCGCCCCACAGTCCAGCCGCCCAGAGCTGACCGGTCGCGAAGACCGTCGCCGCTGTGCGCGGGAGAGCGCGCAGGCGGCGGCAGGCCCCGTCCACCGCGGCACCGGCCCCCGGCCCCGCGTCCCGCCACCGCTCGGCGCACCCCAGCACAGCCAGCGCCGCCGCCGTCTGCTCCGGCGCCCTCCCGCACGCTGCGACCTCGGCGGACTCCCGACAGCACTCGGCGGCCGCGTCAAGACAGCCGAGCTCGAACAGCGCTAGCCCGCGCACGAGCAACGCGCCCGGCAGCAGTTGCCGTTGACCGGTGCGCCGGGCGACGTCCACGGCCCGGTCGGCGTGCCGGAGTGCCTCGGTCGCCGTGCCGACGAGCCACTCGCCCCACGCGGTGAGGACGAGCGAGTCCACCAGCTCCGCCAGCCCCGGATCGGGCAGCGCGTCCAACTCCCGTACGGCTGACCGCAGATGGCCGCGCGCCGAACGGGTGTCGCCTTCGTGCGCGCACACGGCGGCGGCCAGCGCGCACCGGCGCACCCACGCACCCGGCTCGTGGCCCGTGCTGGACCCGGCACGCCGCAGGTACCGGCGGGCGAGGCCGGGTTCCCCCGCCACCAGCGCCGCGTACCCGGCCTGTACGCACAGCTCCGCCGACTCCGCGCCCTCCGGCCCGAGGCGCCCGAGGACGGCTTCCAGCAGCCCGACCGCGTGCCGGTGGCGGCCCTGCAACTGGGCGTAGGCGGCGGCCAGTCGCGTGACGGCAGCACACTGTGCCGCGGTCGCGTCCTCGCCTGCGGCCGCCGACGGCGCAGCGAGCAGCCCGTCGAGGATCGACCGGGCCTCGGACAACCGCCCGTCGCCGCCCAGCGCCCTGGCCCGCAGCACCAGCAGCCGTCGCCGGTCCTGCTCGCGCGCCGCGGTCGAGGGCACCCGGCGCAGCGCTTCGGCCGCCCAGAACGCGGCCGTCGCCGGGGACGAGCCCAGCGCGGTGACCGCGGCCTCCTCGAACGCCGCCACCGCGGCCGGATCTGCGTCCGGCGCGCAGCGGGACAGATGCCGGGCCCTGGCGAGCACGTCGTGCGTGCCGCCCGGGTGGCGCACCGCGCACCGGTGTGCGGCGAGGCGGCGTTCCGGCGCCATGCGCTGGTACAGCCGCGCGCGCAGCAGCGGATGGCGGAACCGGAACAGGCCGCCGCCGCCCGAGTCCCCGCGGATGAGATCGCGGCGGGCCAGCTCGTCCATGGCGGCGAACAGCGTGTGCGTCGGCACGTCGGCGACAACGGCCGCCAGGTCGGGCCGAAACGGTTCTCCGATGACGGCGGCCGCCTGCGCCACCCGGCGGCAGACGTCGTCGAGGCCGTCGAGCTCGGCGTCCGACACCGGGTCGGGAGGCAGCGGCAGCAGCTCCAGAAGGTCCACCTCGGCGCGGACTTCCGCCGGGCTCGGCAGCCGAGCGCAGCGCGCCAACCACGCGACGTAGCGCGGAATCCCCCGGCCGACCTCCGCACACCACGCCGCCTGCTGCGCGCTGTGCCCCGTCCCCGCCAGCCGCCGCGCATCGGCATCGGTCAACGGTCCCAGTGCGATCCGCACCCGCTCCCGGTCGGCGGGCAGGCCGCACAGCAGCCGGGACAGCGCCGCAGGTGCCTGGCGGCTCCGGTACGCGCACAGCACGGCAGGCCGGGGCCGGCGCGCCGCGTCCAGCACCGCCGGATCGGCACGGTGCAGATCGTCGAGGACGAGCAGCACCGGACGGCCGGACAGCGTCCTGGCCGGCACCTCCATCGGCGTGCTGCCGTCCCGCCCCGCGGCGTCGAGCCGCACGACCGCGGTCCCCGCCCTCGCCGCCCGGGCCGCGATCTCCTCCAGCAGACGCGACTTGCCGACCCCCGGTTCACCGGTGACCTCCACGAACGGGGTGGCGCCTCCCTCCAGTGTCCGCAGCACCTCACCGGCGCGGCCCAACTCGTCCTCACGGCCGAGCAACGCGCCGGATCGCTCCTCGCGTCTGTCCCCTTCCGAATCCCCGCCCACCATCGCCCCCCACGATCGGTCACTCGATCCCCGCCTACGCCCTACCCGTTGGCACGGCGCGGAACCGGGCGCCGCGTACCGCCGTGAGCGCTCCCCTGTGGCGCTCACCGCCCGCCGGTGGTCAGGTCCGGCCCGCGGCGGGCGCCGCGGCGGGCACCTCGTCCGAGCGCTCCGGCGCCAGCGTGAGGAAGCGTTCGAAGTCCAGCCGGGCCCCCGGCAGGTCGCCGACCCGCAGTCGGCACGTTCCGCGTCGCAGCCAGCCGTCCGGCTCCTCGGGGTCGAGCGCCACCGCGCGGTCGAAGTCGGCGATCGCGGCCGGCCACCGGTTCAGCTCCTGGTGGACGCTGCCCCGGTTGAGGAAGACCACGGCGTCCTTGGTGATCTCCAGCGACCGGGTGAAGTCGTGGACCGCCCCGGCCAGGTCCCCGGTCTCGAACGCGAGCACCGCGCGGGTCGCCCACGCCTGCGCGCACTGCGGATCGGCGTCGACCGCGGCGTCCAGGGCGGCGCGAGCGGCGTCGTACCGCCCCGTGTCCGCCTCCAACCGGCCCAGCAGGCTGAGCAGATACGGATGGCCGGGCTGCACGGCCAGGCCGGCCGCCACGACCTGCGCTGCCTCCACCGCACGGTCCGCCTCGACGAGCAGCCCCGCCAGATTGACGTGCGCGTCCACGTAGTCGGGATCGATCTCCAGCACGTAGCGGAAGTCCGCCAGCGCGCCGTCGACGTCGCCCCTGGCGGCCAGCAGGTCGGCGCGGTTGTAGTACAGCTCGGGGAAGGGCGGGCTAAGCCGCATGGCGGTCTCGTACTCGGCCAGCGCCTCGTCGTCCCGGCCCAGCCGGCGCAGCACGCCCGCCCGGTCGAAGTGGTACTCCGGATAGTTGGGGTCCTCCTCGATCACCGCCGTGTAGTCCGCCAGCGCCTCCTCGTGACGGCCGATCGCCATGTACACCTGCGCCCGGTTGTACCGCAGCACCGAGCGGTGCAACCGGTGCTCGCCGGGTTCCAGCTCGCGGTCGAGCCGGGCCAGTCCCTCGTCCACCAGGCGCAACGCCTCCTCGGGGCGGCCCAGATGGTTCTCGATGAGCGCCAACCCGTTCTGGTGGAAGACGGTGTGGAACGCCCGCTGCCCGGCGTCGGGCAGCAGCGTGGATATCGCGATCGACTCGTTGATCCAGGCGAGCGCCCTGCGGTGGTCGCGCCGCTCGTCGGTGAAGTGACGGGTGTACAGCATCGCCGTCGCATAGGCGGCCTGAAGGTGGACGGCCGGGTCGGTGGAGACGGTACGGACCTCGTCGTACAGCGCCTCGGCCTCCTCCGGGCGGGCCAGCGCCGCCAGTGAGGTGGTCATCTTGGTGGTGAACGCCCACCACATGCCGGTGTCCCGCTTCCAGTCGATCAGCGCCCTGCCGCGGACGCCGAAGTCGACGGTGGCCTCGTAGAACCCCATGTCGATGCAGTAGTCCAACGCTTCGCGCACCGCTCTCGCGCCGGCCCCCGACGGGTCGGAACCGTGCTCCCGGTGGTACGGGATCGCGCCCAGTCGAAGGCTCTGCTCGCCGGTGGCCTCCAGCTGTCCGGCCCTGCGGTCGTGCAGCGCGGCGCGCTCTTCGGCGGACAGGGCGGCGTAGGCGGCCATGGGGCCGGGGGCGTCGTCGGTGCAGTCGGATTCGACGTACCGCTCGGCCAGTTGACGCGACCGCGACGCGGGCGGCGCGGCCACGACCGGCGGCGGGGTGCCGTGCTCCGGTGCGTCGACCCGGTGGGCGTACCGGTGCAGTGCGGTGACCAGGGGGTCGTCGGCGCCCTCGGTCGGGCCTTCCGCGCCGGTCCCGACCACCACCGCGATCAGCGCCGGATCCAGGCGGCGCAGCAGTACGGAGAGGAACTCCCGGTCGGTCTGGTCGGCTTCGTGGACGTTGTCGAAGACGAGGGAGGACGGGCCCGCCGCGGTCTGCCGCACGAGGTCCCGCAGGAACTCGGTGAGTCCATGGGCCAGGCGCAGTGTGCGCAACCTGGAGTAGAAGCGGGTCCGCTCCTCGGGAACGGCGAGCGAGGTCAGTGTCTCGTGTGTGGACGGCACGAGGGTGCGCAACTCCGGGGCCACCGTGAGGATTTCGATCGTGTGGGCCTCGACCAGCTCCGGCACGGCGGTCAGCGCGTCGGGGACGAGCGCGCGCATCAGCGTGCCCGCGGCCGTGTAGGGTCCGCGCAGCCGGCGGTGCGCGTCGACCACCGGGAGCAGCGGCTCGGGCATGCCCAGTCGCGCGGTCGTTTCGGCCCGTTGGCTTCGGCGGGGTGCGTCGATCCAGTGGTGACGGCAGGGGGGCATGGGCATCGGGATCCTCCGGTCAGGACAGCACGTGCTTCAGTTCCGGTCCGCGTCGCCGCCGGTCGCGCACCACGATGAGGGCCATGACCGCGAGTTGGGCGAGGTTCAGGGCGAGGAAGACGACGCTGTCGGCGAGGCCCGCGGCGCCCTGGCCCGCCGGCCCGTGGAGCAGCCGTTCCGCCACGGTCGACAGGATCCGCCATGCGGCGGGCACCACGGCGAGCACCAGGGTGCCGATCGACAGCGTCCAGCCGAGCAGCAGCAGCCAGGAGTACCAGCGGGCCACGGCCCGGTCCCGGGGGTGCCACTGCGACTCGTCCAGCAGGGCGTGGCGCCTGCCCAGCAGGCGGTTGAACCGGTTGCGCAGCACGCGGCGGGCGGTGGTCTGCAGGTCCACGCAGTCGAGCACGGTGACGACCACGTAGTACAGGTCCGTCTGGAGGTAGAACCAGAACTGCCACAGCAGCCGCAGCAGCGTCATGTACGCGAGAGCGAGGGCGATCCCTCCCGCCAGGGACGGCTGCCCGTCGGGCCGCAGGGTGGCCGCGGCGAACAGCGTCAGGACCGCGAGGACACCGAGGTCCGCGAAGATCCCGGCCAGCATGGGCACGAACCGCTTGCGCCGTTCCACCGCGACCAGGCCGTCCATCGTGGTGAGGAACACCACGTAGTACAGGCGCCGCCCGATGGACAACCGGGAACGCAGCCCCAGCCGGCGCCCCGCCAGCGCGTGGGCGGACTCATGGACCAGGATCAGGGGGAACTGGCCGATGAACGTGACCAGTTCCAGCACGGTCATATAGCGGGTGAAGAACAGGTTGTGGTAGCGGGGGAGCAGAACCGGCGAGCGTGCCATGGCGATCCCGCAGGCCGCCAGCAGCGCGACGAAGCACACCGCCGAGACGGGCGAGAAGACGGCCTGGCCCAGCCTCCGCCAGCGCACCGGAGCCGCCACCGCCGCGGGCTCGTCGCCCTCGCGGACGAAGCCCAACTCCCGCAGTCCGGCGAGGAAGTCGTCCATGTCGACCGCATCGCCGTACGTCTCCTGGTACCACGCGGCCGCCGCCTCGGGCGTCAGCCCCGCCTCCAACCGGCGCAGCAGGGCCGCTCCGTCCGCGGGCAGCACCGCGTACGAATCGATGTCGGCGCGTCCGACGGTGACCTCCTCGCCCTGGTCCAGATAGGTCAGCGGGTGCAGGGCGAGCGGTTGCCCGGCGTCCGCGCCGGCGCTCTCGTTACCGGGGATCACTGTGGACACGGCAGGACGCTCCAGGTCGTCGGCCACGAAGCCGGAAACGGCGGGGAAGCGGATCCGGCCCGCGAAGGGCCGGATCCACCGGGAGAACCTCGTCCGACAACGTGTGTCAGGCGGCCTGACAGGTGCAGCCGTACAGGGCGTGGGCCGCGGAGGTCAGCCGGACGGAACCGGGCTTGCGAATGGCGATCTTCTTCATGGGGATCTCCGTTCTGAGTCCTGAAGGAAGGCCGGGCGTCCGGGCGGACACCCGGGACACTGAGGCATCGCTGCCGAACCGGTCGGAAGACGACCGGCAACAAGCCTCGCAGCAACGCCCATCGGGGACATTGGGGGAATCCCTACAGTGCGACCGGCCCTCGTCAGCCGCCGGGCGGTGCCGGGACGGACTCCCCGCGCTCCTCGCCCTTGACGGCGGCGTCCACCGCCTCTGGCGACATGGCGAGCCGTACGGCCGCGTAGTGCACCGCCAGGCTGAAGGCGATCACGACCAGCAGGTCCCACCAGGCAGGGAGGGCGCCGGTGCCGCCGTAGCGGCCGAAGCGGCCGATGAGGAGGAGGCCGGCGAGCCAGGGCCAGACCCAGGCGGCCGACCGCGCACGCAGGGCCATGCGGTGCTTCGCCGGGGTTGCACGCCGCGTGAGCGCGAGGACGACGATGCCGAGGACGACGGTGCTGCCCAGCTTCCAGTCCGCCTGGTAACCGGACCAGTAGAAGATGAGGTTGGCGAAGACGAATCCGGCCGGGGCCAGCACCGACCAGGCGGGCATCCGGTAGGGCCGCGGTCGGGCGCCGTCCCGGAGCCGAAGCGCGTGCAGCGCGATCGGTGCGAAGGCGTACATGATCGCCGCGGCCGAGGTGACCACGCCCACCAGCGCCTGCCAGCTGGGGAACGGCAGGAAGGCGAGCTCGCCGACGACGAAGGCGAGCAGCACGGATACGACCGGTATGCCGCGCCCGCTGACCCGGGCCACGGGCGCGGGCAGCACCCGCTCGTGCCCCATGGCGTACGACAGCCGCGCGGCCCCGGCCATGTAGACCAGGCCGGTGCCCGCCGGGGAGATGACCGCGTCGACGTAGAGGACGGTCGCCAGCCACCCGGCGCCGATGGCGGTCGCCAGCGTGGCGTACGGCCCGAAGTCGCCCTTTCCGACCGGGTTGGCCCAGCCGTGGGTGAGGGCCGCCGGGTCCAGCGCGGCGACGAAGGCGATCTGGAGCGCGAGGTAGACCGCGGTGCCGATGGCCATGGCCGTGAGCACGGCGCGGGAGACGTCCCGCTGGGGGTCGCGGGCCTCGCCGGCCAGCTGGATCGCCTGCTCGAAGCCGAGCAGCGCGAAGACCACACCGGCGGGCAGCGCCGCGAAGACGCCGTGCGCCCCGTTCGGGGCGAAGCCGCCGCCCGCGGTGAAGTTCGAGGCGTGGAAGGTCAGCGACAGCATCACGGCCACGGTCACCACCGGGACCGCCGTCTTGACGATCACGGTGGCCGAGTTGGTCGCGGACAGCAGCCGCACGCCGAGCAGGTTGATGACCGTGAAGAGCAGCATGAAGCAGCTGGCGATGAGCAGGCCCGCGGGGGTGAGGGTGCCGTTCGGGTGCAGGATGTGCACCCGGTCGTGGACCCAGCCGATGCGGTCCGAGTACGACAGGGTGGCCTCGACCTCGATCGGTGAGATCATGACCGACCGCAGCCAGGACATCCAGCCCGCCGCGAACCCGGCCAGCGGCCCGAACGCGAAGAAGGGGAACCGCGCGGTGCCTCCCGCGATCGGGTAGGTGGCACCCAGCTCGGCGTGGGCCAGCGCGAGCACGGCGAGCATCGCCGAGGCCAGCACCCAGGAGACCAGCGACGCCGGACCGGCGACGACCGCGGTGGTGAGCGCCCCCAGCAGCCAGCCGGACCCGATGATCGATCCCAGGGAGATGAACATCAGCCCCCAGAACCCGACGGCCCTGTGGAGACGTCCGGTTCCGGCGGCGCTCCCGCTCCCGGCGGGACTTCTCGTCGACACGCGCAACCCGCTTCCCGGCACCATCGTCGCCCCGCGCGCCGCGGCCCGCACCTCGGCCAGCCGGGCGCTACGATCACCGGGGGCCGGGGGTGTCAGGAGCATGCCCGGCTCGCGCCATCGCACGAGAACCGCAAGGAGCAATCGAGTTGTCCCGCGTGAAGACCGCCATAGCCGCCGTCGTCCTGGCTGGGACGGGGCTGCTGGCCTCGGCCTGCGCCACGCACCACCACACCGTCGTCCACCACACGGTGGTCCACCACACGGTCGTGCACCACACCGTGGTCCAGCACCACACCGTCGTCACCCATCACACCGTCGTGCACCACTGACCGCCCGGCACCACCACTGACGTCGCACCGGGTCCGGTCCGGAACCCGGTGAACGGCTACTTCGTCTGCAGCCCCAGCTTGGCCGACGCCGTCGTCCAGTCGTCGGCGATCGCCTGCTGGGCGGCGGCCAAGGTCACCTGCCCCTTGCAGACGGCCGAGTGCAGGACCGACTCGACGCGGTCCTTGTCGTTGTCCGGGCCGGAGCCCGGCGTGTGGCCGGGCGAGGGCGGCTCGACCCACAGGTTGCGCGCGTCGTTGGGGTCGCCTCCCAGCTCCAGGCTGACGAGGTGGTCGTACTCGGCGTCGTGCGGGTTGCCGGTGTAGCCGTAGGACTTGACGTTCGCGGCCTTCTCCCGGCTGGTGATCTCCACCGGAGGGCGGATCCCCGAGGTGTAGCCGCCGCTGCGGCAGATGGTGCCGGCCAGTGTCGCCTGGGTGACCTTGGGGTTGAGCGCGCCGGGGGTGCACCGCTGGTCGGGGAGCGGCTCCTTCTGCGCGGTGTAGCGGTAGTGGCAGGAGCCGGCCGGCGGCTGGGGCTGCACGCGGTACGCGGGCTGGGGGCCCGGGCCGACGGGGATGGCCGCGGCCGAACCGCTGCCCGAGGGCCCCGCGTTGCCCGAGGGCAGCGCGGCGGGGTGCGACGGGGAGCTCTTGCCGGAACAGGAGACCAGGAGCAGGGCGGACAGCGTAACCGCGGCCGCGCGGCGGACGTTGATCGACACGGGACTCTCCTCCGGGCCGGTCTGATCGAGCGTGCAGCAGATCTGCCCGGATACCTCCCTTGGGAACCGGGCCGTGCCGCGTCTGCCCCTCCCGGGCCCCGGTCCGCGAATCGTACGCCGGAGGCGCCCCCGCCCCCGCACCGGGGTGCCGGTGCGGGGGCGGGGGCGCCGTTCGCTCAGTCGTCCGCGGGCGTCCTGACCGCTGATCAGCCCAGGCCGAGGTCGGCCAGCGCGGTCGTCCAGTCACTGGCGATGGCACTGCGGGCGTCGTCCAGCGCCACCCGGCCCGAGCAGACCGCCTTCTTGAGCTTGTTCTCGACGGCGTCCTTGTTGGCCGCCGTCCGGGTGCCGGAGCGCGGCTCGGGCCACAGGTTCTTCGGGTCCTTCGGCGCGCCGCCGAGTTCGAGCGGGACCAGGTGGTCCTCCTCGTAGTCGGCCGTGGCGGTGTCGCTGTACCCGTACTCGGCGATCTGCCGGACCTTCAGGGCGCCGGTGTACGAGGACGGCGGGCGCACCGTCGAGGTCCAACCCGACACGCAGATCGTGGAGTTGATCGTGCTCTGGGTGACGGCCGGGTTGTACGCGCCCGGCTGGCAGGAGGGGTCGGGCAGCGGCAGGTAGGACTGCGAGCAGGTGGCCGCGGCGGTGGCCTGCGCGCTGCCCGTGCCGGCGATCAGGGAGCCGGCGATCAGGGCGGCCGAGCACGCGGCCGCCAGTATGTGATGCGTCGTTCGGGACATGTGGGGGTCTCCCGAGTGTCGGTCCCGGCGAGCTGCCGGGGGATGTGTACATGACACTCCAGGATTCGCTACGCGGGTAGACGCGAGGTGGTGAATTCCTTGTGGCCGATGCGTTTCCGCGCGATCAAGCACTGTGGACGCCCGGGGCCGGGCCGCCGGCCCGCCGCGGGAAGGTCGTCCGCTTCGGGCGTTCCGGAGGCTTGTGATGGGTACCGTTCCGGTATGTCCAACCGGTGACGGCAGGCCCTCGATCGGGCATACTCCAACGCGCCACAGCCTCTGATCAGCCCTGACCGCGACCCGGCGGGAGATCATCGGCGACGGCCAGAAATCCACCGCGGCGGCGCCGCCCCACCCCAGGCGCCCGCCGCCGAGCCGCCCTACCTGGGAGGAGCGCCGCCATGCCGTACGACGGTCCGCAGCCGGTAGAACGTCATCTGCCCACCGAGGAGGCCCGCGAGCTGATCGCCCTCACCCGTGAGATCGCCGCGCGGGAGATCCGGCCCCGGGCCGCGCAGGAGGAGGACGCGGGACACTTCCCCCGCGAGACCCTCGCCCTCATCGGAGCGTCGGGCCTGCTGGGCCTGCCCTACCCGGAGGAGTTCGGCGGCGGCGAGCAGCCGTACGAGGTCTACCTCCAGGTGCTCGAAGAGCTCGCCGCGGCCCGGCTCACGATCGGCCTGGGGATCAGCGTGCACAGCCTGGCGTGCCACGCGCTCGCCCACTTCGGCACCAAGGAGCAGCGGGCCGAGCACCTTCCCGCCATGCTGGGCGGCACCCTGCTCGGCTCCTACTGCCTGTCCGAACCCGGTTCCGGCTCCGACGCGGCCTCCTTGCGCACCCGGGCGACGCGCGAGGGCGACGGATGGCGGCTGGACGGCACCAAGGCATGGATCACCCACGGCGGCGTCGCCGACTTCTACACCGTGCTGGCCCGCACCGGCGGGGAGGGCCCGCGCGGCATCACCGCCTTCCTCGTGCCCGCCGGCGCCCCCGGCCTCAGCGCCGCCGCCCCCGAACGCAAGATGGGGCTGAAGGGCTCACCCACCGCCCAGGTGCACTTCGACGGGGTCCACGTCCCCGACAGCCGCCGCATCGGCGAGGAGGGGCAGGGGTTCGGCATCGCGCTGGCCGCACTGGACTCCGGGCGCCTCGGCATCGCCGCGTGTGCGATCGGCGTGGCCCAGGCGGCCCTGGACGAGGCGCTGGCGTTCACCGCGCAGCGGCAGCAGTTCGGCCACCCGATCGCGGACTTCCAGGGTCTGCGCTTCATGCTGGCCGACATGGCGACGGCCATCGAGTCCGGCCGGGCGCTCTACCTCGCCGCCGCCCGGCTGCGCGACGCGGGGCTGCCGTTCGGCAAGCAGGCCGCGATGGCGAAGCTGCACTGCACGGACGCGGCGATGCGGGTCACCACCGACGCGGTCCAACTCCTGGGCGGATACGGCTACACCGCCGACTTCCCGGCCGAACGCTACATGCGTGAGGCCAAGGTCCTGCAGATCGTGGAGGGCACCAACCAGATCCAGCGGATGGTGATCGCCCGCCACATCGCGGGCCCGGAGAGCCGTTCCTGACACGCTCCTGACCCGGGTAACGGGTCAACTGGCCCGGCGTCAGAGGCCGTAGTTCCGCCCGGGGTCAACTCCCTCCGGAGCGGGGGCCTCTGACGCCCGATGCTTCATCAGGAAGCTTGGGGACCGGAAAGCTCAGGCTGCGCCCGTCGTCCGCATCCGCGGCAGGCGCATCGGGCGGGAGCCGGGGCCGCCCGCGTGCGAGAACGGCTGGGTGCGCCAGTCGAGCCCCTCAGGGAGCGTCAGCAGCAGCGCCACGTCCTGCTCCTCGGCGCTCAGCGGGTCCTCCTCCGGCGAGGCCTCCTCGACCGGGCGGCCCGAACCGGTGCACACCGTCAGCCCGAACGGGTTCCACGGCGACGGGCACAGCGCGTGCTCGGGCAGCACGTCCTCGTCGGCGAGCAACGCGATGGGGCGGGCGCAGTCGGGGCAGCTGACCCGGAAGATCTCGTAGAACTCCTCGTCGCCGTCGCCCGGCATCGCGGCGTCCGGCGCGTCCTCGGCCAAGTCGGCCGCTACCTCCTGCTCGGCCTCCAGGAGGCGGGGATCCTCTGGCTCCTGCTCCTCGTCGCGTGCCGACCGTGTGCGGTCACGTCCGAGCCGCTTCAATGCGCGCATGGTGGTACTCCCCCTATGACGGGCACCCTCAGGTGGACCGGCCGGGTGTCAGGGCACCGGCCTGAGCAGAGCATTTCCCGTCCGCCGCGCGAGGTAATCGCGGCACTCCGGGGGAGGCGTCGCACAGTGTGTGGCATTTATCACACAGGGGGGCGCATGGGGCGCACACGCCGGTTCCGCTGTGCCGGAGCGCCTCGAGCGCAGTAGGTTGATCCGTCGTGGAGGACCTGGACCGGCGGATCGTGGAACTGCTCGTCGCCGATGGGCGCATGAGCTACACCGACCTGGGCAAGGCCACCGGCCTGTCGACCTCGGCGGTGCACCAGCGCGTACGCCGCCTGGAGCAGCGCGGTGTCATCCGCGGCTACGCGGCGATCGTCGACCCCGAGGCGGTCGGCCTGTCACTGACGGCGTTCATCTCCGTCAAGCCCTTCGACCCCAGCGCCCCGGACGACATCGCCGAACGGCTCGCCGAGGTCCCGGAGATCGAGGCGTGCCACAGCGTGGCGGGGGACGAGAACTACATCCTCAAGGTCCGCGTCGCCACCCCGGGCGCCCTGGAGAACCTGCTGGCCGGCATCCGCAGCCTCGCGGGCGTCTCCACCCGGACGACGGTCGTGCTCTCCACCCCCTACGAGGCCAGGCCGCCGCACCTGTGACCCCAGCCGCGGTCGGCGGGGCGCCAGGCGCCAGACTTGTCCCCATGAACGAGCGCACACCCGGCACCGTGCTGCTGCGCGGCGGCACGGTCTACAGCCCCGCCGACCCCTTCGCCACCGCCATGGTCGTCGACGGCGGGACCGTCGCGTGGATCGGCTCCGAAGGCGCGGCCGACGGCTTCGCGGACGGCGTCGACGAGGTCGTCCACCTGAACGGCGCGCTCGTCACGCCCGCGTTCACCGACGCCCATGTGCACGCCACGGCCACCGGCCTGGCCATGACCGGCCTCGACCTGTCGGCCGCCGGCGACCTGGCCGAAGCCCTCGCCCGGGTCGCCGCGTACGCCGAAGCCCACCCCATGCACCGGGTCCTGCTCGGGCACGGCTGGGACGCCTCGCGCTGGCCGGCCGGGCGGGCCCCCTCCCGCGTCGAGCTGGACGCCGCCGCCGGCGGCCGCCCGCTCTACCTGACCCGGGCCGACATGCACTCCGCCGCGGTCACCACCGCCCTGCTCGACCTCGTCCCCGGGATCGCCGAACGGCCCGGCTTCCACCCGGACGGACCGCTGACCCGCGACGCCCACCACGCCGCGCGCCGGGCCGCGCACGAGGCCGTCGGCCCGCAGCAGCGGCGCGACGCCCAGCGGGCCGCACTGCGCCACGCCGTCTCCCTCGGCATCGGCGCACTCCACGAGTGCGCCGGGCCCGACATCAGCAGCGAGGACGACCTCACCGGGCTGCTGCGGCTCGCCGCCGAGGCACCGGGCCCGCGCGTGGTCGGCTACTGGGCCGAGGCGGTCGGCGGCGACCCCGGCGCGGTGCTCGACCGGGTCCGCGACCTCGGCGCGGTCGGCGCCGCGGGCGACCTGTTCGTCGACGGCGCGCTCGGCTCCCACACCGCCTGCCTGCACCACCCCTACGCCGACGCCGGCCACACCGGGACCGCCTACCTGACCGCCGACGAGATCGCCGCCCACGTCGCGGCGTGCACCGAGACCGGGCTGCAGGCCGGGTTCCACGCCATCGGCGACGCCGCCGTCACCGCCGTGATCGCCGGCATGCGCGCCGCGGCCGAACGCGTCGGACTCGCCCGCCTGCGGGCCGCCCGGCACCGCGTGGAGCACGCCGAGATGCTCGACGCCGACACCATCGCCGCCTTCGCCGAGCTGGGGCTCACCGCCTCCGTGCAGCCCGCCTTCGACGCGGCGTGGGGCGGCACCGACGGCATGTACGCCACCAGGCTCGGAGCCGACCGCGCCCGCACCCTCAACCCCTTCGCCGCCCTGCTGCGGGCCGGGGTGCCGCTCGCGCTCGGCTCGGACACCCCCGTCACCCCGCTCGACCCGTGGGGCACCGTGCGGGCCGCCGCCTTCCACCGCACCCCGGAGCACCGGATCTCGGTGCGCGCCGCGTTCACCGCCCACACCCGGGGCGGCTGGCGCGCCGTGGGCCGGGACGACGCGGGTCTCCTCGTCCCCGGCGCCCCCGCCGACTACGCGGTCTGGGAGGCCGGGGAACTGGTCGTCCAGGCCCCCGACGACCGCGTCGCCGGCTGGTCCACCGACCCCCGCTCGGGCACCCCGGGCCTGCCCGTCCTCACCCCCGGCACGCCGCTGCCGCGCTGCCTGCGCACCGTCGTCGCAGGACAGACCGTCCACGAGCGGCCGAACGAGTGAGGGATCGCGGCGCCCGTACCGCCGAACGACGTCACCCTCGGCCTGTCGCGGCTGCGCCACCTGCCCCGCACTGACCTGCTGGTTTTCCGAATTGCCGCAGGTCAAACGGGTGTTGACAGGCGGCGGTCGCTGGCGAGTAGTTTCGGCCGGGTCCACCACAGGACGTCCGACCCGGGATTCCTCCGTGTCCTCCGTCGACCGCCGCTGGGCCATGGGGTGTCGCGCCAACGGGCCGCAACACCACTGGGAGCCAGGTCCAGCGCCCGTGGCACGGAACGCGGCCCGCCGAGGGCCCTTTCCCGCCCCCAGGCGGGCCAGGGGGGAGAGCGCCGGGGCGGCAGGTGCGACCCGGGTGGGGCCCGGACGTTCAGTAGACAACGGCTCTGGGTCGATCCGCAGCCAGCGGGTCCCAGGTCGGCCCGAAGGGCGTTCCGGGCCCCTTCCGCAGCCGTTTGCCGCAGCGCCCGCGGGACCCGACGGGAAGCCCGGGCAAAGCCCGCCCTTCCCAACCCTTTGCGCACCCACGCTCCAGGCGGGCCGCCACTCGTTGTACGGTCGCTGCACGACGCCTTCACCGAATCCGCTCGTCGTCCGCGGCCCGTCCGCACCACCGGCGTGGCCACGCGACGCAGAACCCAGGCAGAACCCCGGCAGAACCCAGGCAGAACCCCGGCAGAAGAGGAACAGCCGCGACCGTGCTCTCGCGACCCGACACCGCCACCGCCGTCCCCGTCGTCGGCGGTGCCTCCGGCGCGCCCGCTGAGACCCGGCAGCGGCCCGAGCCCGCCCTGCGCCCCGGACGCCTGCGGCGGCTGGCCCGGGCGGCCCGCGCGGACTGGCGGCGCACGGCC
>CAYNNX010000155.1:0-16225 GCA_964398515.1 uncultured Streptantibioticus sp. | reverse complement strand
GAGCACCGTCGCCGCGATCGACAGCACGGGCGTGATCCCGCTGCCTCCCACCACCGCCGCGAAATGCCCGCCACGCCCCTCCCGGTCGAGCCCGGCCCGCTCGATCGCCACGTCCAGGGTGAAGCGCCCGGCCGGGGTCATCACCTCCAGCACATCCCCCGGCGTCACCCCCTTGAGCGCGTAGGTTGAGAACTCGCCGCCCTCCACCAGCCGCACCCCGATCCGCAGCCGCGCCGGGCCCTCGTCGCCGGGGGCCGCATCGCACACCGAGTACGTGCGCCGTATCTCCCCGCCATTGAGCCGACGCCGGATCGCCAGATGCTGCCCGGCCTCGAACCGGTAGGCCTCCCGCAGCTCCGGTGGCACCTCGAGGGTGATGGCCACCGCGTCATCGGTGAGCCGCTCCACCCCGTGGACCGCGAGCGTGTGGAACACGGCGTGCCGGGCCGGGGGCGCAGGCGTCATCCCTTCGTGAGCCGCCGGCATCACAACTCCTTGAAGTGGTCGAACGGTTCACGGCATCTCTCGCAGCGGCGCAACGCCTTGCACGCGGTCGAGGAGAACCGGCTCAGCAGCGTGGTGTCGAGCGAGCCGCAGTGCGGACAGCGCACCGACAACTCCACCGCCACCGGCCCGCCGGCGCCGCGCGGCCTGGGTGGAGCTATGCCGGCGTCGGCCAGCTTGCGCCGCCCCTCGGCGGTGATCGCGTCCGTCGACCACGGCGGCGAGAGCACCGTGCGCACGGCCACCTGCGTCATGCCCCGGTCCCGCAGCCGACGGATCACGTCCTCCGACATCGCCTCGATCGCCGGGCAACCCGTGTAGGTGGGCGTCAGCTCCACCTCCACCCTTCCCGGCCCGAGCACATGCAGACCACGCAGGACACCGAGCTCCTCCAGGGTGATCATCGGCAGCTCGGGGTCGGGCACACTGCCGGCCGCCTCCCGCAGCTCGCGCTCCAACTCCCGCTCCGCCGCGGTGGCGTCTGCCTGCTCAGCCGTCGTCGGGGCGGGGCAGGCGTACGACCCGGGTGAGGCCAGAGCGGTTTCGCCGGTGTCGGATGTGGTCACCATGACGCCTCCGGGTGCGCCCGGTGGAGGTACTGCATCTCGGCGAGCATCGGCCCGAACGGCTCGGTGTGCACGCCCTGCCGCCCCGCCCCCGCGGACCAGGCCGTCCGGTCCGGGCCCTCCGGCATCGTCAGCGTGGCCTGCCGTACGACCTCGCCGATCGAGGCCAGCCACGGTTCGCGCAGCGTACCGAGGGCGACCGGCAGCCCCTCGACCGGCTCGAAGAGCTCGCCCGTGTACCGCCACAGCGCGTCCAGCGCGCGCTGCATCCGCTGACGGCTCTCCGGCGTACCGTCACCCAGCCGCAGCGTCCACTGCACGGCGTGGTCGCGGTGGTACGCCACCTCCTTGACGGCCTTCGCGGCCAGACCCGCCAGTTCACCTCCGGTGCGCGCCAACTCCTCGTACAGCAGATCCTGGTAGGAGGAGAAGTACAGCTGCCGCGCGATGGTCGCGGCGAAGTCGCCGTTCGGCTGCTCCGTCAACTGGACGTTGCGGAAGCCGCGTTCGTCGCGCCGGTAGGCGAGCTCGTCCTCATCGCCGACCAGCGAGTAGAGGAAACGGGCCTGGCCGAGCAGGTCGAGGGCGATGTTCGCCAGCGCCACCTCCTCCTCCAGCACCGGGGCATGGCCGGCCCACTCGCCGAGCCGGTGGGAGAGCACCAGGGCGTCGTCGCCGAGCGCCACAGCGGCGTGCCGCACGGCTGCGTGCTGTACGGAATCGACCGCGCTCACAGGTGCTTCACCCCCTCCGGAATCTCGTAGAACGTCGGGTGGCGGTACGGCTTGTCGGCCGACGGCTCGAAGAACGGGTCCTTCTCGTCCGGCGACGACGCGGTGACCGCCGAGGCCGGCACCACCCAGATGGACACGCCCTCGCCGCGCCGGGTGAACAGATCACGGGCGTTGCGCAGCGCCATCGCCGCGTCCGGCGCGTGCAGGCTCCCCGCGTGGCTGTGGCTCAACCCGCGCTTGCTGCGCACGAAGACCTCCCACAGCGGCCATTCGGTGTTCATCCGGCCATCGCCTCCCCCGCGGCCGCCGTCACGCGCGCGCCCGCCGTCGTACCCGTCGCCGGCCCGTGCTTGACCGCGTAGGCGGCCGCCGCCGCTCGCACCCAGGCCCCCTCCTCGTGGGCGGCGCGGCGCTGGGCCAGCCGCTGCTCGTTGCAAGGGCCGTTGCCCCGCAGCACCTGCTGGAACTCCTCCCAGTCGATCGGGCCGAAGTCCCAGCTTCCCCGCTCCTCGTTCCACCGCAGATCCGAATCGGGAAGCGTCAGCCCCAGCACCTCGGCCTGCGGGACGCAGATGTCGACGAAACGCTGGCGCAGCTCGTCGTTGGAGTGCCGCTTGATCCGCCACGCCATGGACTGCGCCGAGTGCGCGGACTCGTCGTCCGGCGGGCCGAACATCATCAGGGACGGCCACCACCAGCGGTCCACCGCGTCCTGAGCCATCGCGTGCTGCGCCTCGGTGCCGTGCGCCAAGGCGTACAGCAGCTCGTACCCCTGACGCTGGTGGAACGACTCCTCCTTGCAGATCCGCACCATCGCCCGGGCGTAGGGCCCGTAGGAGCAGCGGCACAGCGGCACCTGGTTGGTGATCGCCGCGCCGTCCACCAGCCATCCGATGGCGCCGACGTCGGCCCAGGTCAGCGTCGGGTAGTTGAAGATCGAGCTGTAACGCTGGCGGCCGGTGTGCAGCTTGTCGAGCAACTCGTCGCGGCCGACGCCCAGGGTCTCGGCCGCGCCGTAGAGGTACAGGCCGTGTCCCGCCTCGTCCTGGACCTTGGCCATGAGGATCGCCTTGCGCCGCAGACTGGGCGCCCGCGCGATCCAGTTGGCCTCCGGCTGCATGCCGATGATCTCCGAGTGCGCATGCTGCGCGATCTGCCGGACAAGGGTGGCCCGGTACGCGTCGGGCATCCAGTCGCGCGGCTCGATCCGCTCGTCGGCGGCCACGGTCGCCTCGAACCGCGTCAGCAGGTCGCTTCCGCCTCCACCGTGGGCGGTCCCTGCCGTGTCCGGTGTCCGTGCCGTGGTCATCCCGAAGCCTCCCTGCTCCCGACCGACCGTTCGGTTCAATGGTGTGCCGGGCCACGTAGGGTGTCAAGGGCGATCGTCGGCCTGTGGATAACCCCGGTATGACTGTCCTGCGCGCGGCGGCGTGAGTACCGTTCCGATGCGTATGTCCGAAGGCTAGGAAACGGGGAGAGACATGGAGCCACCCGAGGACGGGGCGGCAACACGCGGCGCACCGGACGAGTCACCACCACACCCGTCCGGCGCTGCCCACAGACCCGGAGACGGCCCGTGGCCGCACGGCGGCCGAGCGCCCCACGGCGACCGGTCGCCTCGGGCCGATCAAGACCCTCGGGGGGACCGGGCTCCAGGCGGCGCGCACGGTGCCGACGGCCCCGCGGACCGCGTCGACCCGGGCGCAACGGCGGATCCCGGCGAACCGGACGCCATGGCCGGGCCCCGAGACACCGGTGCCATAGCCGGCCACGATGACCTTGACGACATACGTGTTGCGGACGCCGCGAACGCGTCGGGGGAGTCTCGCGGCGGGACCGATCCCGGCGAGCACGCGGGACCCGGCGGCCAAGCCCCGCCCGGTATGTCTCGGGGCACCGACTGTCAGGCGTCTCCGGGCGAGTCCGGGGGCTCCGGCGTCCAGGCGTTTCCCGGTGACTCTGCGGACCCCTACCACCGGGCGTTTCGCGGTGAAACTGCGGGCTCCGGCGATCCGGCGCATCTCGACGAGTCTGCGGACCTCCGCGAGTCGGCCGGCACGGCCGGACTGTCCCTCACCTCGCGCATCGTGCTCGCGCTCGCCGTCGCCGGCGTGGCGGTCGGCGTCGCCGTCCACTGCGCGATGGTCTTCCTGCACGTCGCACCGCAGAACACGCTCTCCCAGGAGCACGCCGCCGCCGTCAACGACTACATCTACCCCGAGTTCGAACAGAACTGGAAGCTCTTCGCGCCCAACCCGCTCCAGCAGAACTCGGACGTCCAGGCACGAGCCCAAGTACGCCTGCCGGACGGAACCTCACAGATCACCGGGTGGGTCGACCTCACCGCCATGGACGTCGCCGCCATCCGACACAATCCCCTCCCCAGCCACACCCAGCAGAACGAACTGCGCCGCGCCTGGTCCTTCTACACCGACTCCCACGACGACCAGAACCGCGCGGTCGGCGTCCGCGGGGACCTCTCCGAGGCCTACGTGCGCCGCATCGTCGCCCACCGCTTCGGGCCCCGCCTCAACGGAGGCGTCGTCGAGCGCGTCCAGGTGCGCTCGGCCACCAGCAACGTGGCGGCTCCTCCGTGGAGCAGCGAGAAGATCGACACCCGCACCAACTACCGCGTACTGCCGTGGTGGGCCGTCAGCGACGAGGACTTCAGGTGACCGAACACCGCGCCGCCCCCCGAACCCCGGTGACCGCGGCCCCGCCCGCCTCCACCCCGGCATCGGCGACCGCGGCCCCGCCCACGCCGGCCGCCTCCGCGTCTTCTTCCGCGGCTTCGGCTTCCGCGCCCTCTTCGGCGTTTTCGTCGGCGCCCTCCTCCGTGCCTTCCTCCCCGCCGTCGCCCTTCGCCGGGCTGGCTCGGCGCGTGGACAGCACGGTCGGCCGCGGCCTGGCCCGGATCACCGGTGGCGTCGTGGCCCCCTACCAAGCGGCCGTGATCCGGATCGGCTTCGCCTTCACCTGGCTGGTGTTCCTGCTGCGTGAATGGCCGCACCGCAGCGAGCTCTACGGGCCCGACGGCCCCTGGAGCTGGAACCTGGCGCACACGCTGATCGGCACCAACCACGCCTTCACGGTTCTGATGTGGTCCGAGAGCCGTGTCTGGTTCGAGATCGTCTACACGGCCGCGATCGCCGCGAGCGCGATGCTCCTGATCGGCTGGCGGACCCGTACCGCGTCCATCCTGTTCATGATCGGCGTGCTGTCGTTGCAGAACCGCAGCGTGTTCATGGGCGACGGCGGCGACAACGTGCTGCACATCATGTCGATCTACCTGGTCTTCACGCGCTGCGGCGAGGTCTGGTCGCTCGACGCCCGCCGACGCTCCCGCAAGCGCGCGATCGCCGACCACCCGCGGGCAGGAACGGACGATCCGACCGGAATCGTCCTGTGGATGCTGGCCATTGCCGCGCTCGCCGTCAGCACCGCACTCGGTGACCTCGGCTCGGGCTGGGCGCTCGCCTTCTGGGGAGCCGCGCTGCTCCAGGCCGCCTGGTGGCTGGTGCGCCGCTACGCGCCCGGCGAGCCGCGCAGGGTGATGCACATGATCGGCAACGTGGTGCACGCGGGCGCCATGCTGGTGATCGTGGTCGAGGTGTGCCTGATCTACTCCACGGCCGGCTGGTTCAAGATCCAGGGATCACGGTGGCAGGACGGCACCGCCCTGTACTACCCGCTGAACCTCAACGACTTCACCCCGTGGCCCGCCCTTTCGCACACCCTGGCGGCGAACGGCGTCATCGTCATGCTCATCAGCTACGGCACGGTGATCGTCCAGGTCGCCTTCCCCTTCACGCTCTTCAACCGCACGGTGAAGAACGTTCTGCTGGTCATGATGATGTGCGAGCACGCGGGGATCGCCGTCATGCTCGGCCTGCCGTTCTTCTCCCTGGCGATGATCACGGCGGACGCGGTCTTCCTGCCCACCGGCTTCCTGCGCTGGGCCGGTGACCGGGCCGACCGCCTCCTGCCTGAGCGCCGCCGCCGGGCCGCCGTGCCCCGGCAGCGCACGCCCGGCGAACCGGGCCCGGCCGCGGCGGGCTGAACCAGGCCCGGCCACGGCCTGCCGAACAGCATCTACCCTCATGGGGTGAGCACCAGCGAGGACCGGGCGGCCGGCGGGCCGCAGCAGTACGACGAAGGGTTCGGGCAGGAGGTCGGTGTCGGCCCCCACCCGAAACCCTGGCCCGACGACCCCCGCTACGACCCGGAGCTCCTCGCGAACGGCGACCGGCGCAACGTCGTCGACAGGTACCGCTACTGGACGCGTGAGGCGATCGTCGCCGACCTCGACACCCGCCGTCACGACTTCCACGTGGCGGTGGAGAACTGGAGCCATGATTTCAACATCGGCTCCGTGGTCCGCACCGCCAACGCCTTCGCGGCCAAGGAGGTGCACATCGTCGGCCGCCGCCGCTGGAACCGCCGCGGCGCCATGGTGACCGACCGATACCAGCACGTCCGCCACCACGAGGACGTCTCCGCTCTCGCGGAATGGGCCCGCGCCGAGGACCTGCCGATCATCGGCATAGACAACCTGCCCGGTGCCGTTCCGCTGGAGACCACCGTGCTTCCCCGGCGCTGCGTACTGCTCTTCGGCCAGGAAGGGCCCGGCCTCACCGAGGAGGCGCGCAAGCACGCGACTGCAGTGTGCTCCATCGCCCAGTTCGGCTCGACCCGCTCCATCAACGCGGGCGCCGCTGCGGCCATCGCTATGCACGCCTGGATCCAGCGTTACGCGCAGGTCTGAAGCGGGAGCGACGCGCTTCTGACGCGGTGGGCGGGGTGAGCGGGGTGAGCGGGGGCGGGGCGGGAGCTCGGTGTTCGGGAGGGAGGGGCCCCTCCCCCCACCCCCTCCCTCCCCCTCCCCCCTCGTTCCCTACTCCCGTTCCGGACGGCGGACTTCGACCATGCGGAAGCGGTTGGCCACGAATGCCGCATCGCACAGGGCGGCGTTGGCAGCCGGGTTGCCGCCTGTGCCGTGGAAGTCGCCGAACGCCGCGGTCTGGTTGACGTAGACCCCGCCGGTCAGGTTGAGGGAGAGATTGGCCATCTCCTCCAGGCACACCTCCTCGATGGCCCGCTCGACCTCCGCGGACGTCGTGTACGCCCCGACCGTCATCGCGCCCTTGTCGCGGATCGTGCGCCGCAGCAGTGCTATCGCGTCGGCCGTCGAGTCCACGGCGACCGCGAACGACACCGGGCCGAAGCACTCGGGCAGACAGGCCGCCTCGGCGTCCGGCTTGGTCCCGTCGAGCGTGACGATCATCGGGGTGCGGACGACGGCTTCGGGGAACTCCGGGTGCGTCACGGCACGTGAGGGCAGCGCGACCGAACCGAGCCCCGGTGCCGCCTCGAGCCGCTCGCGGACCTGCGGGTTGACCAGCGCGCCGAGCAGGGCGTTGGCCCGGGCGTCGTCACCCAGCAGCCCCTCGACGGCCGCCGAGAGGTCGGCCACCACCTCGTCGTAGGACTTGTGGCCGGTGTCGGTGTCGATGCCGTCGCGCGGGATCAGCAGGTTCTGCGTCGTGGTGCACATCTGGCCGCTGTAGAGGGAGAGGGTGAAGGCCAGATTGGCCAGCATCCCCCGGTAGTCGTCGGTGGAGTCGACGACCACCGTGTTGACGCCTGCCTTCTCGGTGTACACCTGCGCCTGGCGGGCGTTGGCCTCCAGCCAGTCACCGAAGGCGGTGGACCCGGTGTAGTCGATGATGCGGATCTCGGGGCGCACGGCGAGGCTCTTGGCGAGTCCCTCACCGGGGGCTTCGGCGGCGAGGCAGACCAGGTTCGGGTCGAAGCCGGCCTCGGCCACCGCCTCGCGGGCGATCCGCACCGCCAGCGCCAGCGGCAGGACCGCCCGCGGGTGCGGCTTGACGAGCACGGGGTTACCGGTCGCCAGGGAGGCGAAGAGGCCGGGGAAGCCGTTCCACGTCGGGAAGGTGTTGCAGCCGATGAGCAGCGCGACGCCGCGGGGCACGGCGGTGAAGGTGTTCCGCAGGCGGATCGGCTCGCGCTTGCCCTGCGGCTTGACCCAGCGGGCCTCGGCCGGGGTGCGGGTCTGTTCCCGGTAGGCGTAGGCGACGGCTTCGAGGCCGCGGTCCTGGGCGTGCGGGCCGCCGGCCTGGAAGGCCATGGTGGCTGCCTGGCCGGTGGTGTGCATGATGGCGTGCGCGAACTCGTGCGACCGGGCGTTGATCCGCGACAGGATCTCCAGGCACACCAGGGCCCGCGTCTCGGGGCCCGCGTCCCGCCAGGCGGGAACGGCCGCACGCATGGCGGGCAGCAGCGCGTCGGGGTCGGGGTGGGGGTAGCTGATCGCCAGCTCGATGCCGTACGGGGAGACCTCGCCGCCCGTTTGGCCGTCCGTGCCGGGCTGGTCGAGGGGGAAGGGCTGACCGAGGAGCGCCTCGAAGGCGGCTTTGCCCTCGGCGGGCCCGAGACCGGTGCCGGCGTCCCCGTAGGCCTTGGGGTGCTCGGGGTAGGGGGACCAGTACTCCCGGGCGCCGATCGCCTGGAGAGCCTTGTCCAAAGTGGCTCGATGCCGTTCGATCAAGTGGGCCACGGGGAGTTCCGCGGTGGAAAGGTCTGCGGCCATGCTGGGCCACTCCTCGTCGAGTGGGACGGGCAATATGGTGTCGCTGCACAAGTCTTGACCGAATGGTCGGTCGGGGCAAGAGGGAGATCCGGCCTGTGGATAACTTCCGGGCGGGATGGAACAGGGAGCGGACGGCATGGACACGACGGACAGCGCCTCGGAGATCACTCCCAACGACGCAACCCGGGGCGCGCCCGACGCCGACCCCGACGGCGGCGCACCCCGCATCGACGGCTCCCGCACCACCGTCGCCGTGGTCGGCGCCGGCACGATGGGCCAGGGGATCGCGCAGGTCGCGTTGGCCGCCGGACATCGCGTGCTGCTCTACGACGCCGTACCCGGACAGGCCGGGCGGGCCGCCGAGGCGATCGGGGCGCGGCTGGACCGGCTGGTGGACAAGGGGCGGATGAGCGCGGCCGACCGGGACGCCGCCCGGGCCGCGACCGTTGCGGCCGGCGCGCTCGCCGATCTGGCGGGCGCCGCGCTGGTGGTCGAGGCGGTCGCCGAACGGCTGGAGGTCAAGCAGCGGCTCTTCGCCGAGCTGGAGAAGGTCGTCGGCGACGAGTGCGTGCTGGCGACCAACACCTCCTCGTTGTCGGTCACCGCGATCGCGGCGGCGCTGCGGCTGCCCGGGCGCTTCGTGGGGATGCACTTCTTCAATCCCGCGCCGCTGCTGCCGCTGGTCGAGGTCGTCGTCGGCCGGGCGACCGAGCCGGAGGTGGCCGATTTCGTGCACGAGACGGCGGCCTCCTGGGGGAAGTCGCCGGTGCGCTGTACGGACACGCCCGGCTTCATCGTCAACCGGATCGCCCGCCCCTTCTACGCCGAAGCGTTTCGCCTGCTGGAGGAGCGCGCCGCGGATCCGGCGACGATCGACGCCGTGCTCCGTGAGAGCGGCGGCTTCCGGATGGGTCCGTTCGAGCTGACCGACCTGATCGGGCAGGACGTCAACGAGGCCGTGACGCGTTCTGTGTGGGAGGCGTTCTTCCACGACCCGAGGTTCACCCCGTCCCTCGCCCAGCGGCGGCTGGTGGAGTCCGGGCTGCACGGCCGCAAGTCCGGCCGCGGCTGGTTCCGCTACGACGGGGATGCCCCGCAGCGGCCCGTACCGCACACCGCCGAGGCCTGCGAGGCCCCGAGGTCGGTGGCGGTGCACGGCGATCTGGGCCCGGCGGCCGTGCTGCGTGAGCTGATCGAAGAGGCGGGAATCGAGGCAACGCAGAGCGATGTCGCACACGGCGACCCGGACGGGTTCGTCCTCCTGCCCGACGGCACGCGGCTGGCCCTGACCGACGGAAGGGCCGCCACGACCGATACGTCCGGTACGTGCATCCGCTTCGACCTTGCGTTGGACTACCGGACGGCCACCCGGATCGCGCTGGCGCCGTCGGACACGGCCCCTCCGCACGCCGTGAGTGCGGCCGTCGGGCTCTTCCAGGCGCTGGGCAAGCAGGTCAGCGTGATCGACGACGCTCCGGGCATGATCGTCGCGCGTACGGTCGCGATGCTGGTGGACTTCGCCGTGGACGCGGTCGCGAGGGGGGTGGCGAGCGCGCAGGACGTGGACACCGCGATGCGGCTGGGTGTGAACTACCCGCGCGGGCCGCTGGAGTGGGGGGACCAGGTCGGGGCCGGGTTCGTGTGCCGCGTTCTGCGCAACCTCCACGCGGTCTTCCCCACCGGCCGCTACGCGCCCTCACCCGCGCTATGCCGCCGTGCCGCGGTCCATGGGAAGCTGGTCTAATCATGACCATGGCCAAGCGCGACACCTACACGCCCGAGAGCCTGCTGGCGGTGGCCGTCGAGGTGTTCAACCAGCGGGGCTACGACGGCACTTCGATGGAACACCTCTCGCGCGCCGCCGGGATCTCCAAGTCGTCGATCTACCATCACGTACGCGGCAAGGAAGAGCTGCTGGAACGTGCCGTCGGGCGGGCGCTGGACGGGCTGTTCGGCATCCTCGGCGAGCCGGGCGCGCGGCAGGGCCGGGCCGTGGAACGGCTGGAGCACGTCGTCCACCGCACCGCCGAGGTGCTGATGGCCGAGCTGCCGTACGTCACGTTGCTGCTGCGCGTGCGCGGCAACACACGTACCGAGCGGTGGGCGTTGGAGCGGCGCCGGGAGTTCGACCACCGGGTGGTGGAACTGCTCGAGGCGGCGGTCGCCGAGGGGGACCTGCGCGCGGACGTGGACGCGCGGCTCGCCACCCGGCTGCTCTTCGGCATGATCAACTCCATTGTGGAGTGGTACCGGCCGGCGGGCGGCGCGGCGCTCAGCAGCGAGCAGGTCGCGGACACCGTGGTCCGGCTGGCCTTCGACGGCCTGCGCACCTGAGGCCTTCCTGCGCACCTCAGCCGGGGGCCGGGCGCGTGGGAGGGGGCGGCCCTACGCCGCCCGCATCCGCCGCCGCGGCCCTCACTCGTCCACGACGAGATCCGTCTCCTCGAAGACCAGCAGCGTCCGGCTGCTCAGCACCTCCTCTATCGCCTGGATGCGGGTGAGCACGAGTTCGCGCAGGCTGCGGTTGTCGGCGGTGTGCACCAGCATCAGCACGTCGAAGTCGCCGCTGACCAGCGCGATGTGAGAAACACCCGGAAGAGTGAGCAGTTTTTCCCGAACCGTGCGCCAGGAGTTCTGGACGATCTTCAGCGTGATGTAGGCGGATGCGCCCTGACCCGCTCTCTCGTGGTCGACGCGGGCCGTGAAGCCGCGGATGATCCCGAACTCGATCAGCCGGTTGATCCGGGCGTAGGCGTTGGCCCGGGATATGTGCACGCGGTCGGCCACCGAGCGTATCGAGGCGCGGCCGTCCTCCTGAAGCAGTCGCAGGATGGCGCGATCGATGTCGTCCAAGGGGCGAAGGGGCAGGTCAGAGTTGGCCATCTGTTCAGTCGCCATCCCCCCGGGCCTTCCTACCATGGACGTAATGCCTCTATCTCAGGCTGTGGAGAACCGTTTGTCCACAGCCTCGACGCGACTGTGGCCAAAATGCCGTCCTCGACCGAACAATCGGTAGGTGAGTGAGCGGGATCACCGCTCGCCGTCCTGCGAGGCACCCGCGTACCGACGGGTGCGTGGACACCGCCCACGAGGAGGTGCGCGATGACCGTCCTGGAGCAGCCCCGCCGTATTCCGCCGCCCCACTGGCACCCCCGTGTCGACCCCGCGCCGCTGCTGCCCGACAGCGAGCCTTACCGGCTCCTCGGCACGCCCGCCGCGCGCGACCTCGACCCGGGGCTGCTGCGTCGGCTCTACGGCGAGCTGGTGCGCGGCCGTCGCTACAACCGCCAGGCCACCGCCCTCACCCAGCAGGGCCGCCTCGCCGTCTACCCCTCCAGCACCGGCCAGGAGGCCTGCCAGGTGGCCGCGGCACTGGTGCTGCGTCCGCAGGACTGGCTCTTCCCCAGCTACCGCGACACCCTGGCGGTCGTCGCCCGCGGGGTCGACCCCGTCCAGGCGCTCACCCTGCTGCGCGGTGACTGGCACAACGGCTACGATCCGCGCGAGCACCACATCGCCCCTTTGTGCACGCCGCTGGCCACGCAGCTGCCGCACGCGGTCGGCCTCGCGCACGCCGCGCACCTCAAGGGCGACGACACGGTCGCGCTCGCCCTCGTCGGCGACGGCGGCACCAGCGAGGGCGACTTCCACGAGGCGCTGAACTTCGCCGCCGTGTGGCGGGCGCCCGTCGTCTTCCTCGTGCAGAACAACGGCTTCGCCATCTCCGTACCGCTGGAGAAGCAGACGGCGGCCCCCTCGCTCGCCCACAAGGCGGTCGGCTACGGGATGCCGGGGCGGCTGGTGGACGGCAACGACGCGCCCGCGGTGCACCAGGTGCTCACCGAGGCGGTCGAACGCGCCCGCGCGGGCGGCGGGCCCACGCTGATCGAGGCGGTCACCTATCGCATGGACGCCCACACCAACGCCGACGACGCCACCCGCTACCGGGACACCGCCGAGGTCGAGGCGTGGCGCGAGCACGATCCGATCACCTTGCTGGAACGTGAGTTGCGTGAGCGCGGCCTGCTCGACGAGACGACGGTCGCGGCCGCGCGGGACGCCGCGGAGGCCATGGCGGCCGACCTGCGCGAGCGGATGAACGCCGACCCGGTGCTCGACCCGATGGAGCTGTTCGAGCACGTCTACGCCGAACGCACCGCCCAACTGCGCGAGCAGGCCGCCCAGTTGCGGGCCGAACTCGACGCCGAAGCCGAACTGGACGCCCAGGCCGAGTCCGGCACCGAGTCCGGCGCCGGCACCTCGCACGCGGAGGGGCGGCGATGACCACCGCGACCGCGCCCGCGGCGGCGCGCAGCACGCGCAAACCGGCCACCATGGCCCAGGCGTTGGGCCGCGCACTCCGCGACGCCCTGGCCGAGGACCCCGCCGTGCACGTGCTCGGGGAGGACGTCGGCACCCTCGGTGGAGTCTTCCGGATCACCGACGGGCTGGCCAAGGAGTTCGGTGACAACCGCGTCACCGACACTCCGCTGGCCGAGGCCGGGATCCTCGGCACCGCGGTCGGCATGGCGATGTACGGGCTGCGTCCGGTGGTCGAGATGCAGTTCGACGCCTTCGCCTACCCGGCCCTCGAACAGCTCATCAGCCATGTCGCCCGGATGCGCAACCGCACCCGGGGTGCCCTGCCGATGCCGATCACCGTGCGCATCCCGTACGGCGGCGGGATCGGCGGCGTCGAGCACCACAGCGACTCCTCCGAGGCCTACTACCTGCACACCCCCGGACTCCATGTCGTCACCCCTGCGACGGTCGCCGACGCCTACGGGCTGCTGCGCGCCGCCGTCGCCTCCGACGATCCCGTGATCTTCCTCGAACCCAAGCGCCTGTACTGGTCGAAGGCCGACTGGTGCGCCGACGCCCCCGAACCGGTACCTCCGCTGGGCCGGGCCGTGGTGCGGCGCCCCGGGCGCTCCGCGACGCTGATCACCTACGGTCCCTCGCTGCCGGTGTGCCTGGAGGCGGCCGAAGCGGCCCGGCAGGAGGGCTGGGACCTGGGCGTCGTCGACCTGCGCAGCCTGGTGCCGTTCGACGACGAGACCGTGTGCGCCGCCGTCCGCCGGACCGGCCGGGCCGTCGTCGTCCACGAGTCCAGCGGCTTCGGCGGCGCGGGCGCCGAGATCGCCGCCCGGATCACCGAACGCTGCTTCCACCACCTGGCGGCGCCGGTGCTCCGGGTCGGCGGATTCGACGTCCCGTATCCGCCGCCCATGCTGGAGCGCCACCATCTGCCCGGTGTCGACCGCGTCCTGGACGCCGTCGCCCGCCTGCAATGGGAGGACGACTGATGCCCGTGGTGAGGGAGTTCACCCTGCCCGACCTGGGGGAGGGGCTGACCGAGGCGGAGATCGTGCGGTGGCTGGTCGAGGTCGGCGACGTGGTCGCCGTGGACCAGCCGGTCGTCGAGGTGGAGACCGCCAAGGCCGTGGTCGAGGTGCCGTGCCCTTACGGCGGCGTGGTCACCGCGCGCTTCGGCGAATCGGGTGACGAGGTGCCGGTCGGGAACCCGCTGGTGACGGTGGCCGTGGGGGAGACCGCCTCCGACGGCCGGCTGGATGCCGCCCGACCCGGACCCGAACCCGGATCCGGACCCGGGTCCGGCCCCGAACCCCGTCAGGGGCGCGGCCGCGGCACCGGAGGCCGGCCGTCGGACACGGCACCCGGCGACGGCGCACAACCCGCCGCGGGGTCCGGAAACGTCCTGGTCGGGTACGGGACCGCCGCCCCCGCGCCGCGACGCCGCCGGGTCAGGGCCGGCACGGCGCCGGAGGCCCCGCCGGAGCGGCGCGCAGCTGAGCGCACGGCGGCCGAAGGGCCGGTGGCCGTCATCTCGCCGCTCGTCCGGCGACTCGCCAGGGAACACGGTGTGGACCTGCGGGCGGTACGCGGCAGCGGAGCCGACGGCCTGATCCTGCGCTCGGACGTGGAGCGTGCGATAGCGCAGGCCGAACAAGCCGGGGTGAGCGTCGAGCCCGCCGCACCTGCCGCCCCCGCCGGACCGGCTCCCGCCCCCACCCGCATACCGCTGCGCGGGGTACGCGGCGCCGTCGCCGAGAAGCTCTCGCGCAGCCGCCGCGAGATCCCCGACGCCACGTGCTGGGTGGACGCCGACGCCACGGAGCTGCTGGCCGCGCGGGCGGCGATGAACGCGGCGCCGGGCGCCCCGAAGATCTCGGTGCTCGCGGTGCTCGCCCGGGTCTGCACGGCGGCACTGGCCCGCTACCCCGAGCTCAACGCGGTCGTCGACACCGAACGCGCCGAGATCGTCCAACTCCCCGCGGTCCACCTCGGATTCGCGGCCCAGACCGAGCGCGGCCTGATGGTCCCGGTCGTACGGGACGCCCACGCCCGCACGACCGAAGAGCTGGCGGCGGAGATCGCCCGCCTCACCGAGGCCGCCCGAGCCGGAAAGCTGAGCCCCGCCGAACTGACAGGAGGCACCTTCACCCTCAACAACTACGGCGTCTTCGGCGTGGACGGCTCCTCCCCCATCATCAACCACCCCGAGGCGGCGATGCTGGGAGTCGGGCGCATAACCCCCAAACCCTGGGTGCACCAGGGCGAGTTGGCGGTCCGGCAGGTCGTGCAGCTTTCGTTCACCTTCGACCACCGGGTGTGCGACGGCGGCACGGCGGGCGGGTTCCTGCGCTACGTGGCCGACTGCGTCGAGCAGCCCGCCCTGCTGCTGCGGACGGTGTAGGGCACGCCCATACGGTCATACTCGGGCCATGACCGTCGACCAGCCCGACCGCGGTGCCCCTGCTGTCCCTTCTGCCGAGAGTCTCTCCGGTGTCTTCGACGCCGTCGTGCTGGCCGGGGGTGCCGCGCGGCGGCTCGGCGGGGTCGACAAGCCGGGGCTGCGGGTCGGCGGGGCGACGCTGCTGGACCGCGTGCTCGACGCGTGCGCGGGGGCGGCCACCACGGTGGTCGTCGGACCGCCTCGCCCGACCGCGCGGCGCGTCGTCCAGGTCCGCGAGGACCCGCCCGGCGGCGGCCCGCTGCCCGCCCTGGCCGCCGGGCTGCGGCACACCGCGGCGGAGCGCGTGCTGCTCCTCGCCGCCGACCTGCCGTTCCTGTCCCGTGCCACGGCCCGCGCCCTGCTGGCCGGGCTGGAGAAGGACGCCGGGGCCGAGGGCGTGCTCCTGACCGATCCCTCCGGGCGCGACCAGCCGCTCGCGGCGGCCTACCGGAGCGCCGCGCTCCGGCGCGAACTCGGTCGACTCACCGCGGAGCACGGCCGGCTGACCGGTCTGCCGCTGCGCCGCCTGACGGCACATCTCGCGCTCAGTCGCCTGGCGGACCCCGGCGGCCGGGCGACGTTCGACTGCGACACCTGGGAGGACCTGTCGGTGGCCCGCAGGGGGATCAGGGAGCATGGACGTGTGTTGGATGAATGGATCGCCGCAGCCAAGGCCGACCTCGGGATCGATCTCGACGTCGACACCGCCACCCTGCTCGACCTCGCTCGCGACGCCGCACACGGTGTCGCCCGGCCGGCCGCGCCCTTGACCACGTTCCTCGTGGGGTACGCGGCGGGGCGCGCGGGCGGCGGCCCGCAGGCGGTCGCCGAAGCCGCCCGGAAGGCCGCGGAACTGGCCCGCCGCTGGGAGGCCGAAGCAGCGCAAACGGCCGAGCGCCCCGCCCCCGGCACCTCGGCCCCCGGTGCCGCGGCCCCGGGATCCGCCTCCGCGGGGGCTCCGGAGTCGTGAACCCGCGCAACGCGTCAGGCCCGGGGGGCCCGGTCGGCGCCCCGGAGGACCAGCCGGCACGCCAGCGGACGCTGCGGGCGGCGA
>CAYNNX010000154.1:7016-16365 GCA_964398515.1 uncultured Streptantibioticus sp. | reverse complement strand
TCACCCTGGCCCGCGGCGCCAACCCCGGCACCGACGTGCCGATCGGCGAGGACTGGGTCCAGGGCTCGCGCAACTTCGCCAACAAGCTCTGGAACGCCACCCGCTTCGCGCTGATGAACGGCGCCACGGTCGAGGGCGAACTGCCGTCCCCCGAGCGGATGTCCACGGCCGACCGGTGGATCCTGTCCCGGCTGAACTCGGTCGTCGCCGAGGTCGACGCGTACTACGACGACTACCAGTTCGCCAAGTTGACCGACACGCTCTTCCACTACGCGTGGGACGAGGACTTCGACTGGTACGAGGAGCTGTCCAAGACCACGTTCGCCGCGGGCGGCGAGGCGGCCGCCCGCGACGCAGTCGCCAAAGCACAAAGTGCGCGCCGCGTCCTGGGCGAGGTCCTCGACGTGACGCTGCGGCTGCTGCACCCGGTCGTGCCGTTCGTCACCGAGGAGCTGTGGACCACGCTGACCGGACGCGAGTCGGTCGTCGTGGCCGAGTGGCCCGCCGACACCGGCTTCCGCGACCCGGCCGCCGAGCAGGAGATCGCCACGCTCCAGGAGGCGGTCACCGAGGTCCGCCGGTTCCGCGCCGAGCAGGGCCTGCAGCCCGGGCAGCGGGTCCCGGCCCGTCTCGAACTGGACGGCACGCCGCTCGCCGCGCACGAGGAGGCGATCCGCTCGCTGCTGCGCCTCCAGCCCGCCGGCGAGGGCTTCACGGCCACCGCGTCGCTGCCGGTCGCCGGTGCCACCGTGGCGCTGGACCTGTCCGGCGTGATCGACTTCGCGGCGGAGCGCAAGCGGCTGGCGAAGGACCTGGCGGCCGCCGAGAAGGAGCTCGCACAGACCACGGCCAAGCTCGGCAACGAGGCGTTCCTGGCCAAGGCGCCGGACCAGGTCGTGGAGAAGATCCGGGCCCGTCAGGCCGCCGCCCAGGCCGACGTCGAGCGGATCAGCGCCCAGTTGGCCGCGCTGCCGCAGGCCTGATCGGGGCGCACGCGAACGAAGGCCCCCGCGCACGACCCCCCGAGGGCGTGCGCGGGGGCCTTCGCCGTCGATGTCGGTACTCGTCCGTAGACTGGTCACCGTGAGCGAGCGCCCCCGTAACGAAGAGCCCGGACCGGACGGATTCGACGAGATCGTCGAGGCCGAGACGGGACACGACCCCGACCTCGCGGTGATCGAGGCCGGGAGCCGGACGCTGCGCGCACAGACCCCGCCGTCCCCCGGGGACGAGGCGCCCGCCGGGCCCAGGACGCCGGAGGAGGCGCAGGCGCTGCGGGAGGTCGAGGCGGAGCTGGCGTCCCGCTGGGGCGAGACCAAGCTGGAGCCGTCGGTGGAGCGCATCACGGCCCTGATGGACATCCTGGGCGAGCCGCAGCGCGCGTACCCGGCGATCCACATCACCGGCACCAACGGCAAGACCAGCACCGCCCGCATGATCGAGACGCTGCTGCGCGCCTTCGAACTGCGCACCGGCCGCTACACCAGCCCGCACGTCCAGTCGGTCACCGAGCGCATCAGCCTGGACGGCTCGCCCATCTCCGTGGAGCGCTTCGTCGACACCTACCGCGACATCAAGCCGTACGTCGAGATGGTCGACGGCTCGCAGCCGTACCGGCTGTCCTTCTTCGAGGTGCTCACCGGGATGGCCTTCGCCGCCTTCGCCGACGCGCCGGTGGACGTCGCCGTGATCGAGGTCGGCATGGGCGGCAGCTGGGACGCGACGAACGTGGTGGACGGCTCGGTCGCCGTGGTCACCCCGATCGCCCTGGACCACACGGACCGCCTGGGCACCACGCCGGGTGAGATAGCCCAGGAGAAGGCCGGGATCGTCAAGCGGGACGCCACGGTGGTGCTGGCCCAGCAGCCCGTGGACGCGGCGCAGGTGCTGCTCAAGCGGGCTGTCGAGGCGGACGCCACGGTGGCCCGCGAGGGCATGGAGTTCGGCGTGACCTCCCGGGAGATCGCGGTGGGCGGCCAGATGCTGACCCTGCGCGGCCTCGGCGGCGACTACGAGCAGATCTTCCTGCCGCTGCACGGCGCCCATCAGGCGCACAACGCGGCGGTGGCGCTGGCGGCGGTCGAGGCGTTCTTCGGCGTCGGCTCCTCGCAGGCCGCCCGCCCGCTGGACATCGACACGGTCCGGGCCGCCTTCGCCTCCGTCACCTCGCCCGGGCGCCTGGAGGTCGTGCGCCGCAGCCCTACGGTGGTGCTGGACGCCGCGCACAACCCGGCCGGTGCGCACGCCGCCGCCGAGGCGGTGCGCGAGGCGTTCGCCTTCACCCATCTGGTGGGCGTGGTCGCGCCCAGCGGTGACAAGGACGTCCGCGGGCTGCTGGAGGCGTTCGAGCCGATCTTCGCCGAGATCGTGGTCACCCGGAACTCCACCGACCGCTCGATGGACGTCGACGAGCTCGCGGCGATCGCGGTCGAGGTCTTCGGCAGCGACCGGGTGCAGGTCGAGCCGCGGCTGGACGACGCGCTGGAGGCGGCGATCACGCTCGCGGAGGAGGAGGGCGAGTACGCCGGCGCGGGCGTGCTGGTCACCGGTTCCGTGATCACCGTGGGAGAGGCCCGGCTGCTGCTGGGCCGGAAGTGAGATCCGATGCGAACGCTGTGTGCGAGCACCCTGATCGGCGAGGCCTTCGTGATCGGCCTGGCGGGCCTGGTGGCGATGAACCTCTCGGGCTTCTCGGCCGGTGCGGTGTGGGCGGTGAGCGGTGTCGCGATGGCGCTGTGCGTGCTGCTGTGCGGCGTGATCACCAGACCGGGCGGCGTCGCGGTGGGCTGGGTGCTCCAAGTCGCCCTGATCGCGTCGGGTTTCGTGGTGCCGACGATGTACTTCCTGGGCGCGGTCTTCGCCGGCCTGTGGTGGGCGGCGGTGCACTTCGGGCGCAAGATCGACGCCGTGAAGGCAGCACGTGCCGACGCCTCCGCGGCTGAGGCGTCACCGGCCGCGTAACCCCTGCCCGGACAGGCCGGGTCGCCCCGATAAGGTTCAGTCCACTTCGGCAATCCACTCGGCATAGCCGCTGCAGTACCCCCTCAAGGAGCCCGCACATGAGCCAGCGCACTCTCGTCCTTCTCAAGCCGGACGCCGTCCGTCGCGGCCTGATCGGAGAGATCATCGGCCGTATCGAGCGCAAGGCCGGCTGGACGATCCCCGCGTTGGAGCTGCGCACCCTGGACCGGGCGACGCTGGAGCAGCACTACGCCGAGCACGTCGGCAAGCCGTTCTACGAGCCGCTGGTGGAGTTCATGTCGTCCGGCCCGGTGGTGGCCCTGGTCGTCGAGGGCGAGCGGGTCATCGAGGGGTTGCGCGCGTTGACGGGTCCGACCGATCCGATTGCCGCCGCTCCAGGCAGCATTCGTGGCGATTTCGGCACAATCGTCCGGGAGAATCTGATCCACGCCTCGGACTCGCCCGAGTCCGCGGACCGGGAAATCAAGCTCTTCTTCCCCGAGTTGGGCTGACTGCCCGTCAACTTCTTCGGCGGGCGGCGACCGGATCCCACCGGTCGCCGCCTGGCATATGCGCGGCGATTCCGGGAACCAATCGCCCCGACACGACGTCACCATTACAGGGGGCGGCTGAGTGTTCTGCTGAGAATGGCCGGGGCGCCCTCACTCCTCGTTCACCGGGCGCGACTACGATGGAACAACCTCTTCGGACCTCGCAGCACCTCGTTCCGCCTGCTCCGCGGGGGGATCCCCTCCGCCGCCCTCAAGTCCCCTATCGGTCCAGCTCGGGAAGGCCAGACGTATCCTCATGGCGAACAACATGTCGTTCATCGGCCGTGACATGGCTGTCGACCTCGGCACCGCCAACACGCTGGTGTACGTCAGGGGTCGCGGGATCGTCCTCAACGAACCGTCCGTCGTCGCCATCAACACCAACACGGGCGGCATCCTGGCGGTCGGGGCGGAAGCCAAGAAGATGATCGGCCGCACGCCTGGCAACATCGTGGCGGTCCGTCCGCTCAAGGACGGAGTGATCGCGGACTTCGAGATCACGGAGCGAATGCTCCGGTACTTCATCCTCAAGATCCACAAGCGGCGGTATCTGGCCCGGCCGCGCGTCGTGGTCTGTGTGCCCTCGGGCATCACCGGTGTCGAGCGCCGCGCGGTGATCGAGGCCTCCAGCCAGGCGGGCGCCCGTCAGGTGCACATCATCGAGGAGCCGATGGCGGCCGCGATCGGCGCCGGGCTCCCGGTGCACGAGGCCACCGGCAACATGGTCGTCGACATCGGCGGCGGCACCACCGAGGTCGCCGTCATCTCGCTCGGCGGCATCGTCACCGCCCAGTCCATCCGGGTCGCCGGCGACGAGCTCGACAACGCGATCATCCAGCACATCAAGAAGGAGTACAGCCTGCTGCTGGGCGAGCGCACCGCCGAGCAGATCAAGATCACCATCGGCTCGGCCTTCGAGCTCGACAAGGACGAGCACACCGAGATCCGCGGCCGCGACCTGGTCAGCGGCCTGCCCAAGACGGTGGTGATCTCCGCCGGCGAGGTCCGCAAGGCCATCGAGGAGCCGGTCAACTCGATCGTGGACGCGGTGAAGACCACCCTCGACAAGTGCCCGCCAGAGCTCTCCGGCGACATCATGGACCGCGGCATCGTCCTCACCGGCGGCGGCGCCATGCTGCGCGGCCTCGACGAGCGGCTGCGCCGCGAGACGGGCATGCCGATCCACATCGCCGAGGACCCGCTCGACTCCGTCGCCCTCGGCTCCGGCAAGTGCGTCGAGGAGTTCGAGGCCCTCCAGCAGGTGCTCGACGCCCAGCCCCGACGATGACCAGGAACGTTCCGCCGAACGGGTGATCCATCGCCTGTGCGGCGCGGCGCAACGAATCGCCCAGCGAAAACACCTACGCAGATACGACGTACGACATCGCTGACCGGCCGTGGTCCGCCGACGGCCGGTCCGACGAGGAAGGCACGGCCGCCGCACGTGAGGGACACACGAGAGAGCCGGCTGCTCTTGGTCCTACTGGTCGCCATCGCGTTCGCGCTGATCACCGTGGACATCCGCGGCGGCGACCAGTCCCCGCTGGCGGTGGCCCGCAGTGCCGCCGCCTCCGTCTTCGGGCCCGTCGAGGACGGCATCGCCTCCGCGGTCAACCCGGTCGGCAACGCCATAGCAGCCGTGCGGGACTCCGGGAGCCGCCACGACCGCCTCTCCGCGCTGGAGCGGGAGAACGCGGCGCTCAAGCTCAAGCTCGGCAGCAGCGACCTGACCCGCAACCGCGCCGCCGAGCTCGACAAGATGCTCAAGACCGCCGGAGCCGGTCAGTACGGGATCAAGGGCGCCCAGGTCATCGCCATAGGAGCCACCCAGGGCTTCTCCTGGACCGTCACCATCGACGCCGGCAGCAGGGACGGCATCCGCCGCGACATGACCGTGCTCAACGGCGACGGGCTGGTCGGCCGGGTCACCACCGTGGGCCAGTCGACCTCCACCGTGCTGCTCGCCTGCGACCCGGACTTCACCGTCGGCGCCCGCCTGGAGAACTCGATGGAGCTGGGCTTCGGGACCGGCCAGGGCGACCGCCCGATGCGCATCCAGCTGCTCAACGGCAAGGCCCGCGTCAAGTCCGGCGACCGCCTGGTCACCTTCGGCTCGCAGGCTGACAAGCCCTTCGTGCCGGGCGTGCCGATCGGCCAGGTCGTCAAGGTCGACCTGGGCGGCGGCGGGCTGACCCGCACTGTCGAGGTCCAGCCGTTCGTCGGCTTCTCCCGGCTCGATGTGGTCGGGGTCGTCGTGGTCCCGCCGCGGCAGGACCCGCGCGACACCGTGCTGCCGCCCAAGCCCACGGTCCAGCCGACGCCCACGGTCACGGTCACCGTCACCCCGGGCGCCTCGGGGGCCCCCTCCGGCTCACCCTCCGGCGCCCCCACCCCGTCCCCGTCCCGGAGCTGACCGATGCGTATCAACCGGATCCTGCTCTCCGCGGCCCTGGTGGTCGTCACCCTCGTCCTCCAGGTGAGCGTACTGGCCCGGCTCCACCTCCCCGGGGCCGTCCCCGACCTGCTGCTGCTCGTCGTACTGGCCCTGGCGATCACCTACGGCCACGTCGGCGGCGCCCTCGTCGGCTTCGGCACCGGGCTCCTCGCCGACCTCGCGCCCCCCGCCGACCACGCCGCCGGGCGCTACGCCCTCGTACTGTGCGTCATCGGCTACCTCGCGGGGCTCGCCAAGCCCGAGACCGGCCAACTGCGCTCGGCCGCCCTGCCGATGCTGGTCGTCGCGGCCGCCGCGATCGGCTCCACGCTGCTCTACGCGGGCGTCGGCGCCCTCGTCGGCGACACCGCGGCCCGCCACGTGGGCATGGCCAAGCTGCTGCTCACGGCCACCGTGTACGACCTGCTGCTCGCCCCGTTCACGGTGCCGTGGATCATGGCGCTCGCCCGCCGCCTCGACAACGACCCGGTCGCCGGCGACTCCTCCGGCCCGGGCAGCGGCCCGTACCGCTGGATCACCCCGGGCGTCGCCCGTACCTCGCGTCCCACCCGCGCAGGCCGGCTGGGCCGGGGCCGCATCGGCGGCCAGCGCGGCAGTGTGCTGAAGGGGGTCAGGAAGCTGTGAGCAACACCCGCCGGTCGCCCTCAACCACGCTCGACGGAGGTGCTGCGCGCCATGACTAACGCCCGCCCGTCGTCCACCGCCACCCTCGAGGGAGGCGCTGCGCGCCATGTCTAACATTCCTGAGACCGGGCGTACCCAGCGGGTCACGATCCGGCTGGTGATCCTGCAGATCCTGGTCGTCTCGCTGCTGCTCACCCTGGGCGGGCGCCTGTGGTACCTGCAGATCCGCAGCGGCCAGCAGTACACGGCCGAAGCCGCCAACAACCACGTGCAGGAGGTCGTCACCCCCGCCGTACGCGGCTCGATACTCGACTCGCGCGGCGTGCCCCTCGCCGACAACGAGACGAGGCTCGTCGTCACCGTCAACCGCACGGACATGATGAAGATGAAGGACGGCGGCAAGGCCGTTCTCGCCCGGCTCGCCGGGGTGCTGGGCATGAGCCCCAAGGACGTCACCGACAAGGTCCGGCTGTGCGACGCCAAGACGCCCAAGCCGTGCTGGAACGGCTCCCCCTACCAGCCGATCCCGATCACCGACAAGGCCACCACCCAGCAGGCGCTGCAGATCATGGAGCGCCGCGAGGACTTCCCCGGGATCGCCGCGCAGCCCACCGCGGTGCGCCGGTACGCGGGCCCCGACGGCGCCAACACCGCTCAGGTGCTCGGCTACCTCTCGCCCGTCACCGACGACGAGATCAAGGCGTCGATGCAGAACGGCCAGCCCACCCTGCAGCGCTCCGACCAGGTGGGCCGCTCCGGCCTGGAGCACACCTACGACGCGCAGCTGCGCGGCAAGGCCGGGATCACCCGTTACGAGGTCGACAACCGCGGCCGGGTCATCGGCAACGCCGGCGACACCCCGGCCCAGCCCGGCAACTCCCTGGTGACCAGCATCGACTCGCGGGTGCAGGCGGTCACCGAGAAGGCGCTCGCCCAGGCGATGGACGACGCCCGGCACACCTTCGACAAGGTCACCAACGAGAACTACAAGGCCGACTCCGGCGCCGCCGTGGTGATGGACGTCCACACCGGCCGGGTCATCGCCATGTCCAGCCTGCCGACCTACGACCCCAACGCATGGGTGGGCGGCATCTCCGCCAAGGACTACAAGGCGCTCACCGGCAAGGACTCCGACTACCCGCTGCTCAACCGGGCGATCCAGGGGCTCTCCGCACCGGGCTCGACGTTCAAGGTGATCTCCACCTCGGCGGCCGTCAACGCGGGCTACTCCATCGACGGCAACTACCCCTGCCCGGCGAGCATGAACATCGGCGGGCAGACCTTCAAGAACTTCGAGGGCGAACAGGCCGGCGACATCAGCCTGGCGCACGCCCTGGAGATCTCCTGCGACACCGTCTTCTACGGTCTCGCCTACGACCAGTGGCTGAAGGACGGCGGCAACAACCCGAAGAACCCCAAGGACTGGTTCTACAAGACCGCCCACCAGTTCGGCCTTGGCGCGCAGACCGGCATCGACCTGCCCTCCGAGGTCAAGGGCCGGGTGCCCGACCGCGAGTGGAAGCAGAAGTTCTACGAGGCCAACAAGGCCGCCTGGTGCGCCCAGGCGAAGTCCGGCAAGCACGACTACGCCTCCGAGATCGCCCGAGAGGACTGCATCGACGGCAACCGGATGCGCGCCGGTGACTCGGTCAACTACGCGATCGGACAGGGCGACACGCTCCTCACCCCGATCCAGGAGGCCATGATCTACTCGGCGATCGCCAACGGCGGCACCCTCTACCAGCCGCAGATCGGCAGGGCCATCGTCTCGCCCGACGGCAAGCACATCCAGGAGATCCAGCCCAAGGTCAAGGGCCGCCTCCCGGACACCCAGAACACGCTGCACTACATCAACGACGCCCTCGCCGGTGTGATCACCAGCGGTACGGCGGCCTGGAAGTTCCAGGGGTGGCCGCAGGACAAGATCCAGCTGCATGCCAAGACCGGTACCGCGGAGGTCTACGGCAAGCAGACCACCTCCTGGCTCGCCACGTACAGCAAGGACTACGCGATCATCATGACCATCTCCCAGGGTGGTACGGGCTCCGGCGGCTCCGGCGCCGCGGTCCGCAAGATCTACGAGGCGCTGTACGGGGTCGACGGCGGCAACATCGACCCCAAGAAGGGCCTGCTGCCCACGCCGCAGGAGGGCCTGCCCAAGTTCGGCCCCGACGGACTGGTCCAGCAGGCGGCCTTCACCACGCCGGACGCCTTCGCCTACCCGGCGGACCCGGTCGGCGGCCTGCCCGGCGGCACCCGACTCGCCGCGCTCGCACCGGGCCGCAACGAGAAACTGCTGCTGGGCCGGAGGTACCACGCATGAGCCGGACGAGGGGACACGCATGAGCGGCGGGAGCATCGGCGGTTACGCGATCCGCCGCTTCACCCCCGAGCGCAGCACGCTCGGCAAGCTGCTCGCCCGGGACTCCGTGGTGCGCCGGCTGGACTGGATACTGCTGTTCGCGGCCACGGTGCTCTCCGCGGTGGGCTCCCTGCTGGTGTGGTCCGCTACGCGCGGCCGCACCACCATCAACCACGGCGACCCGCAGTACTTCCTCATCCGCCACCTGATGAACCTCGCCATAGGGGTCGCCCTGTGCGTCGGCACCGTCGTCGTCGGCCACCGCAGGCTGCGCGGGGTGATCCCGTTCCTGTACGCGATCTCGATCCTGCTGCTGCTCGCCGTGCTCTCACCGCTCGGCTCGACGGTCAACGGCGCGCACTCGTGGATCGTCATCGGCGGCGGGTCGGCCGCCGG
>CAYNNX010000154.1:0-7006 GCA_964398515.1 uncultured Streptantibioticus sp. | reverse complement strand
CCTCCGAGTTCGCCAAGATCACGATCGTCCTGGGGATGGCGATGATCCTGTCGGCCCGGGTGGACGCGGGCGACCGGCTCCACCCCGACCACCGCACGGTGCTGCAGTCGCTCGGGCTGGCCATACTGCCGATGTGCGTGATCCTGCTCATGCCCGACCTCGGCTCGACCATGGTCATCGTGGTGACCGTGCTGGGCGTGCTGCTCGCCTCGGGAGCCTCCAACCGCTGGGTCCTCGGGCTGCTGATCGTCGGCGCGGCCGGGGCGGCGGCGATCTGGCAGCTCCATCTGCTCAGCAAGTACCAGATCGACCGCTTCGCCGCCTTCGCCAACCCCGCCCTCGACCCCTCCGGCGTCGGCTACAACACCGCGCAGGCGCGCATCGCCATCGGCTCCGGCGGACTGCTGGGCAAGGGGCTCTTCCACGGCACGCAGACCACCGGCCAGTTCGTGCCCGAGCAGCAGACCGACTTCGTCTTCACGGTCGCCGGCGAGGAGCTCGGCTTCATGGGCGCCGGGCTGATCATCCTGATGGTGGGCATCGTGCTGTGGCGCGCCTGCAAGATCTCCCGCAACGCCACGGATCTGTACGGCACGATCGTGGCCGCGGGAATCGTGGCCTGGTTCGCCTTCCAGTCCTTCGAGAACATCGGCATGACGCTGGGCATCATGCCCGTGGCGGGCATTCCTCTGCCGTTCGTCTCCTATGGCGGATCGTCGATGTTCGCCGGATGGATCGGCGTGGGACTGCTGCAGTCGGTGCGCATACAGCGGCCAGTGTCCGCCTGATCCCGCTATCGACCGTTGCGGGGCACCGCCCACCGCGCTTACGGTCCCTGCATGGGGAAGACGGTTCAGGAAACCGAGCGCACCTACGAAGCCGCCCCCGGCCAGGCCGCGGAGCCCGACCTGGCCGGGATCGACGGGGTGGAGGCCGTCGTCACCCCCGATCCGGTCAAGCTCGACGCCCTCTACTTCGACACCGAGGAGCTGGCGCTCGCCGCCCGCGGCATCACGCTGCGCCGCCGGACCGGAGGCGAGGACGCCGGATGGCACCTGAAGCTGCCGGGCGACCGCGCGGACACCCGCACCGAGCTCCACGCCCCGCTCGGCCGGTCCGCCCGCACCGTGCCGGCCGCGCTGGCCGCCGAGGTGGCCGCGATCGTACGCGGCCGGCCGCTGGTCCCGGTCGCCCGGATCAAGAGCGAGCGCCACCGCCGCCTCCTGCTGGGCCCCGACGACACACCGCTCGCCGAGATCGCCCACGACCACGTCACCGCCCAGCTCCTCGGCGGCGACAAGGGCGACGAGGTCGCCGTGATCCGCTGGACGGAGACGGAGGCCGAACTCCTCGGCGGCGACGTGGAGTTGCTCGACGCGGCCGAGGAACGCCTGGTCGCCGCCGGATACCGCCGCTCGGCGTTCCCGTCGAAGCTGCTGCACGCCCTCGGCGAGCGCGTACCGCCCGCGCCCCCCGGACCGCCCGAGCCCCGCACGGCGGGCGCCGTGGCGCTGGCCTATCTGCACCGCCAGGTGGCGGACCTGATCAGATACGACGCGGCGGTCCGCCGGGACGAACCGGACGCGGTGCACCGGATGCGGGTCGCCACCCGGCGGATGCGCAGCGCACTGCGCAGCTACCGGCGCGAGCTCGACCGGTCCGCCACCGATCCGATCGTCGCCGAGCTCACCTGGCTCGCCGGGGTCCTCGGCACCGAGCGCGACCGGGAGGTGCTCGGCGCGCGGCTGGAACAGCTGATCGGCGAACTCGTCCCCGGCCTGGCCACGCCGGCGCTCACCGGCCGCGTGCACGGCCGCTTCACCGCCGAGCACGCCGACGTCCACGCCTATGTCCTGGGTGAGCTCGACAGCAGGCAGCACTTCACGCTCCTGGACACCCTCGACGCGCTGCTCGCCGCTCCGCCGCTGCTCCCGGCCGCCGAACGCCCGGCGAAGCCCGCGGTGACCCGGACGGTACGGCGCGACCACCGCAGGCTGGCCCGCAGGGTCGGGGCCGCCCTCGACCTGCCGCCCGGCCGCGAGCGCGACGTCGCGCTCCACGAGGCCCGCAAGGCCGCCAAGCGAGCCCGCTACGCGGCCGAGTCCGCCGAGCCCCTACTCGGCAAGCCCGCCAAGTCCTACCGGCGGCGGGTCACCGAGGTGCAGTCGGTGCTCGGCGAGCACCAGGACAGCGTGATGGCCCGCGCCGCCGTCACCCGCCTCGCCGACGAGGCCCGCGCCGAGGGCGAGGACACCTTCGCGTTCGGCGCCATCTATCAGATGGAACGGTTCTGCGCGGCGGCCCTGGAGACCGCGCTGCCCAAGGTGTGGGCCAGAGCCGACCGGGGGAGATTCGCCCGATGAGGCGATCCATGCCGTCGGGTTAAGCTGGATGGTCACCCCTGCACGCCAACGAGAGACAGCCGAGACCCTGTGATGCCTGTCGAGTCGGTCTTCCCGCGCCTGGAAGCGCTTCTCCCTCACGTCCAGAAGCCCATTCAGTACGTCGGCGGAGAACTCAACTCCACCGTCAAGGACTGGGACTCCTGTGACGTCCGCTGGGCGCTGATGTACCCGGACGCGTACGAGGTCGGGCTGCCGAACCAGGGCGTGATGATCCTCTACGAGGTGCTCAACGAGCGCGAGGGCGTCCTCGCCGAGCGCACCTACAGCGTCTGGCCGGACCTCGAAGCCCTCATGCGCGAGCACGGCGTCCCGCAGTTCACCGTCGACGCGCACCGCCCGGTCAAGGCGTTCGACGTCTTCGGCCTCTCGTTCTCCACCGAGCTCGGGTACACCAACCTGCTCACCGCGCTCGACCTGGCGGGCATCCCGCTGGAGGCGAAGGAGCGCACGCTGGACGACCCGGTGGTGCTCGCCGGCGGCCACGCGGCGTTCAACCCCGAGCCGATCGCCGACTTCATCGACGCCGCCGTCATCGGCGACGGCGAGCAGGCCGTGCTGGAGATCACCGACATCATCCGGGCCTGGAAGGCCGAGGGCCGCCCCGAGGGCCGCGACGGCCTGCTGCTGCGCCTGGCGAAGACCGGCGGGGTCTACGTACCGAAGTTCTACGACGTCGAGTATTTGCCCGACGGCCGCATCGGGCGCGTCGTGCCCAACACCCACGGCGTGCCGTGGCGCGTGTCGAAGTACACCGTGATGGACCTCGACGAGTGGCCCTACCCCAAGCAGCCGCTGGTCCCGCTCGCCGAGACCGTGCACGAGCGGATGTCGGTGGAGATCTTCCGCGGCTGCACCCGCGGCTGCCGCTTCTGCCAGGCGGGCATGATCACCCGCCCGGTACGCGAACGCACCATCACCGGCATCGGCGAGATGGTCGACAAGGGGCTGAAGGCCACCGGCTTCGAGGAGGTCGGCCTGCTGTCCCTGTCCTCCGCCGACCACAGCGAGATCGCCGACATCACCAAGGGCCTCGCCGACCGGTACGAGGAAGACAAGATCGGCCTGTCGCTGCCGTCCACCCGTGTCGACGCCTTCAACATCGACCTGGCCAACGAGCTCACCCGCAACGGCCGCCGCTCCGGCCTCACCTTCGCCCCCGAAGGCGGCAGCGAGCGCATCCGCAAGGTCATCAACAAGATGGTCTCGGAGGAGGACCTGATCCGCACGGTCGCCACCGCCTACGGCAACGGCTGGCGCCAGGTGAAGCTGTACTTCATGTGCGGCCTGCCCACCGAGACCGACGACGACGTGCTGCAGATCGCGGACATGGCCACCAAGGTCATCGCCAAGGGCCGCGAGGTGTCGAAGTCCAACGACATCCGCTGCACGGTCTCCATCGGCGGCTTCGTCCCCAAGCCGCACACCCCCTTCCAGTGGGCGCCGCAGCTGTCCGCCGAGGAGACCGACGCGCGCCTGGAGAAGCTGCGCGACAAGATCCGCGGCGACAAGAAGTACGGCCGCTCGATCGGCTTCCGCTACCACGACGGCAAGCCCGGCATCGTCGAGGGCCTGCTCTCCCGCGGTGACCGGCGCGTCGGCGCGGTCATCCGCGCGGTCTACGAGGACGGCGGCCGTTTCGACGGCTGGCGCGAGTACTTCTCTTACGACCGCTGGATGGAGTGCGCCGAGAAGACGCTGCCGCAGTACGGCGTGGACGTCGACTGGTACACCACCCGGGAGCGCTCGTACGAGGAGGTCCTGCCCTGGGATCACCTCGACTCCGGGCTCGACAAGGACTGGCTGTGGGAGGACTGGCAGGACGCCCTCGACGAGACCGAGGTCGAGGACTGCCGCTGGACGCCGTGCTTCGACTGCGGTGTGTGCCCGCAGATGGACACCCACATCCAGATCGGCCCGACGGGCAGGAAGCTGCTGCCGCTGACGGTGAAGCGCTGAGCCCAGCGGAAACTCGGCTTCATGAGCGATGCCGTAAGGCGGATCGCAGCCGCCCTCGCCGACTCATCCGAGGCCGAGGCGGCTGCGATCCTGTCGGACCTGCGGGTGCAGCGTTCTCGTGAGCCGAAGCGCGCGGAAGCCCCAGGACGCCCTCCCGGCACCTCGGCAGTGCTCGGGCGTCCATGGTGAGGTCGAGTGGGCTGAGGGCTGATTGACCCTCTGGGCGGGCGGCTGGTGATGCTGCGACAGTCGGCCTGGCCCGCACTCTGTCGTGCCTCGTACCGTCTCGCGTCGGGGTGGCATGGCCGCCCGGCGCGCCGCAGGCGCGCCCTTGGGTAAGTGAATGTAGCTTTCGACAGCGAGTCGAGGGGCGTGCCCACAGGGCGCGGGGCTGTCGGCGGTCCTGCGGCTGGGAGTGCCGGGGCGGGGCGGAAAGACGTGTCACCCATCGGACGGATTGAGGGAGTGCACGCGTGAGGCGGGGACCAGGGCAGGTGTACCACCCCGCGGGATGCCTATGTGCGTGTGAGGAACCGCTTCACCACCGATCGCATCCGCAGTCGTCGAAGTCGAAGTAGAAGCGGCGGCGACGGAAGAAGAAGTCGTCACGGTCGCGCCCGAACCGGCGGCGGCCGAACCATCCGAAGAAGCCCATTTCGGCCTCCCCTCAAGACCTTGCTCTGCTGGCGCGCAAGTGCACGGCGCCACGCCGCGCCTCTCCAGAGTAGCAAGTTCGGATGAAAAGTAAACAAATCGTACCAAAGGTGGACGAGGCGAGGTGTGCGGAGGGTGTTGGCTGTGATGCCGTAAGTAAGTTCTGCGGCGTCGCTGAAACGGTGTTGCCGCGACACCATGCCGGTTCACGGCCGCACGGCGCGCGGTGTGCCGCGGGTGTCGGCGGTGATGCGGTAGGTGAGTTCGGCGGCGTCGGCGCTGACGGTGAGCGTCTCCGGCACAAGCGGGCCGCCTTCTTCGCGCTGGGCCCGGACGCGGAGCAACGCCTGTACAGCAGCCTTCGGGCGTACCCGACCGGCAGGAAGCCGCAGCCGCTCACCGTCGCCGAGCAGGCCGCAAGCGGCGCCGCGGACCGGCCGCCGGGCGCGGACCACGGGTGACGCCCGCCGTGCCGGTCCGCGTACCCTGGGACGTGACAAACGGGCCCCCAGGGCCCCACGCACGTACAAGGGACTGAACGACACTGGGCAAGCGACAGCCCGAAGGCCCGCCGCCCGCACCCGCGGTGCAGCGCATCCGTCTGCGCTACACCAAGCGCGGCCGCCTCCGGTTCACCAGCCACCGCGACTTCCAGCGCGCTTTCGAACGGGCCCTGCGGCGCGCCGACGTGCCCATGGCCTATTCCGCGGGGTTCACGCCCCACCCGAAGGTCTCGTACGCCAACGCCGCTCCCACCGGCGTCGCCAGCGAGGCCGAGTTCCTGGAGATCGCCCTCACGGCGCCGCGTGACCCGGAGAAACTGCGCAGGCTGCTCGACGAGTCGCTGCCGTCCGGCCTCGACGTCGTCGACGCCGTGGAGGTCCGCACCTCGGGCCTGGCCGAACGGCTCGAAGCCTCCGTGTGGGAGCTCCGGCTCGACGGTGTGACGCCCGTCGAGGCAGAACGCGCGGTCGCCGCCTTCCTCGCCGCCGAGACCGTCGAGGTGCAGCGCACCACCAAGAACGGTGTACGCGCCTTCGACGCGCGCGGTGCGGTGGCGGCCTTGACGGTGGTGCCGGACGGCACGGCGCAGCAGGTCGTCGCGGGTACGCCCGGCGGCGCAGTGAGCGGCGGCGATAGGCCGGGGAGCGATGGCTGTGCGATACTGCGGCTGGTTGTTCGGCATCTGACACCTGCCGTACGACCCGACGACGTCCTGTCCGGCCTCCGTGCGACGGCCGACCTCGCGCCGCCGGTCCCCGCAGCGGTGACCAGGCTGGCGCAGGGGCCGCTCGACGAGGAGACCGGCACGGTGACCGATCCGTTGGCGCCAGACCGCGACGCCGCCACGGCCGCCCCAACCGCGGCCGCCGGGCTGTCAGTCGCGACGGTGCCGGACGGTCCCGCGTAAGGCGCGCCGTCGACGCGTCGCCGATGTCAGGGAGCCGCCCTCCTTGTCCGCCCAGGGCAGGTGGGGCCCTGGTCCTGCGACGTGATGACCAGAAGACTTTCGCCGGTTCCGCTTGGACGGGCCCGGCGAGTGAGACGACAGCTCCCTGTGGCGCCCCGCGCCCGGGCGGCGGAGCCGTGAAGCAGCGGACCGCGGCCGGACACACAGCGCGGCGCCTGGGAGCGTGACGGGAGAAATGCCCGCATGCTCGATATCCCCGAGCCCGGTAACGAGGCGCCCGAGGCGCCCGTCAACAACGATTCCGGCGTGAGCGCCGAGGGCGGTACGTCCGCTGCGCCGCGCCGCAGGCGCCGGGCGGCATCCCGCCCGGCAGGCCCCCCGGCGGCGACCGCCGAGCCGGTGAGCACCGGTGTCACCGCACCGGACGCCACGGCAGAGCCCGCGGCGGCGGAGGCCGCCGTGCAGGCCGACGAGGCCGACAAGCCCGCGCGCACCACGACCCGACGCCGCAGCTCGCGCAAGGCGACCGCCCCTGCGGGATCGCCCAAGCCGGCCGCCGAGACAGAGAACGAGGCCGTGA
>CAYNNX010000153.1:11890-16385 GCA_964398515.1 uncultured Streptantibioticus sp. | reverse complement strand
TCGCTGGAAGGACTGCGGCTCGCGCGGGTCTTCGGCGTGACGACGGAACTGGAGATGCAGGGCTACTGGACGCCGCAGCAACGCAAGGAGATCGGCGAGGACGACGACCTCGCCGACGTGCGCTCTGCTCTGCTTGGCCTGATGGCGAAGGACGGCCATCCCCACGAGCTGATCGCCGAGTTGGCCGAGCACCGGCCGGGCGGGGACGGCTGGACGCCGCCGTCGGTCTCGACCCCGGCTGAGGCGGTGGCCCACGTCCGGGCGATGGCCAGCCAGGGTGCCGACTACATCAAGGTCATGATCGAAGAAGGCACCGTGATGGGCCACCCCGGGCTTCCCATGATCAGCACGGAGGCGCTCAAGGCCGGTGTGGCAGAGGCGCATCTGCTGGGCAAGAAGGTGATCGCGCACGCGATAACACTGGCTGCCACCGAGCAGGCCATCGAGGTCGGAGTGGACGGCCTCGCGCACCTGTTCATCGATCGGCCGCACACCGGCGAGATTGTCTCGGCGATCGCCGACGCCGGCATCTTCGTCACCCCGTGCCTGGTGGTCAGCTCCTCCGTCATGGGAGGCACCGGCCAGGCGCTGGCCGAGGACCCGCGGGTGGGCACCAAGCTGCCGACTGAGTGGCTTGCCACGCTGCGCGGCACGTTCAACAAATACCCGGACGGCAGTCTGGACCAGGTGCTGGCGAGCGTGGCCGCCCTGCACAGCGCAGGCGTCGACATCATCGCCGGCACCGACGCCTCCATCCCCGTCCCCGCCCACGGCGGGGTGGTGCACGGCGCGAGCCTGCATCACGAACTGCAACTCCTGGTCAAGGCCGGGCTGACGCCCCTGGAAGCGCTGCGCGCCGCCACCTCCGTTCCGGCTCGGCGCTTCGGCCTGGACGACCGCGGTCGGATCGCCCCCGGGGCGCGCGCCGACCTCGTCCTGGTGGACGGCGACCCGACGACCCGCGTCGAGGACAGTTTGTCCGTTCGGGCGGTCTGGCGCCGTGGAGCCGTCTTCGCCGACTAGCCGTATCGGCTCCCGGCTCAGGTCCCGCGCGGGCGCGCTGGACCCGAGCCGGGAGGGCAACAACCGGCAAGCAACAACCGCCTCTGGGGGAAGCACGGCGACCTTCCGCCGGCACTTCGGATGACTGCCCGACTCCGTGCCGCCCCGTTCTGAAAGGAGTGGTCCGCCATGACCGCACCCAACCCCGCACCGCCCGAAGGGTCCGCTGAGCCCATCGTCCCCAAAAACATCCGCTGGGTGCTGCTCGGCATCATGCTCGCCCTGCTGCTCTCCCAGCTCGACGGCCTGATCGTCGGCACCGCGATGCCCACGATCGTGAACGACATCGGCGGGATGGACAGCCTGTCGTGGGTCGTGACGGCTTACACCCTCACCACCGCCTGCTCCACCCCGATCTGGGGCAAGCTGGGGGACCTGTACCACCGCAAGGCCATGTTCCTGGCCTCCATAGTGGTCTTCCTGGGCGCGTCCGCGCTGTGCGGGATGGCCTCGACGATGAACGAGCTCATCATCTTCCGGGCCTTGCAGGGTGTGGGTGCGGGTGGCCTCGGCGCGGGTGCCTTCGCGCTGATCGGCGCCCTGCTGCCGCCGCGGGAACGCGGCCGCTACCAGGGCATGGTCGCCATCGTCATGGCGGTCGGCAGCATCGGCGGCCCGCTGGCGGGTGGCGTCATCACCGGCCACCTCGGTTGGCGCTGGGCCTTCTACATCAACCTCCCCGTCGGGCTGATCTGCATCGTGTGGTGCCAACTGCTGCTGCACGTCCCGCACACCCGGCGCGGCAAGGTCGTCCTCGACTGGCTGGGCATCACCTTGATGACGGCCATGGTCAGCACCATCGTGATGGCAGCGACCTGGGCGGGCAGCACGTATGCCTGGAGTTCGTGGCAGATCCTCACGCTCGCCGCGGCCACCGTGCTGTTGCTTGCGGCCTTCATCGCTTCTCAACGGCGTTCCACCGAGCCCCTGTTGCCGCTACGGATCTTCACCGGCAGCCGCAACTTCCCACTGGCCGCCGTGCTACTCGTCGTCGCGGGCGTGGCCATGTTCGGCGGCACGCTCTACCTGCCGCTGTACCAGCAGACCGTACAGGGCGCCTCGGCCACCAACTCCGGCCTGCTGCTACTGCCGATGATGATCGGCACCGTCATCGCCTCCAACATCGCCGGCAAGGTCATGACCAGGACCGGCCACTACAAGGTCTTCCCCATCATCGGCACGGTCTCCCTCACCCTCGGCATGGCCCTGCTGTCCTCGATGGACACCCACACCTCCCGAACCGTCACCAGCGCCTATATGGTCCTGGTCGGAATCGGCACCGGATTCACCCTCCAGATGGCCAACACCATCGCGCAAAACAGCGTCGAACTCCGCGACATCGGCGCCGCATCGGCCTCCACCAACCTGTTCCGCACACTCGGCGGTTCCCTGGGCGTCGCGGTATTCGGCTCCCTGATCACCCGAGCCGTCCAAGGCCACACCCCGGCCGACAGCGCACACGCGGGCGGCACGGCACTGGCGCACCTACCGCGGGCGGCCCAGCACGCCTATCTGCGGGCGGTTGTGCACGGCACCCACCAGATCTTCCTCGTGGCCTCGATCGTGGCGGTCACCGGCCTCGCCGCCGCGGTCTTCGTGCACGAGGTGCCGCTGCGAGGCAAGCCCGGAAGGGTGCACGCCGCCCCCGGGCCGAAGGTGCAAACGACAGCGAAGTAGCGCCGCCCCGGCAAGCGGTCACAGACGGCCGCAGCGCAGACCGCCCCTGACACCTCAACGAGGAAACCATGACCAGGAGTTATGACGAGACGGTCGGACGCGTGCCTCAACCGGGTGCGAGAGGCATGGAATGCCGGTGACGCACAGGCTTACGCCGCCCAGTTCTCCGAGGACGCCTCCTACATGGTTTTGTAAGCGGTTCCTGACACCGCCTGTCGGCCAGCGGCGACACCGCCTGATGCCACTGAGGAGTGATGTCGGTGGGTTTTGACACCACCGGGGTGCTTGCGTTGGGAGCATCTGAGTGCTCTGCATTGTGAGGGGGCGCCGGTGCCACCGAAGCGGATCTTCGACCGTCTGGTCGACGAGCACCGTGCGGTGGACGTGACCTACCCGATGGTGCGGGCCTACGTCGCTGAGCGGCGCGCGCAGCTGCGGACCGGCGCGGGCCGCGGATCGCTGGACGCTTTCATTCCGCTTCCCCGTCATCCCGGGATGAAGGCAGGGGGTGGGTTTCGGGGATGTGACGGTGCGTCTGGCTGGCGGTCGGCCATGCCGCGCGATGGACCAGGCACCACGGCACGGCGGCGCCTTGGGGCCGATCCTTGCACGTCGCTGCCGACGTCCAGTCGATGGCCAGCCTCCTGCACCGCACCGTCTCAGGGCCGCGGCCGGTAGTCACCTGTCCACGCATGCGTGGGAGGTGGTCGACCCGACCTGCGAGGCGCTGGCGAGGGGAATCGCCCAGAGGTCCGAACGCTGGGCCGACCGGCCGGTCTCAGGTGGAAGCCGGCCTTCCAGCCCGCCGGGGCGGCCTCGTCGACGGCCATGGACTTGTCGAATATCGATATGCCCCTCTAGCCTTGGGCATATCGAAAATCGATGGGGAGGGACACGATGAACACGCGACTCACGAGGACCCTGGCCTCGGTGACCTTTGGGCTGGCGGTGCTCTGCGGGCTCGCCTTCATCGGCACGGGGGTCGCGCACATGCTGGACGACGGGGCGGTCTGCGTGCAGACGGGATTCTGGCGCAATGCCTCACTGGCGGACGCCCTGCCGATTGGCAAGGGTGTGACGGCGTCCAGCAATGCCGCGCGCCTGTGTCAGAACAGTCCGTCCGTGGGGCAGCGCGCCGCCGACCTCGGGGGCGAACTGCCCTGGCTGCTGTTCGGCTCCCTCGTGCTGCTGCTCTTCTCCCGACTGCTCAAGGCCGTCCAGCTGCAGGGGCCGTTCACCGACGTAGTGTCGCGACGGCTCTCCGTCCTCGGCTGGTTGGTCGCCGTGGGCACGCCGCTGGCCGGCCTCCTCGTCGGCTGGTCACAGTCCTGGCTCGTCGGGAGCATGGCGCCGGTCGCGGGTTCCGGGCCGACGATCTCCGGGCCGCTGGAGCTTGTTCTCGTCGGCCTCGCCGCAGTGATCATGGGGAAGATCATGCGCGAGGGAGTGCGCATGCGAGAGGACCTCGAAGGGACCATCTGATGTCCGAAGAGGAACTCCACACGATCCGGATCCACCTCGACCGGCTTCTCGCCGAGCGCGGCATGACGCTTACCGAACTGTCCGCGCAGGTGGGCATCACCGTCGTCAACCTGTCCGTGCTCAAGAACGGGCGGGCCAAGGCCATCCGCTTCTCGACCCTGTCGAGAATCTGCGACATCCTCCGGTGCCAGCCGGGAGACCTGATCACCCACGACCCGGCCGGGCCAGCCTCGTAGTGCAAGATAACTTCACCAACGGCGCCTCATCTGCCCCC
>CAYNNX010000153.1:0-11790 GCA_964398515.1 uncultured Streptantibioticus sp. | reverse complement strand
CCGGGCCAGCCTCGTAGTGCAAGATAACTTCACCAACGGCGCCTCATCTGCCCCCCGGCCCCCCGACACGCCGACGCATGCGGTGTCAGTTCTCGTCGACGCTTTCAGGCCCAGTGATCGGCAAGCGGTGTCTACTTCACTTACGAAGCAGGGAATGCATTGGTCGGGCCAGTGTCGAGATGCTCCGCCAGGCGTGTTGGCCGAGCGGAGGCTTGACGTCAACGGATAGAGCCTTAGGCAGGACATGATGCCCCGGACGACCCCGGCGGAGCGCCCATCGCAACCAGCACAGTAAGGAGTTTGAGATGAGCAGCGGGTACGTGTACCACGAGATCTACTCCTGGCATGATTCCGGCTCGGTGGACGGCCTGCTGCCGGCCGATCCGCGCCGCGGACTTCAGCCGTTGCACCACCTCGACACGCCCGACACGAAGCGCCGGCTACACGAGTTGGTCGCCGTATCCGGCCTGCTCGACCATCTGGTGCGGTTGCGGCCTGCCGTGGCATCCGACGAGCAACTGCTCACCGTGCACACCGAGGACTACCTGCAACGGCTCTCGGCGCAGAGCGACGGCGCCGGCGGTGACGCCGGAGACGGCATCTCGCCGTTCGGCGCCGGCGGGTTGGACATCCTGCGACGTGCTGCGGGCGGAGCGATCAGCGCGGTGGAAGCGGTGGTCGACGCCACGGTGCGCAACAGCTACGCGTTGGTGAGGCCGTCCGGCCACCATGCGCTGCCCGATCACGGTATGGGAATGGCCTACCTGGGCAACGTTGCCATCGCCGCGCACCACGCGAAGGCACTCGGGATCGAGCGCATTGCGATCGTCGACTGGGATGCCCACCACGGCAACGGTACCCAGCACGCCTTCGAGCAGGACCCGGGCGTGCTCACCATCTCGCTGCACCAGGAGAACTGCTTCCCGCCGGGCAGCGGTGACATGTCCGAGCGGGGCGTCGGTCCGGGATACGGCAGTGTCGTCAACGTGCCGCTGCCCGCGGGAACCGGCAACGGGGGATACGACTTCGCCTTCACCGAGGTGGTCGTGCCGGCACTGGACCGTTTCCATCCGGAGCTGATCATCGTCGCGTCCGGCTTCGACGCCGGGGCCATGGACCCACTCGCGCGCCAGCTGGTCAGCTCCAGTGGCTTCCGCGCCATGGCGCGCCACGTCCTCGACGCCGCGGATCGGCTGTGCTCCGGACGGGTCAGCATGATCCACGAAGGCGGGTACAGCGAGGTCTACGTCCCGTTCTGCGGGCACGCGGTGATCGAGGAGATGGCCGGCCGGCACCTGCTCGAAGACCCCTACCTCGAGCTTGTCGACGGCTTCGGAGGCCAGGAGCTGCAACCGCACCAACGGGCCGTCGTCGAGCAGGCAGCGCGCCTCGCCGCCGAGGTACCCACCCCCACGACGAAGACAGGCTGAGATCACCCGCGCAAGGCGTATCTGCGCATCAGGCCATGGCTGCATGTGCGACATCCGCTCGCGAAGAAGCTTTCCAGCGCTGCTGTGCGTTCGGTGTTGCTGGTGTAAGGGCGGACGTAGGCCCACTCGTCGAGCAGGGTCCGGGTAGGGTCGGCCGGGTGGCGAGGTGCCGGCCCGAGGGCCGCAAGAAGCGTCCGGGGCCACCCGCGAATGCTGTGCGGGTGGCCTCGGGGCCGTCCCGGTACCTGACGGAAGACGAGCGGATCCACATCGCCGACCGTCGTCGGTGGGAGCGACCACGGCGACGGGTGCGATGTCTTTCGGGCTGGTGATGATGACCAGGGCCGTTCGCCGTCGCGATCGGCGAAGAAGGAGCCTGCCGGGCCCCAAGGGGAAGCTCACAGCACTTCATGGCGTAGAGCGCAGGTGATCGGTTCGATGGCCTGCGAGGTGTTGAGGCAGTGGTGGGCCGTGGGGAGGGCGCGGCGCGCGAGGGGGTGACGGGTCATCGGCTGCCATCGTTGTGCCGAGGCGGCCGGGATGACGGTGTCGTCGCGGGCACTCCATACGGTGATCGGGTACTCCAGCGGCCTGGGGCAGGAACCGTAGTCGTAGGCATCGATCAGGTCGAGGTCGGTACGCAGTGCCCGTAGTGCCTCTCGGTGCCGCTGTGTGCGTTCTCCCCGAGGCAGGGGGATGGCCAGAGTAGTGGCGAGGGTGATCAGGGTGCCGTCGTCCATGGCCCGGCTGTTCAGGTCGAAGGCTGCGTATTCGGGTGGAGAGAAGGCCGCGCAGGCATGGAGGGTGAGGGCTGGCCGGCGGCGACGGGCGAGGTGCCATGCGGTCTCGTAGCCCAGGGCCGCTCCCATGCTGTGTCCGAAGATCAGCAGGGGTTCCGTAACGTGGTGCATCAGCCGGTCGGCAAGCTGGGCGGCGAGTCCGGCAAGGCCGGTTGCCGGGCCGGGGGCGGGGTCCGCTTCACCGGTTTGCCGCCCCGGATAGCGAGCGGAGAGGATCCGGAATTCGGGGGCGAGGTGGCGGGGCCAGTGCGCGAAGTCCGCGGCGCTGCCCCCCACTCCTGGGAGGAGAAGCACGGCGGCATCCGGGCTGTCCCATCCCTGCTCGGGTGTCAGGTCCCACAGCAGTCCGTCACCCAGTGCTCTCACTCGTCCATCATCGGACGCTACGCGAGGCTTCAGTACTCCTTCACGGGAATGGCCGGATTGCATCCTTTCCGTGCCTCGCGGCATGGGCATGTTGTCCGTCGAGTCAGTTGAGGGGACGGGTGCCAGGGGGGGCGGAAATGGATTCTTCAGCTGACAGTCGCACGGGGGAGACCGGCTGTTCAGGCGATGTGGCAGTGGTCGGGATCGCCTTGCGTCTCCCCGGCGGTCTGGACAGCCTGGGCACGTTGTGGTCCGCGCTCCTCGAAGGGCGGGATCTGGTCACGCGGATGCCTGCTGATCGGTTCGACGCACAGGAGTTCACCGACGCCGATCCGCGGCGGCCCGGGCGGAGTTATACGGCGGCGGCCGGAGTGCTCGACGACATCGCGGGTTTCGACGCGGAGTACTTCTCCCTCTCCCCGCGCGAGGCCGAGCGCATGGACCCGCAGCAGCGGATCCTGCTGGAGCTGGCCGCCGAGGGGGTGGACGACGCCGGTATCGATCCGGCCCGCCTGGCCGGTTCCAGTACCGGGGTCTTCGTCGGGGTGTCCAACCACGCCTACGGCAACCTCCAGCTCAGCCGGCTGGAGACCGTCGACAGGCACACCATGACCGGGCTCGCGAGCGGCAATACTGCGGGCCGTCTCTCCCACGCCTTCGACCTGCGCGGTCCCAGTCTGGCCGTGGACACCGCCTGTTCGTCGAGTCTGGTCGCCCTCCATCAGGCATGCACGTTCCTCGGCTCCGGAGGGGAGCTGGCGCTGGCCGCCGGCGTCAACATCCTCATCGGACCCCACGAGTTCGTCGGCTTCGCCAAGGCATCGATGCTCTCGCCCACCGGCCGCTGCCGCGCCTTCTCGGCAGCCGCCGACGGGTTCGTACGGGCCGAGGGAGGTGTGCTCCTCGTCCTCAAGCCGCTTGGCCGGGCCCTCGTCGACAACGACCGCATCCATGCTGTGATCGTGGCCACCGGGACCAACAGCGACGGCCGCACCCCCGGACTGGCCCAGCCCAGCGCCCAGGCACAGGCCGCTCTGCTGCGCCAGGTGTACGGACCTTCGGGGCCGGACGCCCGTGGGCTGGTGTACATGGAGGCGCACGGCACGGGAACCCCCGTGGGCGACCCTCTGGAGTGCGAGGCCATCTCAACGGCTCTGGCCGGCAGATGTACAGCTCAACTGCCGCTGCCCATCGGGTCGGTCAAGACCAACCTCGGGCACCTGGAGTCCGCATCAGGGCTGGCCGGGCTGCTCAAGGCGGTCCTCGTCCTGCGCCATCGTGTCATCCCGCCTTCCCTGCACGGCCTGCCGGTCAACCCCGCCATCGACTTCCCCCGCCTCGGCCTGACCCCGGTGACCGCGGCCACTCCGTTGGCAACGGCCCGGGGTGGGCTGGTGGGCGTCAACTCCTTCGGATTCGGCGGCTCCAACGCCCATGCGGTCCTCGCGCCTGCTCCTGCACCTGCCCGACGGCAGGACCCGCCCGAGGGCCTGCGTCCGGTGATGGTCTCCGCGCGCACGCCCGAGGCCCTCGCCGCGGCGGCCACCGGACTCGCCGACCACCTCGACACCACAGGCGCAGACACCGGCACGTTCTACGACATCGCCCACACCACCCTCATGCGGCGCGGCAGACACCCCTACCGCTCCGTCGTCCTGGCCACCTCCGCCCGCACTGCCTCCGCCGGCCTGCGCGCCGGCGTCGACGCCTCGCCTGCGTCCGTGCTCAAGAGCGGCATGACCGCCTTTGTCTACAGCGGCAACGGCGCCCAATGGACGGGAATGGGACGCCGGCTGCTCGCCGCGACGGAGTCAGAGGGCGCCACCGGGCCGATGGGGTTCCGGAACGCCATCGACGAGGTCGACGCGGTCCTGTCACCCCTGCTCGGCTGGTCCGTACGAGAGGAGCTGGCCCACGGCACCGACGCGGCCCGGCAGTCGCGGACGGAGATCGCCCAGCCGCTGTTGTTCACCGTGCAGGTGGCGCTGACCGCCGCACTGGCGGCGTACGGAGTGCGCCCGGCCGGTGTGGCCGGACACAGCGTCGGCGAGGTCGCCGCCGCCCATGCCAGTGGCGCGCTCGACCTCGTCTCCGCTGCCGAGGTCATCACCCACCGCAGCCGGGTCCAGAGCCGTACTGCCGGTTCCGGACGGATGGCCGCCGTGGGTCTTCCTGCCGACAGGGCGTTGGAAGAACTGGCCTTCTTCAACGGCCGATTGGAACTCGCCGCGGTCAACAGTCCCCGCGATGTGACGGTCGCCGGCGACGAGGCCGCTCTCGACGAACTGGCCGGGAAGCTGGCAGGGCAGGGCGTCTTCTTCCGGATGCTCGACCTCGATTACGCCTTTCACACCTCGCGCATGGACCCTGTCGAGGCGGACCTGCGCACCGCTCTGGCCGCGCTGCAACCGCAGGCCGGGGCGCTCCCGTTCGCCTCGTCCGTCAGCGGCACCCTCCAGCCGGGAGAATCACTGACGGGGGAGTACTGGTGGCAGAACGTGCGCCGCCCCGTGCAACTGCCGGACGCGATCCAGGCGCTGGCGGCCACGGGCTGTGACGCCTTTGTGGAGATCGGCCCGCATCCGGTCCTCTCCTCCTACGTGCGCCGCATCCTGGCTGCGGACGGCATCGGGCCCACCGCGGTGGTACCCACCCTCTCGAGAGACCGGGACGGAGCCGATGCCCTGGAGCGGACCGTCGCCGCCCTGCTTGCCGCCGGCGCCCGCACCGACGTCGGAGTCTTCTTCCCCGTGCCGGGCCGGGTCCAGGACCTGCCCGCCTACCCCTGGCAACGGGAACGCCACTGGCACGGCTGCCCACGATGGTTCGGGCAGGGCTGCGGCGACGGCCGGCATCACCATCCGCTCCTCGGCGAGCGCACCGCCCACGCCGAACCTCTGTGGCACCTGCGCATCGATCCCACCCGTCACCGATGGCTCGCCGATCACGTCGTCACCGGTGCTGTCGTCGTCCCCGCCGCCGCCTTCGCCGAGTCGGCCCTGGGCGCCGGCCGGCTCCACCTCCACGGCGCCGTCCAGCTCGAGGGCCTGGCCGTCGAGCGGGCCCTGACTCTCCCCTTCGACGACCCCGCCATGGACGTCCGCCTACAGACCTCGCTCGACGTGGCCGACGGCACCGTCCGTATCGCGAGCCGCGACGGCACCGGGCCCTGGCGCCCACATGCCCGAGGCGTCGTACGCCGTCTGCTGCGTGAACAGCCCGCGGCCGAAGACCTCCGGGTGTTGCGTGCCCGTCTGCCGGAGACCGTCTCTGCGGCCGATGCCTACGCCAGGGCCGCCGCCGTGGGCATCGCCTACGGACCTGCCTTCACTGTCCTCACCGGCTTGCAGGTCGGTGACGGTGAGGTCCTGGCCCGGTACGCACTCCCCGATCCCCCGGACCCGGCCACGCCCGCGCAGTACGTGCTCCACCCCGCCCTCCTCGACGGGGCCCTCCAGGCGGGTGCTCCTCTCCTCGCCCAGGACGGCACCGGGGAAGGGCGCACCCCTGACGCCCCCTATCTGCCCTCGGCCATCACGACGCTGCGGGTATGGGACGAGGCTCCTGCGGAGGGCTGGATCCACGTACGCCGCCGCGAGGCCACACCCCGCGAGGTGTCCTGGGACATCCGCCTCCTGGACGACCAGGGCCGCGTCACCGCCGAGGCTGAAGGCTGCAGACTGCGCCGCTTCGAATCCACCGACACCACGCCGAGACGCCTGGCCACGGTCCTGCGCGCAGCACCGCGCGAGCTCGACCCCGTCGCGCCCGCCCCGCCTCTGCCCGCTCTGCGCGAGCTGTGTTGTGCGGCCGAGCGCACCAGGGACACGGACTGGGACGGAAAGCGCTACGTCCAGGGCACCCGTCTGATTGACCAGTTGAGCGCGCACTTCACCGTCCGGGCGCTCCACACCCTGGATCCCGAAGCCACGGCCTACACGCCCGACAGCCTCATAGGCGCCGGCGCACTCCCCGCCTACCGACGCCTGCTGCACGCCGCACTCGATCAGGCCGAACGAGCGGGGCTGTTGCACCGCGACGGTGACGGGGGCTGGGCGCCGGCCGCCCGCCCCGAACCCGAGGGTGTTCTGGCTGAGCTGCTGCGCGCGGTCCCGGAGTGCGCCACGGAAGCGGTGCTGCACGCGCATTGCGGCGCTCTGCTGCCCGAGGTGCTCCTGGGGCGTCAGGACGCCGTCGCCATGCTCTTCGGGGAGAGCGACCGGCACTGGGTGGAGAACTACTACTCCACCGGCGTCGTGCCCCGTCGTGACAAAGCCCGGATGACCGCCCTCGTCCGCGAGCTCGTCCGGCACTGGCCCGAGGGCCGGCCCCTGCGCGTCCTGGAGGTCGGTGCCGGCACCGGAGCACTGACCAGGGCGCTGCTCGACGTCCTGCCGCCCGGGCGCACGCACTACACCTTCACCGACATCTCCGCGACGTTCTTCCCCCGCGCCCGTGCCCGCTTCGCCGACCACGACCACGTCGTCTACCGCCCGCTCGACCTGGACCAGGACCCCGAACCCCAGGGGTTCGCCCCGGGCGCGTACGACCTCGTCGTGGCCGACAACGTCCTGCACGCCACCACCCGACTGCGCGAGAGCCTTACCCGCCTCGCCGACCTGCTCGGCGAAGGCGGCCACCTGCTGGCCGCCGAGACGCACAACCTCGACCGGCTCCTTCCCTGTTTCGGCCAGCTGAAGAGCTTCTGGAACGTCAACGACCCCGACCTGCGCCCCCGTTCACCGCTCCTGACGGCTGGACAGTGGCACGAACTCCTCGCCGCTCAGGGTTTCGGCGAGACAGTTCAACTGAACGCGGACGGCGCCGCGGGCGACCACTCCGTCCTCGTCGCACGACGTGCACCCGCACGGGAGACCCAGAGGACAGCCCCAGCGAGGACAGTCTCCGCCTCTGCGACCAGTTGGATCGTCGCCGCCGAGCAACCGGACGACCCGCTCGCCCAGGCCCTCGCGAAGGCCCTCGGCTCGGCGGATGACGCACCTGTGACCGTCGTCCGGGCCACCACCGATCCGGATCAGTGGGCCACTTGGCTCCGGCCCGACCGGTCCCTGCCCGCCCTGGTCCTCCTTCTGGCAGGTGAGAGCGCGGAGTTGGAGGGGGACAGCCCGACCGGCCAGGAACGTGACCGAGCGATCCTGGAGCAGGCCGTCACCCGCACCGCCGTCCTGCGCGCCATCGCTCAGACCTGCGCACGACTTCCCGGCATGGTCGACCCCTCCTTGTGGCTGGTCACCCGCCCGTCGGGAGCCCTGCCTGAGGCGGGGGGCCGCCCGGCCCCGGAGGACTGCGTGCCCTGGGGGGTGGCCCGCAGCCTCGCCAACGAACAGCCCCGGCCCACCATCCGACGGCTGGCCTTCGAACGAGGACCGTCACCCGAGACCGACGCCACCCGGCTGGCACGCGAACTGCTGGCGCCGACAGCGGAGGACGAGATCGTCCTCACCCAGGCCGGCCGCTTCGTCCCCCGGCTGCGCGACCTGCCCGCCGCCACCGCCGCAGCCCGCGGGCGCTGTCATCGGCTGCGGCTGCGCCGCCCAGGGCTCGGGTTCGGCCTGGACTGGGTGCCCGCCCCTGCCCCACCCGCCCCCGGCCCAGGCGAAGTGACCATCGAGGTACGGGCGGCCGGGCTCAACTACCGTGACGTCCTGCTGGCCACCGACTCCCTTCCCCCGGGCGCCGAAGTGCCTGCCCCTGGCGAACACAGCCTGGGACTGGAGTGCGCGGGCGTCGTCACTGCCGCAGGCGCGGGCACGGAACTGAGGGCGGGGGAGCGGGTTTTCGCCTGTGCACCCGGTGCCCTGGCCTCGCAAGTCATGGTCCCCGCCGCATGCACCGGACGTATCCCGGAGCATCTGTCGTTCGCCGAAGCGGCGACCCTGCCGGTCGCCTTCTTCACGGTGCAGCACTCCCTGGAGCACCTGGCCCGCCTAGGGGAGGGAGAGACGCTGCTGGTGCACGGCGCGGCCGGCGGGGTCGGCCTCGCCGCCCTGCAGTACGCCCGGCACGTCGGTGCCCGGATCATCGCCACCGCCGGCAGTCCCGCCAAGCGCGCACTGCTCACCCTGCTGGGCGCCGACCACGTCCTGGACTCCCGCACGCTCGGCTTCGCCGACCAGGTGCTGGAGCTGACCGGGGGTGAGGGTGTCGACGTCGTCCTCAACTCCCTTGCGGGCGAGGCCATCGCCCGCAACCTCGACATCCTGCGGCCCGGCGGCCGCTGCATCGAACTCGGCAAACGCGACATCCACACCGGCGGCCGACTGGCCCTGCGGGCCTTCCGCAACAACCTGTCCTTCCACGCCGTCGACGCCCTGCAGATGCTCACCGGGCAAACCACACTGTCAGCACGGCACTTCGCCGAACTCACCCGCCGCGTCCACCAGGGGACGTACCGTCCGCTGCCGCACCACCTCCACTCTGCCGACACCGTCATGGACGCGTTCGCGCTGCTGCGCCGCTCCCACCACATCGGCAAGGTGGTCGTCTCCCTCACCCCTCGGCCCCACCTCACTGAACCCCCCAGGCGTCTTGTGTGCGACCCCGACGCCACGTACCTGGTCACCGGGGGCCTCACCGGCCTCGGAGCGGCCGCTGCGGGCTTCCTCGCCGACCGGGGAGCCCGCCACCTCGCCCTCGTCTCCCGCCGCGGCCCCGCCACACCGGGCGCGGACAACCTGCTGACCGACCTGGCCCACAGGGGCGCCACCGCGACAGCCCACGCCGCCGACGTGGCCGACCCAGCCGCCATGGCCGCCGTGCTCGACGGCATCGCCGCCACCGGGCGGCCCCTGCGCGGCGTCATCCACTCGGCCATGGCCGTGGGTGACGCCCTGCTGACCGAGCTGAGCGACGAGACCGCCCAGGCGGTACTCGCGCCGAAGCTGACCGGTACCAGGATCCTGGACCGCCTGACCCGCGACGCCCGCCTGGACTTCTTCGTCGTCCACTCGTCCGCCTCCGCCATGGTCGGCCTCCGCGCCCAGGCCGCCTATGCCGCAGCCAACCTCGCCATGGAAGGAATCGTCCGCGCACGCCGGGCGGCCGGCCTCCCCGGCCTGGCCATCGGCTGGGGACTGTCCGGTGAGATCGGGATGGCAGCCGTGGACGAAGTCATCCAGGTACTGGAACGCATGGGGCTCGCTCCCATGAGCACCGCCCAGATCCTCACCGCTCTCGACGACCTCATGACCCGCCCGGGAACCGGCCCCGGCGACGACACGGGCACCCCGGCCACCGTTGACGGCCCGGACGTCCTGCAGGTGGCCCGCATCGACTTCAGCCGTATGGCCACGATCCTGCCGATCCTGCACACACCGCGATTCACCGGACTCCTGCCCACCCAGGCACCCGGCGCCGCCCCGGCCACCGAAGCCCGCCGGCTGCTGGACGGCGGCAATCCGGGCATCGGCAAGGACGCGCTCGTCGACCTGCTCGTCACCCTCGTCGCCCGCATCACCCAGCGCGCCCCCGAGCGCATCGACCGCACGCGCAGCATGGACGCGCTGGGACTGGACTCCCTGATGGCCACCGAACTGGTCGTCAGCCTCCAAAGCGAACTGGCCTACGAGATCCCCACCATGGAGGTCATCAACGCCGACAGCATCGACGACCTCGCCCACCGCATCCTCACCCTCGCCGGCACGGCATGACCACACCCCGGCCCGCGCCCGGCACATCCTCTTCCCCCGCACGGCAGACCACCCCGCTCCCGCTCCGTCGCCGGCTCGAACGCGACGGCTCTCGACCAGCGTTGCATTGGCCTGTCGATGACGCACATGTGGGACAGCAGTTCGACAATCTCGAGTACGCCGCCTGCTCCGCAGCCCCGTCGTCGTCGCTCTGCGGGCGAGGTGGTTTTGGGAGTGGACACGCACCGGGATACCGCGATCCGCTGAAGCGGGCCCGGAAATCGGGAGCGGTGGGGCGGCTCGAGAGGTCTTCTACCTGCTCGGACGGCTACAGCGAGAACGCCGCTCATAGGGGCTGTCGTGACCTGATCGTCAGCGCCCGCATCCAGTTCGTCGGCGCCGGAGATCTGCCTGAGCTTCGCTCACCCAGCACGGTTCTCCCCTCCCCCGGTAGGTCGCGGAGAGGCCCACGGGGCTCGCAGGGCGCGGTGCGGGGTGCGGGTCTTACGGGTGGTACTTCTCCTCGACCGTCTCGGCACCGCCGGACTGGGGGTTCATGGTGACGCGGACAGTCACGCTGTTGGTCTTCGCAGCCTTCTCCAGCTGGTCCACGGTGCACTTGGAGGTGCCGTAGCCGTCGCCACCTATGGTCACGCGGCCGTCGGTGTCGGAGCAGATCGCGGCCGCGCCGAGGATCCGCGTGGCGTCGGAGACCAAGAACGCCTGGTCCGTGCCGCCGCCCTGGGGCTTGACGATCAGCTTGCCGGGCGCAAGGTACTGCAGCGTGCCGACGATCGTGCGGTGGTTACCCGCGTTGGCGACGCCGCTCCCGGCAGAGGTGGAAACCGGCGGGCAGTAACCGGTCTGTTCGCCAATGGTGTTGATCTCTGCGTTGGACCTTGAGTCTCCCGCGTAGTCGATTTGGTTGGTGCAGCTCACGCCAGGCTTCTTGGGCGTGCCCGACGGCCTGCCGTGGGAGGAGCTGTGGCTGGTCTTGCCACCGGATCGGGTACCGGGCTGTCCGGGACTCGTGGAGGCGGACGAACTGGCAGCGGAGGATAAACTGGTGGGGGCCGATGAGGTGCTGTCGGTACCGCCGTTGCCGCATGCCGTGAGCGACAGGCCGGCAGCCAACGCGGCAAGGGTGAGCGCCGAGATCTTCCGAACGCGCATCATTTCTCCTTTGGAATGGGTTCTGCTGCTGTTGAACGGTCTCTCTGACTATGGAGAGAGAACTCCGTCAACTCCGTTGCAATGCAAGGGGCATTAAGACATACCTGTGACATAGATGGCGTACGCACGCTCACCATGCTGCGCAACCCGACCGGTGAGGGGAATCTTTGAGATCGGTTGCTCTCATTCCCCAGGTCGTCCTGGGTTCAACAGTGCCGGGCGGGGAGCGGTGCGCCAGCCCTGCGAATCGGTGATGCGCGCCGTCAGCATGCGGACTGCTCTGGGGGGAAGTCGGCGCTGAGAGTCACTTCCTGATGAACGCCGTCGCCCTTCAACCGGCAGTCGCGGACGATCATCCAGCTCTTCATGCGG
>CAYNNX010000152.1:10384-16448 GCA_964398515.1 uncultured Streptantibioticus sp. | reverse complement strand
CTTGCTGAACGGCTTGACCAGATACGCCATCGCGCCCGCGTCGCGCGCCCGGTCGACCAGTTCGCGCTGCGAGAACGCGGTCAGCATCAGCACCGGCGCAATGCGCTCCTTGGCGATCCGCTCGGCCGCCGAGATCCCGTCGAGCACGGGCATCTTCACGTCGAGGATCACCAGATCCGGCCGGTGCTCCTCGGCCAGCTCCACCGCCCGCTGCCCGTCCCCGGCCTCGCCGACGACCTGGTACCCCTCCTCCTCCAGCATCTCTTTGAGATCGAGCCGGATCAGGGCCTCGTCCTCGGCGATCACCACGCGGGTGGTGTACGGAGGAACGTGCGACTGCCCGCCGTCGGCGTCGGTGGCGGCGGGCTCGTGGGGGGCGTCAGCGGCGCTCACTGTGCTCCTCGTTTCCGGGGCGGGTGCCCTACGAAGCCTACCTAGGTGTATCGGGAGGTGTTCACCCGGTACACTCTCGATCACCTGATCCCGCCGGGTTGATGGAATGGCAGACATGATCGCCTCAAAAGCGATTGCCCGACAGGGCGTGCGGGTTCGAATCCCGCACCCGGCACTCTCGACCACTCGTTCGGGTGGCTTCTAATCAGCACCACTGTGCTTCTGTAGTCAGAGTGTCACGCTGAGCACATGCAGCAGCATGCGTCGACACTCCGGCAGCAGGCCATCGCTTTGTCACATGCAGGCGTGAAGAACGCCGAGGTGGGGCGATTACTCGGCGTCCCACCAGGCACCGTCGGCTATTGGCTCCATCTCGACCGCGCGGCACACGGGACACTTCCCGGGCGCCCCAGCCTTCAGTGCCCGCGATGCGACGACCGGGCACTCGATCACGTCGCGTACTCGTACCTTCTCGGCCTCTACCTCGGCGACGGACACATCATCCAGTACTCGCAACATCGGGCGCCCAGCCTCATGATCACCTGTTCCGAGAGCTGGCCCGGTCTGATGGATGCCGCCGAGGCCGCAATGAAGGCCGTTTTCCCCGACAACAAGACATGCCGCGTCCGCAAGACCGGGTGCCGCAACGTGAAGGTGTACTCCACGCATCTTCGATGCATGTTCCCCCAGCACGGCCCCGGCAGGAAGCACGAACGCCGCATCCGACTCGAACCGTGGCAGCAGCAGATCGTGGACGCGCATCCCTGGGAGTTCATCCGCGGGCTCGTGCACTCCGACGGTTGCCGGATCACCAATTGGACGACACGCACCGTCGGCGGTGAGACCAAGCGCTATGAGTATCCCCGGTACTTTTTCACCAACAAGTCGCAGGACATCCTCAAGCTGTACGCCGACGCCCTCGGCAAGGTCGGTGTCGAGTGGAGCGTGACGCGGCGCGGCACAAGCCCGTACAACATCTCCGTCGCCCGCCGAGCCTCCGTCGCGCTCATGGACCGGCACATAGGCCCGAAGTACTGACCCCCACCGCGGCGCCCGCCGCCCCTCACCTCGGCGAGTCGTCCTCTCCGATGCGGTGCACGCGGACCATGTTGGTCGTGCCGGGGACCCCGGGCGGGGAGCCGGCGGTGATGATGACGATGTCGCCGCGGCGGCAGCGGCCGATGCGCAGGAGTTCCTCGTCCACCTGCTCCACCATCTCGTCCGTGGTCTGCACCATGGGCCCCAGGAAGGTCTCCACGCCCCAGGTGAGGTTGAGCTGGGAGCGCGTGGCCGGCTCCGGGGTGAAGGCGAGGACCGGGATCGGGGAGCGGTAGCGGGACAGGCGGCGGGCGGTGTCACCGCTCTGGGTGAAGGCGACGAGGAACTTGGCGCCGAGGAAGTCGCCGATCTCGGCCGCGGCGCGGGCCACGGCACCGCCCTGGGTGCGCGGCTTGCTGCGTTCGGTCAGCGGAGGCAGACCGCCCGCGAGCATGTCCTCCTCCGCGGCGGCGACGATGCGGCCCATCGTCTTGACGGTCTCGATCGGGTATTTGCCGACACTGGTCTCGCCGGAGAGCATCACAGCGTCGGCACCGTCCATGACGGCGTTGGCGACGTCGGAGGCTTCGGCCCGGGTGGGCCGGGAGGCGTCGACCATGGAGTCGAGCATCTGGGTGGCGACGATGGCCGGTTTGGCGTTGCGCTTGGCGAGCTTGACCGCTCGCTTCTGCACCATCGGCACGGCTTCCAGGGGCATTTCGACGCCGAGGTCGCCGCGGGCGACCATGATGCCGTCGGCGGCGTCGACGATCTCGTCGAGGTGCTCGACGGCCTGCGGCTTCTCGATCTTGGCGATCACCGGGATGCTGCGCCGCTCCTCGGTCATGACGCGGCGGACGTCCTCGGCGTCGCGGCCGGTACGGACGAAGGAGAGCGCGATGACGTCGGCGCCGAGCCGCAGGGCCCAGCGCAGGTCCTCGATGTCCTTGTCGGAGAGGGCGGGGACGCTGACGGCGACGCCGGGGAGGTTGAGGCCCTTGTGATCGGAGATGATGCCGCCTTCGATCACCATGGTGTGGACCCGCGCTCCTTCGACGTCGGTCACTTCGAGGGTGACGCGGCCGTCGTCGACGAGGATGCGCTCCCCGCGGCTGACGTCGGCGGCGAGGCCTTTGTACGTGGTGCCGCACATCAGGCGGTCGCCTTCGACGTTGTCGGTGGTGATGGTGAACTCGTCGCCGCGTTCAAGGAGTACCGGGCCTTCGGCGAAGCTGCCCAGGCGGATCTTCGGGCCTTGAAGGTCGACGAGGACGCCGACGCTGCGGCCGGTCTCGTCGGAGGCCTTGCGCACGCGTCGGTAGCGGTCCTCGTGTTCGGCGTAGGTGCCGTGGCTCAGATTGAACCGTGCCACGTCCATCCCCGCCTCGACCAGGGCTTTGATCTGGTCGTAGGAGTCCGTGGCGGGGCCCAGGGTGCAGACGATCTTTGCTCGGCGCATACTGTCGAGCCTACGGCTTACCCGTTGGTAGCGAGCCCTATCACGGCGAAGGGCGAACGTCCTTCCTGTTAAGGCTTGTTGACGTCGAAACCAACGGTGAGGTTCGGCGGGGTCATCGTGAAGTGGGCGATGACCTGGGCGTGGACGGTCTGGCGCTCGGGTTCGAGGTCGAGGGCGGGCGCCTGGCCCCCGGGGGGTGGGGCGGCGATGGCGACGGAGCCGTAGGCCCGGTGGCGGTAGGCGGTGGCCGGCTGCGCGCCCTCGTCCGCGAGTTCCAGCATGGCCACGAGGGTGCCGCCGAGCGCGTGGGCGTATTCGCGGGCGCGTCGGACCGCGTCGTGCACGGCCTCGATGCGGGCGGTGCGATGAGCGGGTGAGTCGGGGCGCAGGGACCACCAGGGGCCGCCGACGCCGGTGAGTTCGAAGTCGGCGAGGCGGGTGGTGAGTTCGCCGAGTGCGGTGAAGTCGCCGAGGGTCGCGGTGAGGTGGACCCTGCCGTGGTGGGTGCGGACGCGTTCGCCGCGGCCTTTTGCGATTTCGGGGGTGATGACGAGGGTGCCGGTCTCGAGTTTCTCGACGGCGTCGCCGTATTCCTTGATCAGGGTGAGGGCGGCGGTGTTGCGGCGGGTGAGGTCGTCGAGGACGGTGGCCCGGCCGGTGCCGCGGGCGGTGACGGTGATGCCGATGCGGGCTAGTTCGGGTTCGGCTTCGAGGGTGGCTTCGCCGCGTACGGAGATGCGCGGGACGTCGGGTGTGCCGTAGGGGGCGGGGTGTGGCGTCGTCATGGGTTCACTGTGGCACCGCCGGTCGGGGGGGATTCGCGGTCACCGTCGCATTACCCGATCGAAACCTGCGGGGGGTGTCGCGTACACGCCCAACTAGGCCAGAATCTACGCGCGTTACTGGACCGGTACGCATCATCGAAGCGCGGTGCGCAGGTGGGGAGCAGGGCATGTCGATCGACCGCAGGACTTTTCTGAACCGCTCGGCGGCGACCGGGGCGGGGGTGGCGCTCGTCGGTGCGGCGGCCGGTGCGGCCGCGACGCCCGCGGCGGCCGACGACCGGTGCGATGAGCCCAAGCGGACCTCACTGCGCGTCCTGGGTACGACGGATGTCCACGGGCACGTCTTCAACTGGGACTACTTCACCAACGCGGAGTACGACGACAAGGCCCAGAACGACGTCGGTCTCGCCAAGATCGCCACGCTGGTGGAGGAGGCCCGCAAGGAGAAGGGCCGTCATCGCACGCTGCTGGTCGACGCGGGTGACATCATCCAGGGCACCCAGCTGTCGTACTACTACGCTCGGGTGGATCCGATCACCGGTGGGGGCGGCCGGCGGGCGCCGAAGCACCCGATGGCGCTGGCGATGAACCATATGCGGTACGACGCGGCCGCGTTGGGCAACCACGAGTTCAACTACGGCATCCCGGTGCTGCGGGCCTTCCAGGCGCAGTGCGACTTCCCGCTGCTGGCGGCGAACGCGCTGGACGCGACGACGCTCAAGCCCGCGTTCCCGCCCTACATCGTCAAGCGGATCAAGGTGCACGGCGGTCCGGACGTCAAGGTCGGCATCCTGGGGCTGACCAATCCGGGTATCGCGATCTGGGACAAGGGCAACGTGCAGGGCAAGATGACGTTCCCGGGCCTGGTGGAGCAGGCCAGGATCTATGTGCCGAAGCTGCGGTCGCTCGGGTGTGACGTGGTGTTCTGCACCGACCATTCGGGGCTGGACGGTTCGACGTCCTACGGGGACGCGTTGCCGTACCCGGAGAACGCCTCGTCGCTGGTGGCCGAGCAGGTGCCGGGGATCGACGCGATCCTGGTGGGCCACACCCACAAGGAGGTCGCCTCGCGTACCGTCGTCAACGCCGAGACGGGGCGCACGGTGGTGCTCTCGGAGCCGCTGATGTGGGGCATGCGGCTGAGCGTCTTCGACTTCGACCTGGAGCTGCGGCACGGCCGCTGGCACGTCGCGTCGGTGACCGCGGAGGTCCGCAACGCCAACACGGCGGCGGAGGACCCGCACATCACGAGGCTGGTGAAGAAGGAGCACGAGACGGTCGTGGCCTACGTCAACCAGGTGATCGGCACGTGCAAGGAGGCGATGTCGGCGGCCCAGGCACCCTACCGGGACACGCCGATCATCGACTTCATCAACTTCGTGCAGGCCCGGACGGTCAAGGCGGCGCTGGTGGGCACCGCTTACGCCAACCTGCCGGTGCTGTCGCAGGCGGCGTGCTTCTCCCGTACCGCCTCGATCCCGGCGGGTGACGTCTCGCTGCGGGATGTGGCCGGGCTGTACGTGTACGAGAACACGCTGGACGCACGCGTGTTGACGGGCGCGCAGCTCAAGGACTATCTGGAGTGGTCGGCGCGGTACTACGTGCAGACCCCGTCGGGGGCGCCGGTCGATCTGACGAAGATCACCAACGCGGACGGGACCCCGGACTACAACTACGACGTGATCGGCGGCCTGCAGTACGACGTCGACATCGCCAAGCCGGCCGGTTCGCGGATCACCGGTCTGAGCTTCCAGGGCAAGCCGGTCGACCCGGCGGCGTCGTTCGTGCTGGCGGTCAACAACTACCGGGCCAACGGAGGCGGCAACTTCCCGCATGTGGCGGAGGCGAAGTCGGTGTGGTCGAACTCGGACGAGATCCGCAACACGATCATCGCGTGGGTGAAGGCCGACAAGACGATCGATCCGTCCGCGTTCGCGTCCGTGGACTGGCGTCTCACCCGCGACGGAGTACCGGTGCTGTGACGTAGCCGCCGTCGCCCGGTCGTGGCCGCACCGGGCGACGGCGTTCGTCGGAGCCGTCGAGGCCGAAGGTGGTGAAGGCGGTGCGCCGGGGCAGGGGGTAGGCCTCGGTGCCGAGGAGGGAGTTGAGGATCACCGCCGAGCGCCAGGCGCCCAGGCCGAGGTCGGGGGCGCCGACGCCGTGGGTGTGGCGTTCGGCGTTCTGGACGTGGATGGCGCCGCGGATCCCCGGGTCGAGGATGAGCCGGTGGTGTTCGTCGACCCGCGGACGGCCGGAGGCGTCGCGGCGCAGGTAGGGGTCGAGCGGGGCGAGCAGGTGGTCGAGGGGGCGTTCGCGGTAGCCGGTGGCGAGGACGACCGCGTCGGTGGTGAGCCTGGACTGGGTGCCCTGGCTGGTGTGTTCGAGGTGG
>CAYNNX010000152.1:7340-10374 GCA_964398515.1 uncultured Streptantibioticus sp. | reverse complement strand
GTCCGGCGGTGCGGACGGTGACGCCCGGGGTGAGCGTGACGTCGGGCCAGCGGGGCGGTCCGGCGGCCGTTGTCAGTGTGCGCTGGTACAACTCTTCGTGGATGGCGTCGATGGTGTCGTGGTCGATGCCTTTGTAGAGCTGCCACTGGCGTGGCAGGAGGTCGTCGCGTACGGGTTCGGAGAGGTTGCGGAAGTAGCGGGTGTAGTCGGGGGTGAAGTGTTCGAGGCCGAGTTTGCTGTACTCCATGGGGGCGAAGGCCTCGGTGCGGGCGATCCAGGCGAGCCCTTCCCGGCCGGCGGGGCGGCGGCGCAGGAGGTCGAGGAAGACTTCGGCGCCCGACTGGCCGGAGCCGACGACGGTGACGTGGGCGGCGGCGAGCAGGCGGTCGCGGTGGGCGAGGTAGTCGGCGGAGTGCAGGACGGGGACGTTGGGGGCGTCGGTGAGAGGGCGCAGTTGCTGGGGGATGTTCGGGGCGGTGCCGATGCCGATGGCGAGGTTGCGGGCGTGCGCGCGGCCGAGGGCTTCGGCTTGGCCCTGGGCGTCGAGCTGGGTGAAGTCGACTTCGAACAGCGTGCGTTCGGGGTTCCACCGCACGGCGTCGATCTGGTGGCGGAAGTGGCACGAGGGAAGTGACTCGGCCACCCAGCGGCAGTAGGCGTCGTATTCGGTGCGGGGGATGTGGAAGCGTTCGGCGAAGTAGAAGGGGAAGAGGCGTTCGCGTGCCTTGAGGTAGGAGAGGAAGGACCAGCGGCTGGCGGGGTCGACGAGGGTGACGAGGTCGGCAAGGAAGGGGACTTGGAGGGTGGTGCCTTCGATGAGCAGTCCCGGGTGCCAGTGGAACGCCGGCCGCTGGTCGAAGAAGGCGGTGCGCAGCCCGCGGATTCCGTCGGCGAGTGCGGCCAGCGAGAGGTTGAACGGGCCGATGCCGATGCCGAGCAGGTCGAGCGGACGGTCCGCCAGGGCGGGGGGGTTGGCGGGCTGGTCGGCGGGCTGGTCGGCAAGGCTGTGGGTGCGGGTCTCGGTCGGGGCGTGGTGGCCGGAATGGTCGGCGCTGTAGGCGGAGATGGCACTGCCAGGGCTCATCGCAGGTCGGTTCCTTCCTCGATGGCGGCGGTGACGAGGTCGAGCAGAGGGGTGAGTCGTTCGGCGGGGGTGGCGGGGTTGAGGAGGGTGGCCTTGAGCCAGAGGCGGTCGGAGGCGCGGGCCCGGCCGAGGACGGCCCGGCCGGAGGTCATCAGGGCCCGGCGGACGGCGGCGACCTGCTCGTCGGTGGCGTCGGTGGGGCGGAAGAGGACGGTGCTGATGACCGGGCGGGAGTGCAGGGTGAGCCCGGGGTGCTCCTCGACGCGGTCGGCGAGGCGCTGGGCCTGGTCGCAGACGCTGTCGACGAGGGCGCCGAGTCCGTTGCGGCCGAGGGCGCGCAGGGTGACGGCGATCTTGAGGATGTCGGGGCGGCGGGTGGTGCGCAGGGAGCGGCCGAGCAGGTCGGGCAGTCCGGCTTCGGTGTCGTCGGCGGCGTTGAGGTAGTCGGCGTGGTGGCCGAGGGGGCGCAGGGCGGTGGCGTCGGGGACTGCGAGGAGTCCGGCGGCGATGGGTTGCCAGCCGAGTTTGTGCAGGTCGACGGTGACGGACGCGGCGGACTGGAGGCCGTCGAGGAGTCCGCGCCGGTGGTGGCTGAAGAGCAGGGGGCCGCCGTAGGCCGCGTCGACGTGGAGTTCGGCGCCGTGGTGGGTGGTGATGCGGGCGATGTCGGGGAGCGGGTCGATGGCGCCGGTGTCGGTGGTGCCGGCGGTGGCGGTGACCAGGATGGGTCCGTGCAGCCCGGCGAGGGCGGCGTCGAGTTGTTCGGGGTCGAGGGTGCCGTCGGTGGTGGGCAGGGTGACGGGTTCGGGAAGGCCCAGGAGCCAGGTGGCGCGGTGGATGCTGTGGTGGGCGTTGGCGCCGCAGACGACCTGGACGCCGGGGCCGCCGGCGGCGCGGGCGCGTTCGCGGGCGAGGAGCAGGGCGAGTTGGTTGGACTCGGTGCCGCCGCTGGTCACCAGGGCGTCGGGGGCGGGCAGATCGGGGTAGACGAGGGCGCCGAGGGCGGCCGCGGTCTCGGCTTCCAGGGCTGAGGCGGAGGGGGCCTGGTCCCAGGAGTCCAAGGAGGGGTTGAGCGCGGAGGCGGCGAGGTCGGCGGCGACCGCGAGAGCCAGCGGCGGGCAGTGCAGGTGGGCGGCGCACAGGGGTTCGGCCGGGTCTGCCGCGCCTTCGGTGACGGCTCGTACGAGCGTGGTGAGCGCTTCGTCGGCGCCGGTGCCGATGGCGGGCAGCGCGGGGGTGGCGGCTGCTCGTACCCGTACGGCGACCGGGCCGGGGCCGCCGGCGGGCATGGGTCCGCTGCGGGCGGCGGCGCCGGCGGCGAGCGCGTCGAGGACGGTCTCGAGCAGCGGCCGCAGGTTTCCGGGGCCGGTGGCGCCCCCGGCGAGTGCGGGGGTGTCGCCGCCCTTGGCGTCGTCCGGCGTCGGCATGGAACGTTTCCTTCGGGTGGTCGGTTACGGGTCTTCGGTGCTGAGTCTCCCGGCCGGGGGCGATGTTCACTCGGAGAGCACAAGGAGACCGACCCGAAAGGGGTACGGCTGTCCACCGCACGCGTGACGCCGGCGTCGCGCGCCCACCCGTTCGTGGCGCCGCCTGGCGGGCGACCGCCCGGCGCTACTCGTCGACCGGCTCGACCTGGAAGTACACCGTGCGGCCGAGCCTGCGGCGCAGCGCCCGGTGCGCGAGCGGTACGGCCACGCCGTGCAGGAGCGGGTACTTGGCGGCCAGCAGGCGTGCCGCGTGCCGTGCCTCGGGGCCGTCGAGCAGCCGTACGCGGGCGCCGGTCGCGGGCCCGGTCGGGCGGCCGCGGCCGGTGCCGGGGGCGATGCGGGCGGTGGGGTCGCGGCGCAGCCGCCGGGTCTTGAGCGCGCTTTCGAAGCTGCGGATGTAGGCGTGGTCGCCGTCGACCGCGATGCTCACGGGTGAGGCGCCGGGGCGGCCGTCCTTGCGGTA
>CAYNNX010000152.1:0-7330 GCA_964398515.1 uncultured Streptantibioticus sp. | reverse complement strand
CCGCCTGCAGCGAGGGAAAGATGTAGTCCTCGTTGCGGTAGGTGGTGAGCACGACGGTCTTCTGCCGTACGAAGGGGGCGAGCCGGCCGGTGGCGGTCGGGGTGACCCTGCCGAGGACGCCGCCGAGTTGCCGTACCCGCAGGGCCAGGGCGGCGGCCAGAGCGGCGGAGCCCGCGCCCAACAGCCAGATCTGCCACCCCCGGCCGCCGAGGTCGCGGTCGGCGAGGTGGCAGGCGGTGTGCACGGTGTTGGCGACGAGGAAGCCGGTCAGCGCGGTGGCGAGGGCGTCCTGCCAGACGCAGGCGAGCAGCAGGGTGACGCCGAGGCCGAGCGAGAAGGCGCCGCTGTCGTGTACGAAGTGGACCTCACCGCCGGCGGGGAAGCCCGCGAAGCCGGCGAAGGAGCGCGGCCGGGCGAGTTGCCACAGGCCTGCGGCCGCCATGCCCGTTCCGGCGACCGCGGTGACGGCCGGGACGAATCCGCGCCCCCGGGCCGGCGTGGCCGGTGTGGTCTGTGTGCCTTGTGTGGTCGGTGTTGCCATCGCTTTCCGCCTTTCTCACCCTCACCGGGCCGCCGTACGGCCTGGTCACACGTACGACGGTCGAGGACCGCGAGGTGTGACACGGCCGGTGACCGGTCGTCACGAACGCGTACGCAGCACCAGGCGGCGGCCGCGCAGCGCGCCGCGTTCCATACGGTCGTGGGCTTCGGCGGCGTGCGACAAGGGGGCCGTCTCAAGGGCGCGGGGGCGCAGCCGTCCGGCGGCGAGCAGGCGGCCCACGGTGCGGGCGGCCTCGCCGAGTTCGCCGGCCGTGGCGTGGGAGATGGCGAACCCGACGACGCTGCCGCCCTTCCGGTACAGCTCACCCGTGGGGAGTTCGGGCCGGGTGCCGCCGCCGGCCAACACCACGATCCGGCCGCGGGGTGCGAGCAGGGCCACGGCGGCGGCCAGGTCGTTGGTGCCGGAGGTGTCGAGGTGGAGGTCGACCCCATCGGGGGCGGCGGCGAGGAGGCGCCCGGGCAGGCCGGGGTCCCGGTAGTCGAAGGTCTCGGCGGCGCCCAGCGACCGGCACGCCCCGGCGTCGCGGGCGGCGGCGGTCGCCAGGACGCGGGCCCCGGCTTCGGCGGCGAGCTCGACCAGGGCGCGGCCGACGTTCCCGGCGGCCCCGGCGACCAGCACGGTCTGTCCCGGCCGCAGCCTGCCGTGGGTGAACAGGGCCAGGTGTGCGGTCGCGGCCGGATGCACGACGGCGACCGCCTGGTACGGGTCCACGCCGGGCGGCAGGCGGTAGAGGCGGTCGGCGTCCACGACGGCCTGTTCGGCGGCGGCGCCCTGCCGTCCGCCGTGGCCGAGGCTGTTGCACCACACCGGGTCGCCGGCGCGGAACCCGGGGGCGCCGGGTCCGGCCGCGGCGACCGTGCCGACCAGGTCTCGGCCGATGACGAACGGGAACGGGGTGGGGGTGCGGAAGCGTCCTGAGCGGATGAACGTGTCGACGGGGTTGACGGTGGTGGCGTCGACGTCGACCAGCACGTCCGTCGGCCCGGGGCGCGGGGCGGGGAGCTCGCCGAAGCGGATGGCCTCCGGCGGGCCGAGTCGTTCGATGTAGGCCGCACGCATGGCGCCCGATTCTCGCAGGGCGGCGCGGGCGCACCGGGACGCCACTCCGGGCCGCGGACGGATGGCGTGGCGGGCGCGGACCGGGGTGGCGGCCCGGCGGTGACGGCGGCTCAGGTTAAACCGCCCTGCTTCGAAGGGCGAGTCGCCGACGGAGCGTCCGGGATCACTCCGGCAGGGCGACCGCCCGCAGCGCTTCGCCGGCGGCGTCGAGCACCGGGTCGCCGTGGCCGAAGAACGCGGCGTCCACGTCGAGGGCGGCGAGCTTGCGCAAGGAGCGCGCGGCCTGGGCCCGGTCCTGGTTGAACACCCCGAGCATCACCCGGCCCTGCGCGAAGGCCACCGTGTCGCCGGTGAACAGCTGCCGCCGCTCTGGCAGGTGCACGGCGACGCTGCCCGCGGTGTGGCCGGGGACGTGCACGATCCGGGCCTCGGTGCCCCAGTCGAGGACGTCGCCGTCCGCGAGCTCGCGGTCCACGCGGCAGGGGGGAGCCGGCGGCAGACCGGAGGTGACGGAGTCGTACAGCGGGCGCTCCCAGTCCTCCAGTACGGGCGGCGGCTGCGGTGCCGTGCCGCGGATGGCGGGTGCGTCGTCGGCGCCCGCGAGCACGGCGGCCCCCGTCGCCTCGGCGAGCGCGGCGGCGGAGCCCGCGTGGTCGTTGTGGCAGTGGGTCAGGACGATCTCGCGCAGTGATCCGGGGGTGCCGCCGACAGACCTCAGGGCGTCGAGCACTCTCTGCTCCATTCCGGCCGCGCCGGTGTCGATCAGGGCGAACCCGTCGCCGCTGCGCAGCAGGTAGGCCTGCCCCACGGCGAAGCGGAGCAGCCACGTGTCGGGGTTGATGGTGACGATTTCCATGATCCGACGCTAAGCGCGGCCCGCGCCGCGGAGTGTCGCGTTGTGCCCACGGCGAACCCGTATCAGCGGCGGGCGAACGACAGGCGGCCCACGGCCACGTACGCTCGTAGGGGCGACCAGAGGCGATGTCCGCGGCGTGTGGGGAGGTGCCCGTGACCCGTCACGTCGGCCCTGCGGGGCGGTCCGGACCGGGCCCGGCGTCCGGCTCCGCATCGGGCCCGATCGTCCACGGCTTCCCGCACCTGGAGACCGTCCGGGCCTCGCTCGCCGCGCTGTACAAGCGGCTCTCCCCCGACACGATCGGCACGTTCGCGGTGAGCGTGCGCCCGGAGGAGGTGCGGTTCGAGCCGGACACCGACATCTACATCGGCACCCAGCGGGTGGCCCGCACGATCGTGCGCCACCTGCGGCTGCCGGAGGCCCGGATGATCGTCGCGTTCCGCGACATGGTGCACGCCGGCAACGTGGAGCTGGAGGCGGGCCCCGAGTACTTCGTGGAGCTCAACTCCCGCTTCAAGGACGACCGGCGCGACATCGGCGCCGCGCTCGCGCACGAGGTGACCCACGTCTACCTGCACCGGCTGGGGCTGAGCTTCCCCGGCACCCGGGACAACGAGATCCTCACCGACACCACGGCGGCCTACCTCGGCGCGGGCTGGCTGCTGCTGGACGCGTACCGGGAGGAGAGCAACGTCCGCGGTGACCGGCTGGTGCGCCAGGCGTTCAAGCTGGGCTATCTCACGCCGGAGGAGTTCGGCTACGTGCTGGCCAAGCGGGCGATGGCCTTCAACGACGACGTCGAGCCGTGGTTCTCCAGCCCCGAGGCGCGTGACGCCTACCGGGCGGGGCTGGCGGAGGCGCGTTCGGACCTGCGGCGGCCACCGCTGCTGGGCGCGGGCTGGGCGAGCCGCCGCCGCTACGCCGCGGACCGCCGCTGGGCCCGGCTCCAGGAGTACACGGACGACGCCCTCCCCCCGGTGCGCCGCCCCGGCGGCTACGCCTTCGAAGGCGGCGCGCCGCTGCGGGTCTCCTTCCCGTGCCCGGTGTGCTGCCAGCGGATCCGGGTGCCGGTGCGGGGGAGGATGGTGGCGCGGTGCGGATTGTGCCGCTCGGAACTGGAGTGCGACACCTAGTCCCCGTAGTCCCCGCCCCGGCCCCGGGCCCGAGGCGCCTGAGTCACCCCTCCAGCGAGTCCAGGAACTCCAGCAGCGCGGCGTTGACCTCGGCGGGGCGTTCCTGCTGGGTCCAGTGGCCGCAGCCGGGCAGGATCACGGGCTCGCGCAGCTGGGGGTGGAGGGTGGTGAGGGCGGGGACGAGCTCGGACATGCCGGGGAAGTGGTAGACGAGGTCGCGGTCGCCGGTGATGTAGAGGGCGGGCACGGTGATGGCGGCGCGGGCCCAGGGCGCGGTCAGCTCCCAGTTGCGGTCCATGTTGCGGTACCAGTTGAGCCCGCCGGTGAAGCCCGCCTCGGCGTACTCGGCGGTGAACGCGTCGAGGTCGGCCTCGGTCAGCCAGGCGGGAAGCCGCTCCGGCTCCTTGATGCGGTCGAGGAAGCCGCCGTCGGGGTCGACGAGGGGCTGGGCGGGCGGATTGTTGTGCGGGTTGTCGCCGGAGGCGCCGTAGAGGAAGCGGCTGAAGTTGGCGCGGGGGTCCGCGGCGAACTCGGCGTCGGCGACGCCCGGGGTCTCGAAGTAGTTCCAGTAGAACCGGCCGCCGAAGCGCTCCCGCATCGCCCGCAGCGGCGGCACGTTGCCGCGTACGGTGGGCGCGACGCTCAGGCCCGCCACCGCGCGCACCACGTCGGGCCGCATCTGCGCGGTGGTCCACGCCACCGGGGCACCCCAGTCGTGGCCGACGACGACGGCCCGCTCCTCGCCGAGCGCGTGGATCAGGCCGATGACGTCACCGACCAGGTGGAGCATGGTGTACGCCGCCACGTCCTGCGGGCGGTCGCTGCGGGCGTAGCCGCGCTGGTCCGGGGCGACGACGCGGTATCCGGCGGCGGCCAGCGGGGCGAACTGGTGCCGCCAGGAGTACCAGCACTCGGGGAAGCCGTGCAGCAGCACGACCAGCGGCCCGTCCCCCTCCTCCGCGACGTGCAGCCGGATTCCGTTGACCTCGACGGTGCGGTGGTCGACCACTGCGCTCCCCTCCCGTAGTCGGTGTGGAGGCCAGGCTACGGGGTGACGACGGGGAAGCACGGCTCCGGGGCGTCCAGCAGGGAGAGCAGCCGGTCCAGCACCTTCACGTCGCCGTCGGCGGCGATGCCGTCGAGGCCGGATCCGTCGAGCACGTCGAGGAGTTGGGGTTTGGTGAGGGTGAGGGTGAGGTCGGCGGGCAGGTGCGGGGTGTGGCGGCCGGCGGGGGCGCTGCGGTGGGTGAGGGCGCCGTTGGAGAGGGTCAGGCGCCACACGCGTTGTTCGTCGCTGAGGTGCCAGTCCATGGTGAGGGTGGCGTCCCAGGCGCGGGGGCCGTCGACGCGGATGGCGAGGGAGTCGATGATCTGGTCGACGGTGAGCGCGGGCAGCAGTTGCCGGTTGGCGGGGTCGGCGGCCGCCCGGACCGGTTCGCCGCGCAGTTCCATCGCGCCGGTGAGGTAGTGGTTGCGCCAGGTGCCGTTCTCGCAGCCGTGGCCCAACTGCTCGTAGACGTCGGCCAGTCGGCTGCGCGCCTCCTGATGGTCGGGGGCGGCGAAGACCGCGTGGTTGAGCAGGGTGGCGGCGAAGCGCAGGTCGCCTGACGCGGCGTAGGCGGCGCCCTTGGCGACGGTGGCGTCCACCCCGCCCAGCGCCTCGACGTACCGCGCCGCGAGTTCCGCGGGCGGGTGTTCCCACAGGTGCGCGGGGTTGCCGTCGAACCAGCCCAGGTAGCGCTGGTAGACGGCTTTGACGTTGTGGCTGAGCGAACCGTAGTAGCCGCGGACCGCCCACTGCCGTTCCAACGCCGGTGGCAGGCGCAGCCCTTCGGCGATCTCGGCGCCGGTGAGCCCCTTGTTGAGCAGCCGCAGGGTCTGGTCGTGCAGGTAGGCGTAGAGGTCCCGTTGGGAACGCAGGAAGGCGTCGACGCGTTCCGTGCCCCAGGTCGGCCAGTGGTGGGAGGCGAGCAGGACGTCGACGGCGCGGCCGTACAGGGCGAGGGTCTCGCCGAGGCAGCGGGCCCAGGCCCGGGCGTCGCGGACCGGGGCGCCGCGCAGGGGGAGGACGTTGTGCATGGTGTGGGTGGCGGTCTCGGCCATGCACAGGGCGCGGCGGTCGGGGAAGAGGACGTTCATCTCGGCGGGCGCCTCGGTGCCGGGGGTGAGCTGGAAGACCAGGCGGACCCCGTCGACGGTCTCCTCCTGCCCGGTGCGGGTGATGTCCACCGTGGGCGGGACCACGGTTATCGTGCCGGTGGAGGTCGTCGTGCCCAGTCCGCAGCCGATCCGTCCGCCGGGGCCCTCGGGGAGCGCGGTGCCGTAGGTGTAGACCGCGCGGCGGGCCATGGCGCCTCCGGCGTAGAGGGTCTCGCCGACCGCGTGCTCCAGGAAGCCGGCCGGGGCGAGGACGGGTACCGGTTCGTGGCCGTGCGGGAGGACGCCGCGGCCGCCGCCGAAGTGGTCGGCGTGGCTGTGGGTGTGGATCAGTCCGGTGACCGGGCGGTCGCCGCGGTGGTCGCGGTAGAGCCGCAGGGCGGCGGCCGCGGTCTCGGCGCACAGCAGCGGGTCGACGACGATGACCCCGCGGTCCCCCTCGACGAGGGTCATGTTGCACAGGTCCAGGCCGCGTACCTGGTAGATGCCGTCGGTGACCTCGTACAGGCCCTGCCGGGCGACGAGTTGGCTCTGCCGCCACAGGCCGGGGTGGGCGGTGGCGGGGCACTCGCCGGAGAGGAACGCGTAGGCGTCGGCGTCCCAGACGGTCCGCCCGTCCGCGTCCGTGACCCGCCCGGGTATGAGGGCGCCGAGGAAACCGCGGTCGGCGTCGTCGAAGTCCCGGGTGTCGTCGTCCTCGGGCACGGGAGCGGTGTCGTGAGCGAGAGCCGTCATGGGGCCACGATGGCACCGAAAGGTCCGGTTCGCCCGTCCAGGGGGTGAACGGAGTGACGCGGCGCCCGCTCCGGTCGGGGAGGAGCGAGCGCCGCTTCGGTTCCGTACGCCCTTGTACGGCCGCTTGTCAGGTCCGTCAGACCGCGAGTGCGCGGTCCGTCGGACGGATCGGGGCGGGCAGGGTGGAGGTGCCGGTGAGGTAGCGGTCGACCGCGCGGGCGGCCGAGCGGCCTTCGGCGATGGCCCAGACGATCAACGACTGGCCGCGTCCGGCGTCACCGGCGGCGAAGACGCCGTCGACGTTGGTGGCGAACTGCGCGTCACGGGCGATGTTGCCGCGCGCGTCCAGCTCCAGGCCGAGCTGCTCGACCAGGCCGTTCTTGACGTCGGTGCCGGTGAAGCCCATCGCCAGGGTGACCAGCTGGGCCGGGATCCTCCGCTCGGTGCCGGGCTTCGGCTCGAACCTGCCGTCCTTGAACTCGACCTCGACCAGGTGCAGGAACTGCACGTTCCCGTCCTCGTCGCCCTCGAACTCGACGGTGTTGACGGCGTAGACCCGTCCCTCCTCGCCCGCCGTCGGCGAGGAGGGTCCCTTTTCGGGGTCGCCGCCGGCACGAAGGCGATTGAGCGCAATGGTCTCCTCGTGGGCGGAGGTGACCTTGTACGTCATCGGGAACGTGGGCCACGGCTGGTGGGCCGGGCGCTCGTCCGCGGGGCGCGGCATGATCTCCAGCTGGGTCACCGACAGGGCGCCCTGGCGGTGGGCGGTGCCGACGCCGCCCGCGCCGGTGTCGCCGCCGCCGATGACGACGACGTGCTTGCCCTCGG
>CAYNNX010000151.1:0-16628 GCA_964398515.1 uncultured Streptantibioticus sp. | reverse complement strand
ATCCCCCACCAAGCCATCACCCGCCTCGTCCGCAACACCGACTACCTCACCCTCACCCCCACCGACCGCATCGCCTTCGCCTCCAACACCGCCTTCGACGCCGCCACCTTCGAACTATGGGGCGCCCTCCTCAACGGCGCCACCCTCACCATCATCACCCACCAACAACTCCTCAACCCCACCACCTACACCCACCTCCTCCACCAACACGCCATCACCACCGCCTTCCTCACCACCGCCCTCCTCAACCAGATCACCACCACCGACCCCACCGCCCTCGCCCCCCTCCACACCCTCCTCTTCGGCGGCGAAACCGCCGACCCCGACCACATCCGCACCCTCCTCACCCACCAACCACCCACCACCATCCTCCACGTCTACGGCCCCACCGAAAGCACCACCTTCGCCCTCGCCCACCCCCTCACCACCCTCCCCCACCACACCACCACCGTCCCCATCGGCCACCCCATCGCCAACACCACCGCCCACATCCTCGACCCCGCCGGCAACCCCGTACCCCCCGGCATCACCGGCGAACTCCACCTCGGCGGCGACGGCCTCGCCCACGGCTACCCCGGCCGCCCCGCCCACACCGCCCAACACTTCCTCCCCGACCCCTACAGCACCACCCCCGGCGCCCGCCTATACAAAACCGGCGACCTCGCCACCACCAACCCCAACGGCACCATCACCTACCACGGCCGCACCGACCACCAAATCAAACTCCGCGGCCACCGCATCGAACCCACCGAAATCGAAACCACCCTCCGCACCCACCCCCACATCACCAACGCCGTCATCCAACTCCGCGAAGACCGCCCCGGCCACAAACACCTCACCGCCTACTACACCACCCCCCACCACACCCCCACCCCAACCCCCCACGACCTACGCACCCACCTCACCCACCACCTCCCCCCCTACATGATCCCCACCACCTACATCCACCTCGACCACATCCCCCTCACCCCCAACGGCAAAACCGACCACAAAGCCCTCCCCACCCCCCAACCCCACCACACCCACCACCACACCCACCACCGACCACCCCGGCCGGGTCTGGAGGAGCTGCTGGCCGGGTTGTGGGAGCAGGTCCTCGGTGTCGAGCGCGTGGGGCGCGACGACAACTTCTTCACCCTTGGCGGCCACTCCCTGCTCGCCACCCAGTTGCAGAGCCGGCTGCGCACCGCACTCGGGCTGGAGATACCGCTGCGGCTGATCTTCGAGGCGGCGGATCTGGCCCGGCTCGCCACCGGAATCGAAGAGCGGCAGCAGGACGATGCCGGGCCGCCCGGGGACCGTGTGCCCCCGCTGGTCGCGGTGGACCGCACCGAGCCGCTGCCGCTCTCCTTCGCCCAGCAGCGGCTGTGGTTCCTGGAGCAGTGGGAACCGGGTACGTCCCTGTACCACATCAGCGGTGCCGTGCGCCTGCACGGCGAGTTGGACGCGGCCGCGCTGCGTGCGGCGTGGCGGGGGGTGGTGGACCGGCACGAGGCGCTGCGGACGCATGTGGACGACAGTGCGCCGGACGGGCCGCGCCAGGTGGTGGACGCGCCCGCGGCGGCCCAGCTGCCCGTCGTCGACCTGTCCGGCGTTGCCGGAGCTGCCCGGGAGGAACTCGCGGGGCGCCTGGTGCACGACGTCACCGAGACGCCGTTCGAGCTGACGGCGGGCCCTTTGTACCGGATGGCGCTCCTGCGGCTCGGGCCGGCGGAGCACGTGCTGGCCGTCGCCCTGCACCATCTGATCGCCGACGGGCAGTCTCTGGACGTGCTCCTGACCGAGCTGGGCGTCCGCTACCGTGCCGCCGAGAGTGGTGAGGCGGCCCAACTGCCTTCTCCAAAGGTGCAGTTCGGGGATTACGCGTCCTGGCAGCGGTCATGGTTGCACGGTGAGCGGCTGGTCCGAGAACTGGAGTACTGGAAGCACCAGTTGGCCGGAGTGCCGGCGACGTCGCTGCCCACCGACCGTCCGCGTTCGCAGGCGCAGAGCTTCACCGCCGCCACCGAGACCGCCTCGCTCACCGCCGAGGTGGACAGCCGCCTCGACGAGTTGAGCCGGCAGGCCGGTACGACCCGGTTCATGACGCTGTTCGCGGTGTTCGCGGTGGCGCTTGGGCAGACGCGGGAGCTGAGCGAGGTGGTGATGGGCACGCCCGTCGCCAACCGGACCCATGCGGAGCTGGAGGACGTGATCGGCTTCTTCGCCGACACCCTGGTGCTGCGTCTGGACCTGGCGGGCGATCCGACCTTCCGGGAGCTGCTCGGCCGGGCGCGCGAGGTGTGCCTGGGCGCCTACGCGCATCAGGCGGTTCCCTTCGAGCGGGTAGTGCAGGAGCTCGCGCCGGAGCGCAGCGACAGCCATCTGCCGGTGTTCCAGACGTGGTTCGTGGTGCAGGACCTGCCGCCGATCGCCGAGGCATTCTCCGGACTGCGCCTGGAGCCGGTCGGCGGCGCCGAGCGGCTCGCCCGCTACGACCTGCGGCTGGACGTGCAGCGGCTGCCGGGAGATGTGCGTGCCGTCTTCGAGTACAAGACAGACCTGTTCGAGCAGGCGTCCATCGCCCGGCTGGCCCGCCGGTTCGGCCGCGTGCTGGAGACCGTGGTCGCCGAGCCCGACCTGCGCCTGAGCGAGCTCGCCCGCCGTGGGGAGGAGGCCGACGACCGCACGCGCCGGGAGCGGCGCAAGACGGTCAGCCTGGCGAGCCTGAACCGCCTGAAGAACACCCGGCGCGAAGCCGTTCGCGAGCCGGTCCGAGCCGAGTCCGAGCAAGGAGAGCGCGCATGACCGCCATCGAGGGATACCGGCTGTCGTCGCAGCAGCGGCACCTGTGGAACCTGCTGACGGACGGGTCCGCGCCCGCCTACACGGCCTGGTGCGCCGTGCCCCTGCCGGACACGACCGACACCGGGCTGCTGCGCGAGGCGCTGGCGCGTGTGGTGGCCCGCAACGAGATCCTGCGCACCGTCTTCCGCCGTGTGCCGGGTGTGGACGTACCACTCCAGGTCATCGTCGACGACGAGCAGGCCTTCGCCTTCGACGTGCACGACCTCGGCCCGTTCACCGCCGAGGAGCGGCAGCGGCGGTACGAGGCCCTGCGGCAGGAGGCACGCTCACGCTCCTTCGACCTGGAGAGCGGTCCACTGCTGCACGCCGCGCTAATCCGTCCCGTCGGCAAGCCCGCGCAGGCCCGCCTTCTGCTGAGCATGCCGGCGCTGTGCGCGGACGAGGCCTCGTTGCGGAACCTGGTGCGGGAGCTCGACCGGTCGTACGCCGCGCTGGTGGAGGGGGGCAAGCCGGACGGCGATCCGCTGCAGTACGCCGACTTCGCGCAGTGGCAGAGCGATCTGCTGTCCGCCGAGGAGTTCGTGCTGGAGCGGGAGTACTGGGTGAGCCGCAATCCCGCCGCGCTCGTCGGCCCGGAGCTTCCCTTCACGGTGACGGCCGGGGAGCAGGGGGAGTTCCGGCCGCAGGCGCTGCGCCTGGATCCGCCGGCGGATCTCCTGCCCGGTCTGAAGGAGGCGGCCCGGCGGCTCGGCGTGGACCTGCCGTCCGTTCTCCTCGCGGGCTGGCACGTGCTGCTCCAGCGGACGACCGCGCCGACCGGGCTGGCCGTGGGCGTGCGGTACGCCAACCGCCAGGCGGAGGAGTTGCGTGAGGCCCTCGGCGTGTTCGCGAAGTACCTGCCGTCCACGGCACGGCCGGAGCCGGACACCTCCTTCGCCGCCTTCGCCCGGCAGGTGCAGGCCGAGCTGCGCGAGATGGGCGAGGTGCAGGAGTACTTCGGCTGGGAGCAGATCGAGCCGCGTCTGGCCGGGCCGCGGGACCGCGCCTGGTACACGGCGGGCTTCGACTGGGAGACGGCCGAGCCGCCCGGCGACGGCACGTTGCGGCCGGACGAGGCCGAAGCCGTCGTCGAACGGTTCCAGGTACGGCTGTCGGGCCGCGAGGAGGCCGGATTCCCCCTGCTGACCGTGTGGTACGACTCCGCGACCTGCGACGCGGGCGACATCGGGGTCCTGGCGGAACAGTACCTGGCGTTGCTGGCGGCAGTGGTCGCACGGCCGGACACATCTGTCCGCTCGCTGACGTCCGTGGACCGGTCCGCGCCCGATCCGGCCGCCGTCGCGCCCGCCCCCGCCGTAACCGCCGTGCACCGGCGCTTCGAGGAGCAGGCGCGGCTGGATCCGCAGCGGGTGGCCGTGCGAAGCGCGGAGCGCACGCTGACCTACGCGCGGTTGAACGAGCGGGCCAATCAGCTCGCCCATTATCTGGTGAAGTCGGGGGTCGGTGCTGAGGCGCCCGTCGGGCTCTGCCTGGACCGCTCCTGCGAACTGCTCGTCGGGCTGCTGGGCATCCTCAAGGCCGGCGGCGCCTATGTGCCGCTGGAGCCCGGGCTGCCGTTGGAGCGGCGGCTGGCGATGCTGGACGGCGCCGGTGCCCGGGTCGTGGTCACCGTGACCGAGCATGCGGCCGCCCTGGCCTCACCGCACCGGGTCGTCGTCCGCCTCGACGGCGACTCGGCGCGCATCGAGGGCGAGAGCACGGCCGACTCGCAAGCCCCCGTCGCGACCGGCCAGTTGGCGTACGCCGTGTTCACCTCGGGCTCCACCGGCACGCCGAAGGCCGTGGGCGTCGGTCACGGCAACCTGTCGGCCTACCTGGACGGCGTCACCACCGTCTTGGATCTGCCCGCGGGCAGCGACTACGCGATGCTCTCCACGGTCGCCGCGGACCTGGGCAACACCACGCTGTTCTCCGCCCTGTGCACCGGTGGCACGCTGCACGTGCTGCCCGCCGATCACGCGACGGACCCGGTGCGGCTGGGCGAGTACCTCAGGCGGCACCCCGTGGACTGCCTGAAGATCGTCCCCTCGCACCTGCGGGCGCTGCTCACCGGGCCGCAGCCCGAAGCCCTCCTGCCGGCGCGCCGGCTGGTGCTCGGCGGGGAGGCCGCGGACTGGGAGCTGATCGCCCGGGTGCGGGAGCTCGCGCCCGCGTGCCGCGTGCTCAACCACTACGGGCCGACGGAGACCACGGTCGGCGTGCTCACCCACGAGGTGCCCGCACAGCCGCCGCGGCGCGCCGCCACCGTACCCCTCGGCCACCCGCTGCCGCACGCTCGCGTCCACGTCCTCGACGAGGCGATGCGGCCCGCGCCGACGTGGGTCGAGGGCGAGATCCACATCGGCGGCGCCGGGGTGGCCCGCGGCTACCTGGGGCGGCCGGGCCTGACCGCGGAACGCTTCGTGCCCGACCCGTTCGGCCCGCCCGGCACGCGGCTGTACCGTACCGGCGACCGCGCCCGCCGCCTCGCCGACGGCACCGTCGTCTTCCTCGGGCGCGACGACGACCAGGTCAAGCTGCGCGGCTTCCGGGTGGAGCTCGGTGAGATCGAAGCGGTCGTGCGCCGCCATCCGGCCGTGCGCGAGGCGGCGGTGCTCACCCACGAGGACGGTGCGGGCACCGTGCGTCCGGTGGCCTACGCCGTCCTGGATGCCGGGGCCGCGGCCGTGGACCTGCGGGCTCACTGCGCGCAGCGGCTTCCCGACTACATGGTTCCGGCGGCGTTCGTCACGCTGGAGCGGCTTGCGCTGACGCCGGGCGGCAAGCTCGACCGACGGGCCCTGCCCGCCCCCGACTTCGGCCGCGACGCGGCGGACGTGCCGTACGAGGCGCCGGTGGGGCCGGCCGAGGAGACGCTGGCCGGGATCTGGGCACAGGTGCTGGGACTCGCCCAGGTCGGACGGCACGACGACTTCTTCGCCCTGGGCGGCGATTCCATCCTCAGCATCCAGGTCGTGGCGCGCGCGGCCCGGGCCGGGCTGTCGCTGACGCCGAAGCTGCTGTTCCGGTATCCGACCGTAGCGAAGCTGGCCGCCGCCGCCGAATCCGTGCCGGCCGCGCAACCCTCGGCCGAGCAGGGGCCGGTCACCGGTCCCGTACCGGCCACGCCCGTTCAGCGGTGGTTCCTCGAACAGGAGCCGGCCGCCCCGCACCACTACAACCAGTCGCTGCTGCTCCGGGTGCGCACGCCGATGGAGCCGGCCGCGCTGGAGGCGGCCGTGCGGGAGCTGGTGGCGCACCACGACGCACTGCGGCTGACGCTGCGCCACACGTCAGGCGGGGAGTGGGCGCTGGAGAACGCCGGTGTGGACGCGCCGGCCGGGCCGCTGCTCTCGGTGGTGGATCTGCGCGAGGTGCCGGCCCACCGCAGGCCGCAGGCGTTCGCGGACCTGGCCGCCAGGACGCAGGCGAGTGTCGACCTGGGCGCCGGATGCCTGCTGCGGGCGGTGTACGCACGGCTGGGCGAGGCGGACGACCGGCTCCTGCTGGTGGCGCACCACTTGGGCGTCGACGGCGTCTCCTGGCGCATCCTGCTGGAGGACCTGGCGGTCGCCTACGAGCAGGCGGCGGGCGGCGCGGCGATACGCCTGCCGGCCAAGACGACCTCCTTCCGCGCCTGGGCCGAAAGGCTGCGGGACTACGCGGTCTCGCCCGAGGCCGCGGAGGAGATCCCGTACTGGGCCGGGAAGGCGGCGGTCGGCGCCGGGCGTTCGGTCCCGCAGGACGCACCGGGCGATCCGGCGGCCAACACCCATGGCGCGTCGCGGACGACGTCGGTCGCGCTGAGCGCGCAGACCACCCGCGAACTGCTGCGCTCGGCCGGTTCGGCGGGGCGGGCCACGGCGCAGGAGGTGCTGCTCACCGCGCTGGGGCGGACGCTCGCGAAGTGGACGGGCGAGCAGCGCGTGGTGGTGGACGTGGAGGGCCACGGCCGCGAACCGCGCTGGGACGACGTCGATCTCTCGCGTACGGTGGGCTGGTTCACGGCCATCTATCCGGTGCTGCTCGACACGGCGGGTGAACCGGGCGCCGCCTTGCGGCGGGTGCGGGAGGAGATGGCGGGCGTACCGGGTGGCGGGCTCGGTTACGGGCTGCTGCGCCACGGAAGGGCGGACGAGGCGGCGACACCGCTGCGTTCGGCCGCGGACCCGGCGGTCCGCTTCAACTACCTCGGCCAGGTGTCGGAGGGCGGCGAGGCGGGCGCGCTGTTCACCTCGGCGCCGGAGAGCGCCGGACCCACCGCGGACCCGCAGGGCCGCCGCCCCTATCTGCTGGACGTCACCGCGATCGTCACCGGCGAGCAGCTCCAGGTGAGTTGGACGTTCTGCCCGCTGCTGCACAAGCCGTCCACCGTCGAGGCGCTCTCGGCGGCCTTCGTCGACCATCTGCGCGCCGTGCTGGCCCGCGAGGAGACGGCCCCCTCGGAGAGCTATCTCCCGCAGGACTTCCCGCTGGCCGGGATCGACCAGGACGAACTCGACCGGATCACGAGCATGTTGCAGCAGACCGATCAGGGATGAGCGGTCGGGCACGAGCCGTCAGGGATGCAGCAGCTTCCCCGTGGACGTGCGGGACTCGAGGCCGGTGCGGGCCTGGATGCCTCCTCCGGGCGGCCACCGATGGCCGCCCGGAGGGTGCCGTCGCTCGATCGCGTAGAGCTGGTAGAGCGTCAATTCCGAACGCAGCCGCCACGGGCCCGATAACAGGACGCCGCACCCCGCCGTCTCGCACAGGCCCCGGGGGCCGGTGCACAACTGCGCGTACCGTAGGGGAACATGGACCAGCGCACCGCTCCCGGACAGGCGCGCACCGGCGACCCGGAGCCGCTGCGGGCCGGATCTTTGATGTGGGACATCGCCGGCGAGTACCGCACGATGCTGATCATCCCCTCGGCGCTGCTCACGCAGGTCATGCACCCCATGGTGGGTGCCGCCGTCGGGGCGCACTCGGTGTTCCGCACCGACCCGTGGGGGCGTGCCTCGCGCACATCGAACTCGATGCTGCGGTACATCTACGGCGGCCCGCTCGCGGCGGCGGAGGGCCGCCGTCTGCGGGAGCTGCACAAGGGGTTCAGCGGCACCGACGAACGTGGCCGGCCCTACCACGCCCTCAACGGGGCGGCGTACGCGTGGGTGAACGGCAGCCTCTTCGAGCGGTACGTCACCGCGTGCCGGCTCTTCGGGTGCCCGCTCGACCGCGGCCAGGAAGAGGCGCTGTACCGCGACACGCTCGCGCTCGGACGGGTTCTCGGCGTCCCCGAACGGGAGATGCCGCCCACGGTGAGCGGCTTCTGGTCGTACTTCGACGGCATGGTCGCGGACCGCCTGGAGGACAACTCCACCACCAGGACGCTGCTCGCCGCGTTGCGCCGCCCGCCGCGCCCGCCCTCCCTGCCCGCCGGGCTCGCCCCCGCCTGGCGCCCGCTCCGGCTCGCCCTGGGGGAGTTCTCCTACCGCGTCACCGTCGGCACCCTGCCGCCCGCGGTGCGCGAGATCCTCGGCCTGCGCTGGTCACGTGCCGACCAGCGGGCCCTCGACGCCCTGGCCGCCGCGGTCCGCACCGGCTTCGCGCTACTCCCGGAACGCCTCCGGTACGTGCCCGCGGTGTACCGCATCCGCACCGGCCGGACGGCACCGCAGGCTCACCCCCGACCCCAGTCCGGCGGCACACGCGGGCGGTGATGCTTTGACAGGTGGGTGAACGCTCACCCACACTGGTTGGTAAGTACTCACTCACCACCTCGCACACCCGTCCTTCCGGGAGGGAACCATGAAGCTCACCGTGCTCGGTGCCACCGGCGGCGTAGGGCGCCACCTCGTCGCACACGCGCTCGCCGACGGGCATGAGGTGACCGCCGCGGTGCGGGATCCGGCACGGCTCGCGGTGCGGCACGAGAACCTGTCGATCGTGCGCGCCGACGCGCTGGACGCGGCCTCCGTGAAGGCGGTCGTCGACGGATCCGACGCCGTACTCTCCGGCATCGGCGCGAGCGGCCGGCACGACCCGCTCAAGCCCGCATCCGCCTCGGCCCGGGCGGCGGTGGAGGCGATGGCCGCTACCGGCGTGCGGCGGATCGTCGTGGTGAGCGCCGCGCCGCTGAACCGCTCGGGCGCCGGGCAGCCCGCGCTCACCCACCGGGTGTTCTCACCGCTGCTGTGGGCGGTCTTCAAGGAGGCCTACACCGACCTGGAGGCGATGGAGGCCGTCCTGCGCGACAGCGGCCTGGAGTGGACGTCGGTGCGGCCGCCGAGGCTGACCGACGGAGCGGGCGAGGGCCGCTACCGGCACGCGATCGAGGCGGGTCCGGCCGGCAGCACGATCGCCCGGGCCGATGTGGCCCGGGCGATGCTCGACTTCGTCGCCGACCCGCGGACCGTCGGCCACGCGGTCGGTGTGAGCCGGTGACGGCCCGCGCGGGTCACCGGGCCGGCGCCGCCTCCGGGCCGGGGTCCGCGACGGCTCCGGCGATCTGCTCCGGGCTCAGCAGGGCGGCGAGCCGCTCGGGCGGCAACAGCCCGCGCTCCAGGACGAGTTCGGCGACACCGCGCCCCGTGGCCAGGGCCTCCTTGGCGATGCCGGACGCGGCGCTGTAGCCGATGTGCGGGTTGAGCGCGGTCACCAGACCGATGGAGTGCTCCACCGCGGCGCGCATGGTCTCGGCGTTCGCGGTGATGCCGGACACGCACCGTTCGGCGAGCACCAGGCAGGCGGCCCGCAGATGGGTGAGGCTCTCCGACAGGGAGTGCAGGATGATCGGCTCGAAGGCGTTGAGCTGGAGCTGCCCCGCCTCGGCGGCCATGGTGATGGTGACGTCGTTGCCGATGACCTCGAAGGCGACCTGGTTGACGACCTCCGGGATCACCGGGTTCACCTTGCCGGGCATGATGCTGGAGCCGGCCTGGACGGGAGGCAGGTTGATCTCGGCGAGGCCGGCGCGCGGGCCCGAGGAGAGCAGCCGCAGGTCGTTGCAGCTCTTGGAGAGCTTGACGGCGATGCGCTTGAGCACGCCGGACAGGTGGACGAAGGCCCCGCAGTCCTGGGTGGCCTCGACGAGGTTGGCGGCGGTCACCAGCGGCAGCCCGGTGATGGCGGCGAGGTGGCCGCGGGCCGCCTCGGCGTAGCCGGCGGGAGCGTTGAGGCCGGTGCCGATGGCGGTCGCCCCGAGGTTGATCTCGTGGATGAGCCGGACGGCCTCCGAGAGCCTGCCGCGGTCCTCCTCCAGCATGACGGCGTAGGCCGAGAACTCCTGGCCGAGCGTCATCGGCACCGCGTCCTGCAACTGGGTGCGGCCCATCTTCAGCAGGTCGCGGAACTCCTCCGCCTTGGCCGCGAACGCCTGCCGCAACACCTCCATCGCGTCGAGGAGTTCGCCCACCGCGAGGATGGTGGCGATCTTGACGGCGGTGGGGTAGACGTCGTTGGTGGACTGGCTGCGGTTGACGTCCTCGTTGGGGTGGATCACCTGGTGGTCGCCCTTGGCGTGACCCAGGATCTCCAGGGCCCGGTTGGCGATCACCTCGTTGGCGTTCATGTTGCTGGAGGTGCCGGCGCCGCCCTGGATGACGTCCACCACGAACTGGTCGTGCAGGGCCCCGGCGCGGATCTCCCGGCAGGCCGTGACGATCGCGGCGGCCTTGTCGGCGGTGAGCAGGCCGAGGTCCTCGTTGGCGCGGGCGGCGGCCTCCTTGACCGCGGCCAGGGCGTTCACCAGTTGCGGGTAGGCCGATATCGGCGTTCCGGTGATGGGGAAGTTCTCGGTGGCGCGCAGGGTGTGGATGCCCCAGTACGCCTCGGCGGGAACGTCCCGTTCACCGAGGAGGTCGTGTTCGCGGCGGTGGGTGGCGGTCATGGCGTGCGGGCTTGCTCCGGTCTCGGGTGCGGGGGCGGCGGCGTTCAGTTGCGGGGGCGCGGGAAGGCGAGGGGGCCGGCGGCCTCGACGCCTCCGACGGGCCGGCCCCCGCCGAGGACCGGGGTGGTGGCGAACTCGGCGAGTGCGGCGGGGTCCACCCCTGCCCGCACCAGCGCGGCGGCGGTGACCGGCATGCGGGCGCGGTCGCCGCCGTCGGCTATCTTCACCGCGACCGCCCGTCCGTCGGCCAGCCCCACGATCTGGACGCCCTCGAATCCGTCCTTGGCCAGCAGGCCCGGTACGGCCCGCATCAGCCGGGTGACGTCCCGCATCGTTCCGGCGACCATCTCGGGGTGCTCGCGCATCGCGGCGGCGACCCGTCCCTCGGGGCTGTCGGGGGCCGCCGCGGCGACGCGCGCCACGGCCCGGGCCAGTCCGTGCAGGGACACCGAGAACAGCGGCGCGCCGCAGCCGTCGACGGTGGCGCCCGCCACGGGCTGGCCGGTCAGCTCCTCGATGGTCGCCGCGATCGCGCGCTGCAGCGGGTGCGCCGGGTCGAGGTAGCCGGTCGTCGGCCAGTCGCGCACATGGCAGGTGAGCAGCATCGCGGCGTGCTTGCCCGAGCAGTTCTGCGTCAGGCGGGTGGGGCCGTTGCCGTCCCGCAGCCATGCGTCGCGCACCGCGGGGTCGTAGGGCAGGTCCGGTGTGTTGCCCAGGTCCGCCTCGGTGAGGCCGGCCGTGGCGAGGATGCGGCGGGCGCCGGCCAGGTGCCGCTCCTCGCCGGAGTGGCTGGCCGCCGCCAGCGCCAGCAGCTCGCCGGTGAGGGGCAGCCCGGCCCGCACCATCGCGACGGCCTGCAGCGGCTTGAGCGCCGAGCGCGGGTAGAAGGCCGCCTCGGGGTCGCCGGCCTGGAAGGCGATGCCGCCGTCCGGTTCGAGGACCACGACCGACCCGTGGTGAACGCCTTCGACGAGTCCGCCGCGCACGAGGTGGGCGAGCGGCGTGTGGGCGGGCACCCGGGTCTCGGGGGCCGGCGCCGGGGTGCCCTCGGCCCCGGTGGGGGCCTGTGGCATGGCGTTGTTCATGGTGCCTTTCCGGTGTGGTGGAAGGGTGGGTGACGGTTGGCCGGCTCACGCCGCCCGGGGTGCCGGGTCAGGTCGCGGCGTCGCGGTGGCCTGGGCGGACGATCGACGACAGCGTGGACTCCACGTGCTCCAGATGGGCGGTCATGGCCGACTGCGCCGCCCGCCCGTCGCCGCGCACGAGTCCTTCGACGATCGCCCGGTGCTCGCGGTTGGACTGGTCGCGCCGGTCGCCGAGTTCGGTGAGGAACGCAGACTGGCGGGCGAGGGCGTCCCTGATCTCCTCGATGACCTTGCGGAAGACCGGGTTGCGTGCGGCGGCGGCCACCGTGAGGTGGAACAGCGTGTCCATCGCCACCCACGCGGTCGTGTCGGTCTCCGCGTCCATCCGCTCCAGCAGATGGGCCAGGTGGTCCAGATCCTCGGCGGTGCGGCGGGCGGCCGCGTACCCGGCCACCGGGATCTCCACGTGCCGGCGCACCTCGAGCAGGTCGCTCGCCGCGTAGTCGCCGAACGTGGGGTCCTCCACCGGTCCGGTGGAGATCACGAAGGTCCCCTTGCCGGTACGGGAGGCGGTCAGCCCCATCGTCTGCAGGGCGCGCAGCGCCTCCCGCAGGACCGGCCGGCTCACCTCGAGCCTGCGGCACAGCTCGGCCTCGGACGGCAGCTTGTCGCCGACGGCGAAGTCACCCCGCTCGATGGCTGAGCGCAGGTGGTCGAGGACGGCCTCCATAGCGCTGACGCGCCGCGGCAGCTGCCTGGCTGTCTGGCTGTCTGACAGGTTCACCCGAGGAATCCTGGGACCCTGCCGCCCGCTCTGTCAAGCCGGAGGGGTCACCCCGAGCCGGCCCACTTCACCGGCCCACGTCTTTCCTCCCGCAGCCGCACACCCCACCGGCACCCGTTCGCGCACACGGGTGCACTCTCGGTGATGAACCAGGCCGCATGCACGCCGCGCCGCAGTCACACCAGGGCGCGGGCGAGGGTGCGGGCCAGGGCGCGGGCCGTCGAGCGGGGGGCGGCGGGCGCCTGCGGGCCTTCGGCGTAGTAGCGCAGGAAGGCCTGCTGGAAGCAGGCGCCGATCAGCAGCGAGGCGGCCGCCTCCGGGTCGGCGTCGGCGGCGATGCGCCCGAGGTCCCGCTCGGCCCGCAGGTAGGCGGCGAACACGGCGACCGCCTGCTCGGGCCCCGCGCCGTGCCGGCTCATCGACTCGCGGTGCGTCGCCAGGCGCTGCGGATCCGCCGTCAGGGGGCCCATCATGGGCCATGACTCGCGGTAGAAGTCGAGGGCGGCACGCGCCATCTTCGCGAGGTTGGCCTCGATGTCGCCCTCGCCCGGGCGCAGGTCGAGCCGCGCCACGCCCGGCAGCCGCTCTTTGAGGACATGGAGGAGCAGCTCCTCCTTGTCGCCGAAGTGCTTGTAGAGGGCGGCCTCCGACAGGCCGGCCGCCTTGGCGATCTCCTTGGTCGTGGCGCGGACGACACCTCGCTCGCGCAGGATCTCCGCAGCCGCGTCGAGGATCCGCTCCCGCGTGCTCAAGGCGTCCTCCGGAGGTGTCGCTGACCGGTCGTCAGTCAGCAGTTAGTGAGTGCTCACCTACTCTACCCGGCGGCGTACGTGCGAGTGATGGCAGGTATATTTTCGGCGCTTCATGGAACACCCAGTGAGCAGGACGGCGATACGGGAGCTGCCTCGTGGGTGTTCATGTACAACGGAATCAGTCCGGCGACGGCCAGAACGTACTGGAGGCGCTCGACCGACGGCAACCGACGGCGTTCTACTGGTCGCTGACGCTGCTGGCGACGATCGGCGGCTTCCTGTTCGGCTACGACACCGCGAACATCGGCTCGGCCCTGCCCTTCATCCCGTATCACCTCAGCGGATTCGCGCTCGGCTATCTGGTGGCCGGCGCCTCGGTCGGCGCGGCGGTGGGGGCGCTGCTGGCCGGACCCCTGACGGACCTGTTCGGCCGCAAGTCGCTGCTCATCGCGGACGCCGCGATCTACACCCTCGGAGCCCTGCTGTCGGCGGTGACCTGGCACGCCTGGGTGCTCATCGCCGCCCGTACGCTCATCGGCCTGGCCATCGGCGCCGACTCGGCGATCGCCACGGCCTACATCGCCGAATACGCCCCGGCCAACCGGCGCGGAGCGCTCAGCATGCTCCAGCAGTGGATGATCACCGTGGGCATCCTCGTCTCGTACATCGTGGCCCTGGTGATCCTGCGGTCCATGCCGGACCGGGCGTACGGGATCGACTGGCGGCTGATCTTCGGGATCGGGGCGGTGCCGGCCCTCGTCGGTCTGGTGATGCGCACCCGGATGCCCGAGTCGCCCCGGTGGCTGCTGCAGAAGGGGCGCTACGCCGACGTCCAGAAGGCCATGCGCCAGCTGGGCGTGGAGGTGACGGTGGACCAGGTGGAGTCCACCGCGGCCCAGTTCGTCGCGCGCGAGGAGCGCCGCAAGGGCGAGGCCCGGATCAGCCACTGGACGCCGGGCGTGCGCCGGGCGCTCGTGGTGATCTGCGTGTTCTTCACCTTCCAGCAGATCACCGGCATCAACGTGCCGCTCTACTACGGGCCGCGCCTGCTGGCTCCGCTGTTCCAGTCCGGCGGGCACGGCGCGACCGTGGACTCGGCGATCGCGGGCGTGGAGGTCACCGCGATCATGAGCGCCGTCAACGTGGGCGCCACGTACTTCGGCTTCAAGTACATCGACCGGATCGGCCGGCGCCGCCTCGCCATGGGCGGTTACGCCGGAATGGCGGTCTCCGCGCTCATCGCGGCGGCCGGGCTGGCGTTCCTGCACAGCATCGCGCAGATCGTCCTGGTGATGATCGGGCTCGACCTGTTCATCGCCGCTTTCGCGGTCGGCGTGGGGGGCACCGGCTGGCTCATCCAGGGCGAGACCTTCCCCACGGCGGTGCGCGGCCGCGCGGCCTCCATCGGGGCGGCGGTGGACTGGCTGGCGAACTTCGCCCTGGTCGAGGTGTTCCCCACCTGGGAGGGCGGGATCGGCCTGGCCTGGGTGCTGGTCTGCTTCGCCGGGCTGTCCGCCCTGGCGATCGTCTTCGTCTTCACCTTCCTGCCGGAGACGAAGGGCCTGTCCGTCGACGAGATCATCCAGCTGTACGAGGAGCAGGCGCACGCGGCGCCGCCGGCCGGAGCGGCACCCCGCTGAGTTCCAGCCGATCCATTCGCTGTTGCTACTTTGTTACGCATAAGGGTGGTATGTCCCACCGCCCGGGTCGTAGCGTGGCGAGGCAGAACGACTGTCCCGAAGGGCGGGTGGGCCGCCCTTCGCGACGGCTCCGCGGGACACTCGGGGGCCCGCACGACGACCGCTGCCCGCGGGGCACTCCACGGCGATCCGGTTGAGGAGCAGACATGCGAGGCCACAGGGGAAAGGCAGCGGCTGCGATCTGCGCCGGCGCGGTACTGGCCACGGCGGGCGCCTCGGCACCGGCCGGCGGGGCCGTCCACGCGGCACAGGCGGCGCGGACACGGGCGGTGGTCGTCGACTGCGTGGAGCAGCCGCAGGTGCGCCCCGGCAGGTTCATCATCGCCTGCGGTGACGGCAACGACGTCCTCACCTCGCTGCGCTGGTCCCACTGGCGGTCGGCCGCCGCGCTGGGCAGCGGGCAGGACATGGTCAACGACTGCGTGCCCTACTGCGCGGCCGGCCACTTCCACAGCTACCCGGTCACCGTGCGGCTCGACCGGCTGCGCCCGTGGCAGGGGCACCCGGGACAGTGGCACTACACCCGGCTGAACGTCCACTACGTCGCGCACACCCCGGCCCACATCGCGCGCGACGTCACCATCCAGCTGTGGAACTGAGCCACTGGCGGTGACAGGGAGGCTGAAGTGACCTCTGAGCCATTCGACGAGCGCTACCTTCCGATCGCCGAACACGGGCTCATCGGCGATCTGCGCAGCGTCGCGCTCGTAGGCACCAACGGGACGATCGACTGGTACTGCTGCCCGCGTTTCGACGCCCCCAGCGTCTTCGCGTCGATCCTCGACGCCGACCGCGGCGGATCGTTCGAGCTGGCCTCCGGCATCGCCGAGCGGACGAAGCAGTTCTACTTCCCCGACACCAACGTGCTGATCACCCGTTTCTACTCGGACGAGGGCGTGGGCGAGGTCCAGGACTTCATGCCGATCGTCGGCGACCCGCACGAGGCCGACCGGCACCGGCTGATCCGGCGGGTGCTGTGCGTACGCGGATCGCTCCCTTTCCGGGCGCGGGTGGCCCCCCGCTTCGACTACGGCAGGCAGCCGCACACCGTGCGCCTGGCGCAGGGCCAGGCGCTCTTCGAGTCCTCGCTGCTCTCCCTGGCCCTGACCGCCACCGTGCCGCTGGAGTGCGACGAGCGGGACGTGTGGTCGGAGTTCAAACTCCTCGAAGGCGAGTCGGCGGTCTTCGCCCTCGACCGGATCGGCGAGGGTGTGCTGCCCCGTGTGTGTCCGCACGCCGAGGCCGAAACGCAGTTCACCGCCACGGTGGGGTTCTGGCGGCGGTGGCTGGCCACTTCCCGCTACCGGGGCCGGTGGCGGGAGATGGTGCACCGCTCGGCGCTGACGCTCAAGCTCCTCACCTACGCCCCCACCGGGGCGATCGTGGCCGCGGCCACGGCCAGCCTGCCCGAGCAGATCGGCGGCGAGCGCAACTGGGACTACCGTTTCGTGTGGATCCGCGACGCCGCGTTCTGCGTCTACGCGCTGCTCAGGCTGGGGTTCACCGAGGAGGCCGAGGCCTTCATGACCTTCCTGACGTCGAACATCGGATTCCACGGCGAGGGACCCTCGGGCCCCCTGCAGGTCATGTACGGCATCGACGGGCGCAGCG
>CAYNNX010000150.1:0-16754 GCA_964398515.1 uncultured Streptantibioticus sp. | reverse complement strand
TGCGTTTGCGGGGGCGTGGGGCGGGGTGGCCCCGGGGTGGCCGTGGGCGGGGTGTGCCGCGCTTGCCTCGCCCTGCGCCGGGCTCGGGCCGTAGCCGTGGGGTGCGTTTGCGGGGGCGTGGGGCGGGGTGGCCCCGGGGTGGCCGTGGGCGGGGTGTATCGCGCCGCCGTGGCCCTGCGCGTGGCCGGGGCCAGGGCCGAGAGCCGGGCTTCCGGTGCCGGCCGCGGCCAGTGCGGGCGGCAGCGGGAGCATGGCGAGGCCGGCCAGCAGGCCCTCCGCCGGGACCAGGTCGCTCCACTGCCTGGCGCAGGCCGTGCACTCCCGGGTGTGCCGGGCTATTCGCTTGCGCCACAGCGCGCCGGGGGCCCCGTCCCACGCCTCCGTCAACGACATCAGCTCCGCGCAGCGCGGCACCGCCCACAGGGCGCGGACCACCACTCGCGCGGTCTCCAGCTGCGCCTTCATCCGCTGGATCCGCACCGCCGCGTGCTGCGGCGTGAGTTCCAGGGCGGCGGCCACCTCGGCGCGGGTGAGCTCCCCCGCGGCCTCCAGCCACCACAGCGACAGCAGCGCGCGGTCGTCGGCGTCCAGCCAGCGGGTGGCCTCGGCGACCTGCCGCCGCTGACCGGACAGGCCCAGCCGGACGATGGTCAGGTCGACGAAGTCCGCACCGGGATCCGCCACGTCGTGCGCCTCGTCCAACACCCCGCCAGCGTCACCGAGTTGGCGGAGCCGCCAGTTCCGGCGCACCTGGTTCATGGCGATGGCCACCAGCCACGACCTGAAGCACCCCGGATCGCGCAGGCCGGAGAGCCCGTCGATCATGTGGAGCATGGTTTCCTGGACCACGTCGTCGACGTCCGGATGGCCCCCGAGCGCACGGCCGACGATGTTGTAGACCAACGGCATGTACTCGGCGACGAGTTGGTCCTGGGCCCGCGGATCACCCGACTGCGCCGCCACGACGGCGGCGGCCCCCCGTACGCTCTCCACGCTCGCCCCCTTCTTCCCCGGCCTCGCGGCCGGATCTCTCCGACACTTGGGAGATCACGTGGTCGTACCGCGATAACGGAAAATCTCCGAAGAAATTTTCCAGACCGCGAGACGGCCCGGGGAAGCGGGGGGCACCGCGGCCGTACGCGGCGGGCCGCGGCAGGCTCTGGGCGCGGGTGGTCAGCTCTCGCGGTGCACCTTGTAGTTGGACGCCTGGGCGCGCGGCCGGACCACCATCAGGTCGATGTTGACGTGGGAGGGGCGGGTGACCGCCCAGGTGATGGTGTCCGCGATGTCCTCGGCCGTCAGCGGCTCCGGGACGCCCGCGTAGACGGCTGCGGCCTTCTCCTCGTCGCCCCTGTAGCGGGTCTTGGCGAACTCCTCGGTCCTCACCATGCCCGGCGCGATCTCGATGACGCGCACCGGCTGACCGCACAGTTCCAGCCGCAGCGTCTCGGCGATCACGTGCGCGCCGTGCTTGGCGGCCACGTAACCGCCGCCGCCCTCGTAGGTGGCGAGGCCCGCGGTGGAGGAGACCACCACGACGGTTCCGTCGCCCGAGGCGGTCAGGGCCGGCAGCAGCGCCTGGACGGTGTGGAGCACGCCCACCACGTTGACCTCGTACATCGCGCGCCACTCGGCCGGGTCGGCGGTGGCCACGGGGTCGGTGCCGAGCGCGCCGCCCGCGTTGGCGACCAGCAGGTCGCAGCGGTCGAGCGAGCGCGCGAACGCGTCCACGGCGGCCCGGTCGGTCACGTCCAGAGGCTGTGCGATCGCCTCGTGCCCCGCCTCGGCCAGCTCGGCGGCGAGCGCCTCGATGCGCTCCTCGCGCCGCGCGGCGAGCACGACCCGGTAGCCGGCGGCCGCGAGCCGCCTGGCCGTGGCGGCGCCGATGCCGCTGCTCGCTCCGGTGACCACTGCGGTACGGCTGCTCATGCTGCGCGCGTCTCCTCGGGCGTCGTAGGGCCGGTAAGAACCCTAACGCGCCCCGACACGCCGCGGTTCAGCGGTTCACGTGGGCGGCGGCACCGGCGGCACCGACTTCCGCCGACAGGGAAACGGCGCGCGCGTCCCGGTGGGCCAGGTGGGTTACGCGTTTTGCGCCAAAGGACGGATAAACGTCACGTTCGAGTGATTCGGGAGCGCTCATCGTCAACGATGGCGTGCATCGACCATCCTCCCGCGTCCCGCACGCCCCGCTCCCGGGCGGCCGTGACGCACTGGCGCCCCCTGCCGTACGCCATGCGGCAGGGGGCGTCCGGCACGCACTGTGCTCAGGGCCAGACCAGGCAGTACATCTGATGCCCCGTCTCATGGCAGCGCTGGGCGAAATCCTGCCATTCGTGGAGCATTTGGTAGATGACGAAAGCGTCGCGCGGGCCTCGGCGGTCGGGGACCGTGGACCAGATGAAGGCGGCGGCGCCCAAATCCTCTTCGCCGGCGTTACGCAGCGGCTCGACGACGTTCTCCGGGAGTTTGACCACGGCGTAGTCCGGGTGCAGGACGACGAGTTCCAGCGGCGGCACCTTCGCCAGGGGTATGCCCTGGATGCCGGTGAGCACCATGGCGGCCATCGTCTCCGGCTTGACCTTGGTGAACATGCCGTTTCCGAGTTCGTCGCCGCCGAGTTCCTCCGGACGCATGGAGATCGGCACGCGCGCCGCAGTGGCGCCGTCGGGCGCGCCGAAGTACTTGTAGGTCACCCCCACTCGGCCACCCCTGCTTCCACCCTCCGCGGCCTCCGGACGCTCCGCCCGTGCGGGTCGCCGCCTCCTGCCGGTGGGGCGGGCATGCTCGGGGTTGTGGTCTCCCGCGCCTTCGCCCAGTTCGCCACCTGGCTGCATTCCACTACCCGACCATTCGCAGAGCCAACCGCGCAACCCGATCATCGTCTCAGATGTTGGCCCGAGACCTGATCACGCAACGCCTTTCCCCGACGCCCGCCCCCACGAAACGTATGGGCCTGATGAGACCATGTCTATGTGAGCAATCGTTTCCCGTACAGCTTTGAAGCCCCAGTTTCGCAGAACCTCTTCGACCGGGCTGCCGCCGTGACCCCGGGTGGCGTGAACTCTCCGGTCCGCGCCTTCCGAGCCGTGGGCGGTACGCCCCGTTTCATGGTGTCCGGCAGCGGTCCATACCTTACGGACGCCGATGGCCGTGAATATGTGGATCTGGTGTGCTCGTGGGGCCCGATGATCCTGGGCCACGCCCACCCGGCCGTGACCGAGGCGGTGCAGGCGGCGGTGGCGCGCGGCACCTCCTTCGGCACCCCCGGCGAGGGCGAAGTGGCGCTCGCCGAGGAGATCGTGGCCCGCGTCACACCGGTCGAGCAGGTGAGGCTCGTCTCCTCGGGGACCGAGGCGACGATGTCGGCCATCCGGCTCGCCCGCGGCTACACCGGCCGGGCCAAGGTGATCAAGTTCGCGGGCTGCTACCACGGTCATGTGGACGCTCTGCTGGCCGCCGCCGGTTCCGGGGTGGCCACTTTCGGGCTCCCCGACACGCCCGGCGTCACCGGCGCCCAGGCGGGGGACACGATCGTGCTGCCCTACAACGACCTCGGGGCGGTGCGGGAGGCCTTCGCGGCCCACCCGGAGCAGATCGCCTGTGTGATCACCGAGGCGTCCCCGGGCAACATGGGCGTGGTGCCGCCGGAGCCGGGCTTCAACCAGGGATTGGCTGATTTGTGCCGGGCGAACGGCGCGCTGTACATCTCCGACGAGGTGATGACCGGTTTCCGCGTGTCCAAGGCGGGCTGGTACGGGATCGACGGGGTGACGCCCGATCTGATGACCTTCGGCAAGGTGATGGGCGGCGGCTTCCCCGCCGCGGCCTTCGGCGGCCGGGCCGACGTGATGGCGCAGCTCGCCCCGGCCGGGCCGGTCTACCAGGCGGGGACGCTCTCGGGCAATCCGGTGGCCACGGCGGCCGGCCTCGCGCAGCTGCGGCTGCTGGACGACGCGGCCTACGCCACCGTCGACCGGGTCGCCGCCCAGGTGTCGGCGCTGGTCGGGGAGGCGCTGACCAAGGAGGGCGTGGCGCACCGGGTGCAGACCGCGGGCAACATGTTCTCGGTCTTCTTCTCCGAGGCCCCGGTGACCGACTACGCCCAGGCCAAGGCCGCGGAGGCGTACCGTTTCACCCCCTTCTTCCACGCGATGCTCGCGCAGGGCGTCTACCTGCCGCCGTCGGCGTTCGAGTCGTGGTTCGTCTCCACGGCGCACGACGACGCGGCAATCGAACGGATCGCGGCGGCGCTGCCGGCCGCCGCCCGGGCCGCCGCGGAGGCAACCCAGTGACCACACCCGAGAACGGCTCCGAGAACGAGCTGACCGTCGTCCACCTGATGCGCCACGGCGAGGTGGAGAACCCGGAGGGCGTCCTGTACGGGCGGCTGCCGGGCTACCACCTCTCCGACCTCGGCCGGAAGATGGCCGACCGGGTGGCCGAGCACCTCGCCGGGCGTGACATCCGCCACGTCGTCGCCTCCCCGCTGGAGCGGGCGCAGGAGACGGCGGCGCCGATCGCCAAGGCGCACGGCCTGGAGGTGGCGACCGACGAGCGGCTGATCGAGGCGGACAACGTCTTCCAGGGCAAGACCTTCGGCGTCGGCGACGGCGCCCTGAAGAAGCCGGCCAACTGGAAGTACCTGACCAACCCGTTCCGGCCCAGCTGGGGTGAGCCGTACATCGAGCAGGTCGTGCGGATGATGGCGGCGCTCGGGGCGGCCCGGGACGCGGCCCGCGGCCACGAGGCGGTCTGCGTCAGCCACCAGCTGCCGATCTGGGTGGTGCGCAGCTTCGTCGAGCGCCGCCGCCTGTGGCACGACCCGCGCAAGCGGCAGTGCACCCTGGCGAGTCTGACCAGCTTCACCTATCGGGGTGACAAGATCGTCTCCGTCGGGTACAGCGAGCCGGCGCGGGACCTCGTTCCGCCGCACCTACTGGCCGGGGCCAAGCCGAAGGGCGGCGCGAAGGGTTTCGGCGCGTAACCCCGTAACCCCGGGGACTCCGGGGTGTCACCTCATGCGTTCCGGTGTGTCACGTCACTGGGGTGATGTAGTGATTTACCCCGTTTGCCGGGTGATATCGCATCACGCCCAAGTAGCGGGTGAATAGTCGTACAGGCAGACCGCGTTGTCTCGGAACCCGGGGCGGCGCGGTCCGCGTCTTAGCCCCCGTGTGCACCGTCCCGGACGCATGTGCGAGACACCCTCCGTGGGCGGCACGCGCAGTGGCGTGGAACCAGTGACGACGACCGCGACGGCGGGAGCAATATGCGCGCGATGACCCGAAGGAGCTTGCTCACCCTCACCGCGGGGGCCGCCGTGGGGGCGGTCGCCGGGTGCTCCTCCGACGGCGGCGGGCAGTCGAACCCAGCGCCGCCGGCAGGGTCCGTCCCACAGCCGGCCCGCCCCGGCACCCCCATAGGGGACGGCTCGACCTCGGACACCGGACCGCAGCCCAACCAGCCCACGGCCGAGCGGCTGGAGCCCGGGCAGACCCCGCCGCAGTTCGTGGTCTTCTCCTGGGACGGCGCCGGCGAGCTCGACAACGGCCTGTTCGCCCGCTTCCGCAAGCTCGCGCAGGACCACGACGCCAAGATGACGTTCTTCCTGTCCGGGCTGTACTGCCTGCCGGAGTCCAAGAGGCACCTGTACCGTCCCCCGAACAACCCCGTCGGCGCCTCCGCGATCGGCTACTTCAGCGACCCGCACATAAAGAAGACCCTGGAGCAGGTCCGCCTGGCCTGGCTGGACGGCCACGAGATAGGCACCCACTTCAACGGGCACTTCTGTGGTGAGGTCCACGGCTCGGTCAAGCACTGGACCCCGGCCCAGTGGGAGAGCGAGACGCGGCAGGCCGTCGACTTCGTCACCAAGTGGAAGACGAACACCGGCTTCACCGACGTCGAGCCGCTGCCGTTCGACTACCGCAAGGAGCTCATAGGCGGCCGGACGCCCTGCCTGCTCGGCCAGGACAACTGGCTGCCGACCGCCCGCAAGCTGGGATTCCGCTACGACGCCAGCTCACCCGGCGGCGAGCAGGTGTGGCCGTCGAAGAAGCACGACATCTGGAACCTCCCGCTGCAGCTCATACCCTTCCCCGGCCGCAAGTTCGAGGTCCTGTCGATGGACTACAACATGATGGCCAACCAGTCGGGCGCCGCCACCAAGAGCGACCCGCGCAACTACCCCGCCTGGCGCGAGCAGGCCGCCGGCGCCTACATCGCCGGCTTCGAGCGCGCCTACGCGACCAACCGCGCGCCCTTCTACGTCGGCAACCACTTCGAGCAGTGGAACGGCGGCATATACATGGACGCCGTCGAGCTCGCCCTCAAGCACATCGCCTCCCTCGGCCGCAAGGACGTGCGCCTGGTCTCGTTCAAGCAGTACGTCGAGTGGCTCGACGCCCAGGACCCCGGGCTGCTGGCGAAGCTGCGCACCCTGCGCGTGGGTGAGCGGCCCAAGGAGGGATGGAAGGCGTTCACCGCCGCCGTGTGACCCATATCACAACTCCCGGTCGAGTGGGGGCGTTTCTCCTGGTGAGCGCGGACTTGCGCGGCTATGCGGGGGGCGCCCGAGGGTGCCGGGCAAGCCATGCGAAACTTTTCACATGAGTGAGACGCGCGCCCCGCACCCGCGCCCCCGCCGCCGCGCCGCAGCGATGCTGGCCACGGGGGCGGCCCTCGTGCTCGCCGTGACCGGCTGCGGTTCGCTCTCCGGCTCCTCGTCGGGCTCGTCGCAGACGAAGTTCGTCCAGGGCACCGGGGAGATCACCACGCTCGCCGCCGCCGACCGGCCGGCCGCACCCGAGGTCTCGGGCCCCACGGTCGACGGGCAGCAGCTCTCACTCGGCGACTACAAGGGCAAGGTCGTCGTCCTGAACGTCTGGGGATCCTGGTGCGACCCCTGCCGCCTGGAGGCCCCCAACCTCGCCAAGGTCGCCAAGGACACCGCGGCCGAAGGCGTCCAGTTCGTCGGCGTCAACACCCGTGACTACGACACCGCGCAGGCCCGCAGCTTCGAACGCGACTTCGGCATCGGCTACCCGAGCCTGTACGACCCCGACGGCCGGCTCCTGGTGAAGTTCCCGCGCGGCAGCCTGCCCCCGCAGTCCATCCCGACCACCTTGATCATCGACCGCCACGGGAAGATCGCGGTACGGGCGCTGAAGGCGCTGAGCGAGGACGAACTGCGCAAGGCGCTCGCCCCGATCGTCGCGGAGAAGTGACGTGACCCTCCTGGCCGCCGCCACCGACCCCAACCAGACGGTGCTCTCCGGAGCGCTGCTGCTGGCGATCCCGGTCGCTCTCCTCGGCGGCCTGGTCTCCTTCTTCAGCCCTTGCGTCCTGCCGCTCGTCCCCGGCTACCTCAGCTACGTCACCGGAGTCTCCGGCGCCGACCTCGGCAACGCCCGGCGCGGCAGGATGGCGGCCGGGGCCGCGCTGTTCGTCCTGGGCTTCACCGTCGTCTTCGTCTCCGGCGGAATGCTGTTCGGCGGCTTCGGCCAGACCCTGCAGGACCACAAGGACGTCATCCGGCGTGTCCTCGGCGCGCTCACCATCGTGCTGGGCCTGGCCTTCATGGGGCTGATGCCGGGGATCTTCCAGCGGGAGCTGCGGATCCACCGGCGCCCCTCCATCGGGCTCGCCGGGGCGCCGCTGCTCGGCGTGCTCTTCGGCCTCGGCTGGACGCCGTGCCTGGGGCCCACGCTGTCCGCCGTGCAGAGCCTGTCGCTGTACCAGGCGAGCGCGGCCCGCGGCGCGCTGCTGAGCGCCGTCTACTGCGCGGGCCTGGGCGTGCCGTTCATCCTGGCCGCCGTGGCGTTCCGCCGGGCGCTGGGCGCGTTCGCGTTCGTCAAGCGGCACTACGCATGGGTGATGCGGATCGGCGGCGGCATGCTCGTCGTCGTCGGTGTCCTGCTGGTCACCGGGGCCTGGGACCGGATCGTCTACCAGATGCAGATCTGGGCCGGCGTGAGCGGCTTCAATGTGGGGATCTGAGCGATGAGAACGACGGACACCGGAACCGAGAGCCACGACGCCGCCGAGGCGCTGAGCACCGCGCCACAGGACGAGGAGGCGGTCGGCGGCGACCCCAGGCTGCCGGCCCTCGGCGTCATCGGCTGGGCCCGCTGGTACTGGCGCCAGCTCACCTCGATGCGAGTCGCGCTGATCCTGCTCTTCCTGCTGTCGCTGGCGGCCGTCCCCGGCTCCCTGCTGCCGCAGGAGGGCACCGACCCGGTCAAGGTCGACGAGTACCTCGCCAAGCACAAGGTCCTCGGCCCGATCTTCGACAAGCTCCAGTTCTTCCACGCCTACAGCTCGGTGTGGTTCGCGGCCGTCTACATCCTGCTGTTCATCTCGCTGGCGGGCTGCATCATCCCGCGCAGCTGGCAGTTCGTCGGCCAGTTGCGCGGCCGGCCGCCGCGCGCCCCCCGCAAGCTCGAGCGGATGCCCGCCTACGCCACCTGGGTCACCGAGGCCGAGCCGGACGAGGTGCTCACCGCCGCACACGAGTCCCTGCGCAAGCGGCGCTACCGGGTGGCGGCGGGAGGGGGGTCGGTCGCCGCCGAGAAGGGGTACCTGCGCGAGGCGGGCAACCTGCTGTTCCACATCGCCCTGTTCGGCCTGCTGATCGCCTTCGCCATGGGCACCCTGTGGAAGTCCGACGGCAACAAGCTCGTCGTCCAGGGCCGCGGCTTCACCGACAACCTCACCCAGTTCGACGACTTCCACCACGGCGCCCTGTTCGACCCCAACAGCATGGCCCGGTTCGGCTTCAGGCTCGACTCGTTCCACGCCACGTACGCCCGTTCGGGCCCGAACACCGGCACCCCGCGCACCTTCGTCGCCGGCGTCACGTACTTCGGCGCGGACGGCAAGGACCACAAGCGGTCGATCCACGTCAACGAGCCGCTGGACATCGAGGGCAGCAAGGTCTACCTGACCTCGCACGGCTACGCCCCCGTGGTGACCGTCCGCGACGGCCAGGGCAACCTCGCCTACCGGGGCCCGGTGCCGTTCCTGCCGATGGACGGCGACTTCACCTCCCAGGGCGTCGTCAAGGTCCCGGACGCGATCGGCAAGGACGGCAGGAAGGACCAGCTGGGCTTCGCCGGGCTGTTCACCCCCTCCTTCGCGCTCGACGCCAAGCGCGGCCCGCACTCCACGTTCCCGGCGCTCGACTTCCCGGTGCTCGTGCTCACCGCCTACCACGGCGACCTGGGCATGGACGCGGGCCTGCCGCAGAACGTGTACCAGCTGGACACCACCAACAAGCACCTCAAGCAGTTCACGGACGCCAAGGGCCAGCCGCTGCGGGTGATGATGCGGCCCGGCGCGACCCTGTCCCTGCCGAACGGCGCCGGGTCGATCACCTTCTCCGGGATCGACCAGTGGGCCAACTTCGAGGTGGTCCACCAGCCCGGCATCGAGCTGGCGCTCGGCAGCGCCCTGTGCATGCTCTTCGGCCTGGCCGGCTCGCTGTTCGTCCAGCGGCGCCGGATCTGGGTGCGGGCGACCCGGGACGAGGCCGGGCGCACCGTCGTGGAGTTCGCCGGGCTCGGCCGCAGCGAGTCCCCCAAGGTCGGCGAGGAGCTGGCCGTGCTGGTCGACAGCGTCCACGCCAAGGCCCCCACCGCCCCGGCCGAGCCGGAACAAGCCCAGCCCGTCGCACCCACCAAGGACAGCTCGGACAAGGAGCACGCGTGAACATCGCTGCCGGGGTCAACGAGCACCTCGCCAACATCAGCAACTACCTGGTCTATTCAGCGATGGCCGTCTACACGCTGGCCTTCCTGGCACACATCACGGAGTGGATCTTCGGCAGCCGCAGCCGGGTCGGTCGCACCGCCGCCGCGGTGACCGCGTCCGCCGCGACCGCGGCGCCCGCGGTGCGGGTCGTCCGGCGCGGCGGCGGCACCGCGGTGCTGGACCGGCCGAAGGTCGTCACCCGCGACTCCTCCGACGACCGCGGCGCCACCGACGGCAAGGGTGCGGCCGGCGACGACCTGCAGGGCGATCTGTACGGGCGGATCGCGGTCTCGCTGACCGTGCTCGCGTTCGCACTGCACTTCGGCGGCGTGCTCACGCGCGGCCTGTCCGTGGAGCGGGCGCCGTGGGGCAACATGTACGAGTTCTCCGTCACCCTCGGCCTGGTCGCCGTCGGCGCCTACCTGACGCTGCTGGCCCTCGGCCGGAACGTACGCTGGCTGGGCCTCTTCCTCGCCACCGCGGTCCTGCTCGACCTGGGCCTGGCCGTCACGGTGCTCTACACCTCCTCCGACCAGCTGGTGCCCGCGCTCCACTCGTACTGGCTGTGGATCCACGTCAGCTGCGCCATCATCTGCGGCGCCGTCTTCCACCTGGGTGCACTGGCGACCCTGCTGTACCTGTTCCGGGACCGCTACGAGGTCGCGGTCGCCATGGGCAAGGAGGGCGGCCGGCTGGCGTCGGTGTGGGAGCGGCTGCCGAGTGCGGCCTCGCTCGACAAGTTCTCGTACCGGATCAACGCGGCCTTCTTCCCGCTGTGGACCTTCACCATCATGGCGGGCTCGATCTGGGCCGAGTCGGCGTGGGGCCGCTACTGGGGCTGGGACCCGACCGAGACCTGGTCGTTCATCACCTGGGTCGCCTACGCCTGCTACCTGCACGCCCGCGCCACCGCCGGCTGTAAGGGCCGCAAGGCCGCCTACCTGGCGCTGATCGGGTTCGCCTGCTTCCTGTTCAACTACTACGGCGTGAACGTCTTCATCGTCGGCAAGCACTCGTACGCCGGGATCTGACGCACCGCTCTCGTCAGGGCGGGCCGGGCGTCTAGGGGCGCCCGGCCCGCGGCGCTTTTCAGCGGCGCTTGCGGCGGCCGGGCTCCTGGTGCGGCGGGGTCTGGGCGGCGCCGGGGAGCACGGGCTTCGGCAGATGCGCCACCTCCCACTCCGCGCGGGCGAGTTGCCGGGCGGTGTCGTGCGGCAGCCGCGGCGGCCGCCGGGCGGCGTGCGAGAAGCCGAAGGCGGAGGTCAGATCGCCGAAGGTGCGGCGCCGCCACCGGCTGATGTTGGGCTCGCGGACGCCGGTGAACTGCTCCAGGAACCGCAGGCACGAGGTGTGGTCGAAGGCCTCCCCGGCCGCCCAGCCGCCCACGGTCCACGGCGAGACGATGATGCACGGCACGCGGAAGCCGCCGCCGATGGGCAGCCCGTGCAGCCACTCGTCCGCGGTGCCCGGTGCCGGGGTGGGCGGCGGCACGTGGTCGAAGAGGCCGTCGTTCTCGTCGTAGTTGAGGAGGAACGCGGTCTTGGCCCACACCCTGGGGTTGGCCGCGATCGCCTCGATCTTGGAGGCCACGAAGTCGGCACCGGCCGCCGGCAGGTAGTCGGGGTGCTCGGACTGGTAGCTGGTGGGGATGATCCAGGAGACCGCGGGCAGCCGGTCGTTGCGGGCGTCGTCCTCGAAGGTGCCCTCGGGCTGGGCGACCATCCCGCGGTCGTGCAGCGGGTCGCCGGGCTTGGAGTCGATGAAGCGCTGGAAGTTCTCCAGCATGTTGCACCCGTAGTTGTCCTCCTGCTGGTACACCCGCCAGCTCACCCCGGCGGCCTGCAGCCGCTCGGCGTAGGTCGTCCACCGGTAGGGGGTGGGGGCGGCGTTGGTGAGCACCGGGCCGCCGCGGGTGCCGCGCGGGTCGATGGTGCCGGTCATCCAGTACAGCCGGTTGGGCCAGGTCGGCCCGAAGACCGAGCAGAAGTAGTTGTCGCAGATGGTGAAGGCCTCGGCCAGCGCGAACTGGAACGGGATGTCGGCGCGGGTGTGGTAGCCCATCACGTACGGCCCGTTGACCCCGTCGGCCTTGCGGTGGGCCGGGAGCCATCTGTCCATCCGGCCGTTGTTCCACGCCTCGTGCTGCACGCTCCACGCGTGGCTGGTGGACGGGATCGCCTGGGCGCTGGTCTTGCGGGTGTCGAGGTGGAACGGGAGCAGGTAGCCGTCCGGGTTCTCCGGGTCGGGCTGGTGGAAGACGGAGCGGCCGGTGCTCAGCCGCAGCGCGTCGGGGTCCGCGAAGCCGCGTACGCCCTTGAGGGTGCCGAAGTAGTGGTCGAAGGAGCGGTTCTCCTGCATCAGCATGACGACGTGTTCGATGTCGGCGAGCGAACCGTGCCGGGGCGGCCCGGCGGCCACCGCCTTCTGGATGCTCGGGGGCAGCAGCGCCAGCGCGGCGGCACCGCCCACAGCGCCCGCGGCCGAGCCGAGGAGCCTGCGTCGGGTGATGTCGGGCATGGATGTCCCCTCTTCCTGGGCTTGCCTCGACTCTCCTGCCGCTCGCGGATCGCGGGGAGGACACCTTGTCTGAACGATGCAACAATTGACCGTGTACGGCTAGCTTCGACGGCTCTGGCGTGTCTTGTGCCAGAGCCGTCGCCGTTCCGCCGTCCGCCATGGTGAACTGGCGGCGAGTCATATAAGTGACGAGATGTCAGCCAGAAGAGTGACGCGGGGCGTCAGGAGACGGGTGGGGTGCCCTCGCCCTCGCCCTGCTGCCTGCGGCGCAGCTCCTCCTCGCGGCGGCGCAGATCGGCCTCCCAGTCCTTGAGCATCGACTCGTGCCGGGCGTTCTCGGCCTTCAACGAGCTCAGGAACTCCGGGTTGTCGTCCGGCGCGACCCAGCGCCCCGGTGCGGCCGCGGCCGGGGCTTCGCCGGGTGCGGCCGGGATCCGGGTGCGCGGCCGGCCGGCGGCGAACCAGGCGATCGGGCCGACGAGCACCTCGCCGAAGAGCAGGATGACCAGCACCCAGACGGCCTTGGGCAGACTGCGGACCTGCTCCTCCGGCGTGTTGAGGCAGTCGATGAACGCGTAGATCCACAGCGCCAGCACCAGCAGGAAGGGCAGATACCTGATCATCGCGACGCGGTCCCCCGTGAGACGAGTGTGGTGCCACCAGGGTAGTGGCAGCCCCGGACAGTCCATGACGGATACTGGAACGCATGGCTTACGACGATCTTCGCTCGTTCCTGCGGGCGCTGGAACGGGACGGCGACCTCAAGCGCGTCAAGGCCGAGGTCGATCCGCACCTGGAGGTCGGCGAGATCGTCGATCGGGTGAACAAGGCGGGCGGCCCCGCGCTGCTCTTCGAGAACGTGCGCGGCTCGGCCATGCCGCTGGCGATGAACGTCTTCGGCACCGACCGCCGCATGCTCAAGGCGCTGGGGCTCACCTCGTACGACGACATCGGTGAGAAGATCGCGGGACTGCTCAAGCCCGAGCTGCCGCACGGCTTCACGGGCGTGCGCGAGGCGTTCGGCAAGCTCGCCGGGATGGCGCACGTACCGCCGAAGAAGGTCAAGGCCGCCGACGCGCCCGTCCAGGAGGTCGTCCGCACCGGCGACGAGGTGGACCTGGACCGGCTGCCCGCCCTGTTCACCTGGCCGCAGGACGGCGGCTCCTTCTTCAACCTGGGGCTGACGCACACCAAGGACCCGGAGACCGGGGTGCGCAACCTCGGGCTCTACCGCCTCCAGCGGCACGACTCCCGCACCATCGGCATGCACTGGCAGATCCACAAGGACAGCCGCAACCACTACCAGGTCGCCCAGCGCCGCGGTGAACGGCTGCCGGTGGCGATCGCCTTCGGCTGCCCGCCCGCGGTGACCTACGCGGCGACCGCGCCGCTGCCCGGGGACATCGACGAGTACCTGTTCGCCGGCTTCGTGCAGGGCAGGCGCGTCGAGATGGTGGACTGCAAGACCGTCCCGCTTCAGGTGCCGGCGGCCGCGGAGGTCGTCCTGGAGGGCTGGCTGGAGCCCGGGAGGATGCTGCCCGAGGGGCCGTTCGGCGACCACACCGGTTTCTACACCCCGCAGGAGCCCTTCCCGGCGCTGACCATCGACTGCGTGACGATGCGCAGACGCCCGCTGCTGCAGTCGATCGTCGTCGGCCGCCCGCCCACCGAGGACGGGCCGCTGGGCAAGGCCACCGAGCGCTTCTTCCTGCCGCTGCTCAAGGTCATCATCCCGGACATCGTCGACTACGACCTGCCGGAGGCGGGCGGCTTCCACAACTGCGCGATCGTCTCGATCGACAAGAAGTACCCCAAGCACGCCCAGAAGGTGATGCACGCCATCTGGGGCGCGCACATGATGTCGCTGACCAAGCTGATCATCGTGGTGGACGCCGACTGCGACGTGCACGACTACCACGAGGTCGCCTGGCGGGCCTTCGGCAACACCGACTACGCGCGCGACCTGACCGTCGTCGAAGGCCCGGTCGACCATCTCGACCACGCCTCCTACCAGCAGTTCTGGGGCGGCAAGGCGGGCATCGACGCGACCCGGAAGCTGCCCGAGGAGGGCTACACCCGCGACGGCGGCTGGCCGGAGATGGTGGTCTCCGACCCCGGGACCGCCGCCCTCGTGACCCGGCGCTGGAAGGAGTACGGGCTGTGATGTCGGCTGCCGAGGGCATCGTCGGACCGGGGAGCGGCGAAGGCCCCAGCCCCCGCGCGGGCGGGGGCGTCCCGGCGTTCCTGCGCCTGGTGATGATCGAGCACTCGGTCTTCGCGCTCCCCTTCGCCTACATCGCCGCGCTCACCGCCATGCAGCGCACCACCGCCTCGGTGCACTGGTGGCAGCTGTTCCTCGTCACCGTCGCCATGGTGGGCCTGCGCACCTTCGCGATGGCCTGCAACCGGATCATCGACCGCGAGATCGACGCCCGCAATCCGCGCACGGCCGGGCGCGAGCTGGTCACCGGTGCGGTCTCGGTGCGGTCCGCGTGGACCGGTGCGCTGGTGGCCCTGGCCGCCTTCCTGGGCGCGGCGGCGCTGCTCAACCCGCTGTGCCTGGCGCTGGCGCCGGTCGCCGTCGTGCCGATGGTGGTCTATCCGTACGGCAAGCGGTTCACCCACTTCCCGCACGCCATCCTGGGGCTCGCCCAGGCCATAGGGCCGATCGGGGCCTGGCTCGCGGTGACCGGGGCCTGGTCGTGGCAGGCGGTGATCCTGGGCCTGGCGGTCGGGGTGTGGATCGGCGGCTTCGACCTGATCTTCGGCTGCCAGGACGTCGCCGCCGACCGCGCGCACGGCGTCAAGTCCGTCCCGGCCCGCTTCGGCATCGCCGCCGCCCTGTACGGCGCCCGCGTCAGCCACGTCGTCACCACCGCGCTCCTCGCCTGGTACGGGATCGCCACGGGTGCGGGGGTGTTCTGGTGGATCGGCCTGGTCATCGTGGCGGTCGCGTTCGTCTACGAGCACTCGATCGTCAGGCCGGACGACCTGAGCAGGCTCAACCGGGCCTTCTTCACCGTCAACGGCTTCATCGGGTTCGCCCTGTTCGGGTGCTCCCTGCTCGACCTGATGGCCCGTGGGCTGGGGGTCTAGGGACGCGGCCGACACGTGACGGCGCCGGCGGATAGGCTCGGCCCCATGGACGTGAGCCCCACCCGACGGCCCTGGATAGTCGGGGTCTCCGGTGCCTCCGGCACGCCCTACGCGGCGGCGGTGATCCGCGCCCTGCTGCACGCGGGCGAGGAGGTCGACCTGATCGTCAGTCGGGCGGCGCGGCTGACCGTGCTGGACGAGACCGGGCACGCGTTCCGGGACGCCCACTGGCGCGAGGACCTCGGGCGCTGGCTGGCCCGGGCGGCGGACGGCACGCCGGACGCCTACGAGACGGACCTGAGCCGGGTGCGCCACTGGCCGGCCGGGGATCTGGCGGCGGGGCCGTCGTCGGGGTCGTACCCTGCGAAGGGCATGCTGATCGTCCCGGCGAGCACGGCGTGCGTGGCCGGGGTCGCCCTGGGGCTCTCGAAGGACCTGCTCCAGCGCACGGCGAGCGTCACCCTCAAGGAGCGCAGGCCCCTGGTGGTCGCGGTGCGCGAGACCCCGCTGAACGGGCCGACGCTGCGGCACCTGGTCGAACTGGACGCGGCGGGAGCGGTCGTGCTGCCCGCCTCACCCGCGTTCTACGCCGGAGCCGTCACCGCGCAGGACCTGGTGGACTTCGTGGCGGGCCGGGCCCTGGACGCGGTGGGGGTGCCGCACAAGCTGTACCGCAGGTGGGAAGGTTCGCTGGGGGGTGGGCGGGGGTGACGCTGCGGGGTGGGCGGGGGTAACGCTGCGGGGTGGGCGGGAGCAACGCTGCGGGGTGGGCGGGGGTAACCCTGCGTGGTGGACGGGGACAGCGCCGCGGGGTGGCCGGGGGTGGTGCTGTGCGGAGGGCGGGAACGGCGGCGCGTGCGCTGCCAGGCGGGCCGTCTGCTCCCCGAGAGGTCAGCCCCTGACCCCGCGTGCCTTAGATTCGTTCCGTACGCCCCGGCTCGCACAAGGAATGGAAGGCTCCAGGTACATGGACGCGGTGGACAGGCAGCTCATCCAGGCCCTCCGGGAGAACGGCAGGGCGTCCTACGCGGAGCTGGGCCGGCTCGTCGGGCTCTCGGGCCCCAGCGTCACCGACCGCATCAACCGGCTGGAGCAGGCCGGGGTGATCACCGGCTACCGCGCCACCGTCAACCCGGCCGCCCTGGGGCTCGGTGCCACCGCGCTGGTCGGCATCCAGCTCAGCGACGCCGCCGACCACGAGGACGTGGCGGCCCGGATGCACGACCTGGAGGAGATCGAGGACTGCTGGTTCATCGCCGGCGACGACTCCTTCATGCTCAAGGTCCGCGTCAAGGACGTCGACGGCCTGGAGCACACGATCCGGCGGCTGTCCGGCATCCGCGGCGTGGCCCGAACGCGGACCACCGTCGTGCTCTCCACGAAGTGGG
>CAYNNX010000149.1:0-16844 GCA_964398515.1 uncultured Streptantibioticus sp. | reverse complement strand
GACCAGATCGAGCTGGTCGACATGTCGCCTCAGGCGCTGCGCCGCCGGGTGGCCCACGGCAACGTCTACCAGCCCGACAAGGTCGACGCGGCCCTGGCCAACTACTTCCGGCCGGGGAACCTGACCGCGCTGCGTGAGCTGGCGTTGCTGTGGGTGGCCGACCGGGTCGACGAGTACCTCCAGCAGTACCGGGCCGAGCACCGCATCTCCTCCACCTGGCAGGCCCGCGAGCGCATCATCGTCGGACTCACCGGCGGCCCCGAGGGGCGCACCCTGATCCGCCGGGCCGCCCGGATGGCCGCCAAGGGCTCCGGCAGTGAGATCCTCGCGGTCCACGTGGCCCGCAGCGACGGGCTGGCCTCCGGCTCGCCCAAGGAGCTCGCGGTCCAGCGCACGCTTCTGGAGGATCTGGGCGGATCGTTCCACCACGTCGTCGGCGACGACATCCCCACCGCGCTGCTGGACTTCGCGCGTGGGGTGAACGCCACCCAGATCGTGCTGGGCACCTCGCGCCGCAAGGCCTGGCAGTACATCCTCGGGCCCGGCGTCGGCGCCACCGTCGCCCGGGAGTCCGGCGACATCGACGTGCACATCGTCACCCACGAGGAGGCCGCCAAGGGCCGCGGCCTGCCGGTCGCCCGCGGGGCACGGCTGGGCCGGGCGCGGGTGGTGCTGGGCTGGTCGGCCGGGCTCGCCGGGCCCGCGGTGTGGAGCGCGCTGCTGCACAGCACCCACACCAGACTCGGCCTCGCCAACGACATGCTGCTCTTCCTCGCCTGCACCGTCGCCGCGGCGCTGCTGGGCGGGATGCTGCCGGCGGTCACCTCGGCGATCGTGGGCTCGCTGCTGCTCAACTACTTCTTCACGCCGCCGACCGGCACCTTCACCATCTACGACCCGCGCAACATGCTGGCGCTCGCCATATTCGTCGCGGTCGCGGTCGCGGTGGCCTCGGTCGTCGACCTGGCGGCCCGCCGTACCCATCAGGCGGCGCGGCTGCGCTCCGAGGCCGAGATCCTCTCCCTGCTGGCGGGGAGCGTGCTGCGCGGCGAGACCTCGCTGGACGCGTTGCTGGAACGGGTCAGGGAGACCTTCGCCATGGACTCCGTGGCACTGCTGGAGCGCCGGGAGGAGTTCGGCCCGTGGAGCTGCGCGGGCAGTGCGGGGCCGCGCCCGTGCTCGCGCCCCGACGACGCCGACGTGGAGGTCCCGGTCGGCGACCGCATGGCCCTCGCACTCACCGGCCGGGTGCTGCCCGCCCAGGACCAGCGGCTGATATCGGCGTTCGCCGCGCAGGCCGCCGTCATCCTCGACCGCCAGCGGCTGTCGGCCCAGGCCGAACAGGCCCGCGAGCTCGCCGAGGGCAACCGGATCCGCACCGCGCTGCTCGCCGCGGTCTCCCACGACCTGCGCACCCCGCTGGCCGCGATCAAGGCCGCCGTCTCCTCGCTGCGCTCCGACGACGTCGCCTGGTCCGAGCAGGACGAGGCCGAACTGCTGGAGGCCATCGAGGAGGGCGCCGACAAGCTCGACCACCTCGTCGGCAACCTGCTGGACATGTCCCGCCTCCAGACCGGCACCGTCACCCCGCTGATGCGCGGGACCGACCTGGACGAGGTGGTGCCGGTGGCGCTGGGCGGCGTGCCGCCGGGCGCCGTAACGCTCGACATCCCCGAGACCCTCCCCATGGTCAGCGCCGACCCGGGCCTGCTGGAACGCGTGGTCGCCAACGTGGTGGAGAACGCCGTGAAGTACAGCCCCGACGGCGACCGGGTCCTGGTCTCCGCCAGCGCCCTGCACGAGCGCGTGGAGCTGCGCATCGCCGACCGCGGCCCGGGCGTGCCGGATTCGGCGAAGGAGCGCATCTTCGAACCGTTCCAGCGCTACGGCGACGCCCCGCGCGGGGCCGGAGTCGGCCTGGGGCTGGCGGTCGCCCGCGGCTTCACCGAGGCGATGGGCGGCACCCTGGTCGCCGACGACACCCCCGGCGGCGGACTGACCATGGTCCTCACCCTGCGCGCGGCCGCCACCCCCGCACCCGCACCGGAACTCCCCGCACAGGTCACCTCTTGAAGCGAAAGGCAGGCTCCATGCCGCAGCCCTCCGCAGGCCAGCCCCGCACCCCCGTGCGGGTCCTGGTCGTGGACGACGAACCGCAGATCGTACGAGCCCTCGTGATCAACCTGCGGGCGCGCAAGTACGAGGTGGACGCGGCACCCGACGGGGCCACCGCGCTCCAGCTCGCGGCCGCCCGCCACCCCGACGTGATCGTGCTCGACCTCGGCCTTCCCGACATGGACGGCAGCGAGGTGATCAAGGGCCTGCGTGGCTGGACCCGGGTGCCGATCATCGTGCTCTCGGCCCGCCAGGCCTCCGACGAGAAGGTCGAGGCGCTCGACGCCGGCGCCGACGACTACGTGACCAAGCCGTTCGGCATGGACGAGCTCCTCGCCCGGCTGCGCGCCGCCGTCCGCCGCGCCGCGCCCACCGGCGACGGCGACGAGGGCGTCACCGTGGATACCGCGTCGTTCACCGTGGACCTCGCCGCCAAGAAGGTCAACCGCGACGGCACCGACGTCCGTCTCACCCCGACCGAGTGGCACCTGCTGGAGGTGCTCGTCCGCAACACCGGACGGCTGGTCAGCCAGAAGCAGCTGCTGCAGGAGGTGTGGGGCCCGGCCTACGGCACGGAGACCAACTACCTGCGCGTGTACATGGCCCAGTTGCGCCGCAAGCTGGAGGTCGACCCGGCGCATCCCCGGCACTTCATCACCGAACCGGGCATGGGTTACCGATTCGAACCCTGAAACGCCGAGCGCGGCGGTTATCGGGGTGCCGCCCGGTAACCTTGCCCGTATGAGTGGTGACACCCGTCCGGGCCGCTCGTCCGGACGTCTCCGCCGGCTGTTCGAGCGCATCGCCCCCGCACAGGAGGAGCTGCACTCGCAGGAGCTCCGCAAGGACGCGGCCGCCGTCGGGGGCTGCGTCCGGATCAGCGACTGCCAGGACCGCGAGGTCGTTACCGTCACCGGCACGCTGCGCACGGTCACGCTGCGCCCGCGCGCCGGAGTGCCCGCCCTGGAGGCGGAGCTGTTCGACGGATCGGCGCCGCTGGACGTGGTGTGGCTGGGCCGCCGCAGCATCGCGGGCATAGAGCCGGGCCGCAGGATCATCGCCTCGGGCCGGATCGCGCTGAACCACGGCCGCCCGGTGCTCTTCAACCCCAAGTACGAACTGCGTCCCGTCGGACAGGAGTAGGTGTGGCGCCCACCAACGAGCAGACCACCGTCGGGCGCGAGACGCCCGAGGACGAGCAGGCCGCGTCGAGGGCAGCTGCCGACGCGGCTTTGCTGGAGGCCTTCGGCGGCGTGTGGGGCATGGTGGACACCACCGTCCCCGGCCTGGTCTTCGTCGCCGTCTACACCGTCCGCCACGACATCACCAGTGCGGCGGTGGCCGCGCTCGCGCTGAGCCTGGTGCTGGCCGTCGCCCGCCTGGTGCGCAGGCAGACCCTCAAGCACGCCTTCAGCGGGGTCTTCGGCATCGCGTTCGGCGCGTTCTTCGCGATGCTGTCCGGCAACGCCAAGAACTTCTACCTGCCGGGCATGCTCTACACCCTTGGCCTCGCGGTCGCCTACGTGATCTCGGCGCTCGCCCGCTTCCCGCTGATCGGCGTGCTGCTGGGGCCGATCATGCGTGAGAACCTGTCGTGGCGCACCCGCAACCCGGGCCGGTTCCGCGCCTACACCAAGGCCACCTGGGCCTGGGGGATCATCCTGCTGGCCAAGTCGGCGGTCCTCTTCCCGCTCTACTGGTGGGGCAACGCCACCGAGCTCGGCTGGGTCAAGGTCGCCCTCGGCATCCCGCCGTTCCTGCTGGCGGTCTACCTGACGTGGATCTTCCTCGCCAAGGCCCCGCCGCCGATCGACGTGATCGCGGAGATGGAGGCGGCCGAGGCTGCCGAAGCCGACCGCAAACCCGCCTGAGCGGCGCCGCGGCGGCGAGCAGACGACGGGCGGGGGCCCGGAACCGCACGGTTCCGGGCCCCTGCCCGTCTGCCGAAGGAGCGTTTCAGCTCGACGTGCTGTCCTCGCGGCTGACCGACAGCAGCTCCTCCAGCTGCTCCTCGCGGTCCTGCGCGGCGACGAACAGCAGCTCGTCACCGGCCTCCAGCAGGTCGTCCTTGGCCGGGGTGAGCACCCGGTGGCCGCGGATGATCGTCACCAGGGCGGTGTCGGCGGGCCATTCGACGTCGCCGACCCGGGTGCCGACCAGCGCGGCGTCCGGCGGCAGCGTCAGCTCCACCAGGTTGGCGTCGCCCTGGCTGAAGCGCATCAGGCGCACCAGGTCGCCGACGCTGACGGCCTCCTCGACCAGGGCCGACATCAGCCGCGGCGTGGAGACGGCGACGTCCACGCCCCACGCCTCGTTGAACAGCCACTCGTTCTTGGGGTTGTTGACCCGGGCGACCACCCGCGGCACCCCGTACTCGGTCTTCGCCAGCAGCGAGACGACCAGGTTCACCTTGTCGTCGCCGGTGGCCGCGATGACCACGTTGCAGCGCTGCAGGGCCGCCTCGTCGAGCGAGGTGATCTCGCACGCGTCGGCCAGCAGCCACTCGGCCTGCGGGACCCGCTCCACCGAGATGGACGAGGGGTTCTTGTCGATGAGCAGCACTTCGTGCCCGTTCTCCAGGAGTTCCCCGGCGATGGAACGGCCCACCGCGCCGGCTCCGGCGATCGCGACCCTCATGAACGACTCTCCTCGGGCCCGTCGGCGAACGCCGCCTCGACCTTCTCGACCTCGTCGGTGCGCATGATCACGTGCACCAGGTCGCCTTCCTGCAGCACCGTGCTGGAGTTCGGCAGCATCGCCTCACCCAGCCTGGTGAGGAACGCCACGCGCACCCCGGTCTCCTCCTGGAGCCTGCTGACCCGCTGGCCCACCCATTTGGATGAGATCGGCACCTCGGCCAGCTGCACCCCGCCGCTGGGGTCACGCCACAGCGGCTCCGCGCCCGAGGGCAGCAGACGGCGCAGCATCTGGTCGGCAGTCCACCGCACCGTCGCGACCGTCGGAATGCCCAGGCGCTGGTAGACCTCGGCGCGCCGCGGGTCGTAGATGCGGGCGGCGACGTTCTCCACGCCGAACATCTCGCGCGCCACGCGGGCGGCGATGATGTTGGAGTTGTCACCGCTGCTGACCGCGGCGAACGCCCCGGCCTCCTCGATGCCGGCCTCGCGAAGGGTGTCCTGGTCGAAGCCGACCCCGGTCACCCGGCGCCCGGCGAAACCGGACCCGAGACGGCGGAACGCCGTCGGGTCCTGGTCGACCACGGCGACCGTATGACCCTGCTGTTCCAGGCTCTGGGCGAGGGTGGATCCCACTCGCCCGCAGCCCATGATTACGACGTGCACGCCCGTCCTTCCGGCTGATTTCCCTCTCGTCCGAGACGATTCCAGCGTCTCAGACCGCGGCCAAAGCTACACACGCACGTTCCTGACCGGGAGGTTGCCCGCACGACGGGATCGCGACGGGAGCCTCAAGGATCGAGATGTGCCGCTTCGGACGAAGACTCCGTGCCACTTGGACAGGGTGGGGGGTTGCGGGGAAATCTTGACGTTCCCTTAACATCCTCGGGTGTCCAAACTGACCGACCTGCCAAAACGGATCCTGATCGGCCGAGCGCTGCGCAGCGACAAACTGGGCGAGACTCTCCTCCCCAAGCGCATCGCCCTGCCCGTCTTCGCCTCCGACCCGCTCTCGTCCGTGGCCTACGCACCGGGCGAGGTGCTGATCGTCCTGTCCATGGCAGGCGTGTCGGCCTACCGCCTCAGCCCGTGGATCACGGTCGCCATCGTGGTCCTGATGTTCACGGTCGTCGCCTCGTACCGGCAGAACGTCCACGCCTACCCCAGCGGCGGCGGCGACTACGAGGTGGCCACCACCAACCTCGGCGACAAGGCCGGGCTCACCGTGGCCAGCGCACTGCTGGTCGACTACGTGATGACGGTTGCCGTCTCGATCTCCTCGGGCATCGAGAACCTGGGCTCGGCGGTGCCGTTCGTCATCGAGCACAAGGTGCTCTGCGCACTGCTGGTGATCGGCCTGCTGACGCTGATGAACCTGCGCGGGGTCCGCGAGTCCGGAACGATCTTCGCCATCCCGACGTACGCCTTCGTCGGCGGTGTCATCGTCATGATCATCTGGGGCGCGGTCCGGGCGCTGGCCTTCGGCACCCACATGAAGGCGCCCACCGCCGATCTGACCGTCCACACCGAGGTGCACGGCATCGCCGGCTTCGCGATGCTCTTCCTGCTGCTCCGCGCCTTCTCCTCCGGCTGCGCCGCGCTCACCGGCGTCGAGGCCATCAGCAACGGCGTCCCCGCCTTCCGCAAGCCCAAGTCCAAGAACGCGGCCGCCACGCTGGCGCTCATGGGCGGCCTGGCGGTGGTGATGTTCATCGGCATCATCACGCTGGCCCTCTACACCCACGTGCGGATGGCCGAGCACCCGGCGACCGACCTGCTGCGCGGCGGCCACCCGGTGGGCAGCGGCTACAACCAGGACCCGGTGATCACACAGGTCGCGGCCGCGGTCTTCGGAGGCGGCTCGATCCCGTTCGTCTTCCTGTCCGCGGTGACCGCGCTGGTGCTCTTCCTCGCCGCCAACACCGCCTACAACGGCTTCCCGGTGCTCGGCTCGATCCTCGCGCAGGACCGCTACCTGCCCCGGCAGCTGCACACCCGCGGCGACCGGCTGGCGTTCAGCAACGGCATCGTGGTGCTGGCGCTCTTCGCCGGGCTGCTGGTCTACCTCTACGGCGCGGACTCCAACAACCTGCTCCAGCTCTACATCGTCGGCGTCTTCGTCTCGTTCACCCTCAGCCAGACCGGCATGGTCCGGCACTGGAACCGCCATCTGGCCACCGAGACCGACCCCGCGGCGCGCCGGCGCATGGTCCGTTCCCGGGCGATCAACGCCTTCGGCGCCTTCCTCACCGGCCTGGTCCTGGTCATCGTGCTGCTGACCAAGTTCACCCACGGCGCCTGGGTCGCGGTCCTCGGCATGGGCATGTTCTACCTGCTCATGACGGGCATCCGCCGCCACTACGACAGCGTCGCCGAGGAACTGTCGGCCGACGACGAACCGGGCGAGGAGGTCGCGGCACCCTCCCGGGTCCACGCCATCGTGCTGGTCTCCAAGGTCCACAAGCCCACGCTGCGCGCCCTGTCCTACGCCAAGCTCTTCCGCTCCGACACCCTGGAAGCGCTCAGCGTCGGCGTCGACCCCGCCGACACCGAGGCCCTGCGGGACGAGTGGGAGCGCCGCGGCATCGACGTACCCCTGAAGGTGCTCGACTCGCCCTACCGCGAGATAACCCGTCCGATCATCGAGTACGTGCGCGGCCTGCGCCGCACCAGTCCGCGCGACGTGGTGAGCATCTACATCCCCGAATACGTCGTCGGCCACTGGTACGAGCACCTGCTGCACAACCAGAGCGCGCTGCGGCTGAAGGGCCGGCTGCTGTTCACACCGGGCGTGATGGTCACCTCCGTGCCCTGGCAGCTGGACTCCAGCGAGGCGGCCCGCGCTCGGCTCAAGCGGCGCCGCGAGTGGTCCGCGCCCGGCTCGGTGCGCCGCGGCCAGACCGCCCCGCCCGCGCAGCGCCGCAGCGGGGAGCGGGAGGCCGCCGAGCCGGTCGGCGGGGAGTGACCGGGGACGTAGACTGGCAGGCCGTCTCCCATCCGGGAACATCCGGGAAACCCCGCCGCTCAGGAGCTCGACCGCCGTGACCAACCGCCCCCGTGTGAACCGTACGAAGGACCGGACGTCCGCAGCGTCGCTCGTCGGTGAGCGGTACGAGGTCGAGGTCGGACCCGTCGCCCACGGCGGCCACTGCATCGCCCGTCACGAGGGGCGGGTCCTGTTCGTCCGCCACGCGCTGCCGGGCGAGCGGGTCGTCGCGGAGGTCACCGAGGGCGACGAGGGCTCCCGGTTCCTGCGGGCCGACGCGGTCGAGGTGCTCACGGCCTCACCCGACCGCGTCGAGGCGCCCTGCCCCTTCGCCGGACCGGGCAAGTGCGGCGGCTGCGACTTCCAGCACGTGGCGCCGGGGGCGCAGCGCCGCCTGAAGGTCGCCGTCATCACCGAGCAGCTGGAGCGGCTCGCCGGGCTCACCCCCGAGCAGGCCGGGTGGGACGGCACGGTCGAGCCCGCGCCCGGCGACAAGGTGGCCAAGGGCCAGGTCCCCGCATGGCGCACCCGGGTCCAGTACGCGGTGACCCCGGACGGCCGCGTCGGGCTGCGCCGCCACCGCTCCCACGAGGTCGAACCGGTCGACCACTGCCTGATAGCCGCACCCGAGGTCGGCGAACTGGGCGTCGAGTCGCGCCAGTGGCCCGGGGTCGCGGCCGTCGAGGCCATCGCGGCCCAGGGCTCCTCCGACCGCCAGGTGATCGTCACCCCCGTCCCGGGCGGGCGGCTGCCGCTGGTCGAGCTCGACCGCCCGGTGTCGGTGATGCGCGTGGACGAGCAGGGCGGCGTACACCGGGTGCACGGCCGCCCGTTCGTCCGGGAGCGGGCCGCCGGACGCACCTGGCGGGTCGGCGCGGGCGGCTTCTGGCAGGTGCACGCACAGGCGGCGGACATCCTGGTGGACGCCGTGCTGGACGGCCTCAAGCCGCGCCCCGGGGAGAGCGCGCTCGACCTGTACAGCGGTGTGGGCCTGTTCGCGGGCGCCCTCGCCGAGGCGGTCGGGGAGCGCGGCGCGGTGCTCGCGATCGAGTCAGGCAAGCGGGCCGTGGAGGACGCCCGGCACAACCTCGCCGACCTGGACCGGGTCAGCGTCCAGCACGGCAAGGTCGAGCAGGTGCTGCCGCGCACCGGGATCACCGCGTGCGACCTGATCGTCCTGGACCCGCCGCGCGCCGGAGCGGGCAAGGCCACGGTCTCCCACCTGGCCTCGCTGGGCGCCCGCCGCATCGCCTACGTCGCCTGCGACCCGGCCGCCCTCGCCCGCGACCTGGCGTACTTCGCCGCCTCCGGCTACCGCCCGGTGTCGCTGCGGGCCTTCGACCTGTTCCCGATGACGCATCATGTGGAGTGCGTGGCGATTCTCGAACCTGTGCCCAAGGGCCTCTGACCGGCTGGTTCCTTTGGTTCATCCGGTATCGGACGAGTCGGGCCGACCTGTTTTGAGGTGTGCACGAGGTCAAGCGGAATGCGACGCTGGCGTACGTGTCTGACCTGCGGTTTCCCTGCTCGGCTGCAGATCGCCGCAGTTGTGGTTCCGACTCCACGCCGGACGAGGGATGGGCGGTCTCGACGCTCGCTTGACGCTCTCGTACGTCGAGACGGACCTCTCTGACGGTCCCTTGACAGCTCAACCAGTCCGACGGACTGACCTGGTCATTGGCGGCGGCGTGCGGTGATCCGGCCGTAGACGCCGCCAGTTAGGGTTCGAGGCGAAACCGGCGGAGTTGAGCGATTCGAGGGGTACGCGGTGTCTGAGAGCGCGGGAGAACCCGAGGACAGCGGGGCTCATGCGGAAGGCGGATCGTCCGGCGAGTACGAGCGGGACCGGCTGACCGTTTCGCAGGGCCTGGCGGCACTGTCTCTGGACGCTCTGGCGTCGGTGGCGTACGGGCCCGAGGCGATCGTGGTCGTGCTGGCGACGGCGGGCAGTGTGGGCCTGGGATTCACGCTGCCGGTGACGGTGGCGATCGTGGTGCTGCTGGCCGCGCTGACGTTCTCGTACCGGCAGGTCATCGCCGCCTTCCCGGACGGCGGCGGTGCGTACGCGGTGGCCGGACGCCACTTGGGGCGGCGGGTGAGTCTGATCGCGGCCGCCTCGCTGATCATCGACTACGTGCTCAACGTCGCGGTGTCGGTCTCGGCCGGGGTCGCCGCGCTCACCTCGGCGTTCCCGGCCCTGTACGGAGACCGGGTGTGGCTGTGCGTCGTCGTGCTGGCGCTGATCACGGGCGTCAATCTGTACGGGGTCGCGGAGTCGGCGAAGGTGATGATCGTGCCGACCGTCGTGTTCGTCGTGTCGGTCTTCGCCGTCGTCGTGATCGGGCTGCTGCGGGCGCATCCGGCGACCGCCCCGACCCGTCCTCCTGCCTCAGCGGCAGGCAGCGTCGGTGTGTTGCTGCTGCTCAAGGCGTTCGCCTCCGGGTGTTCGGCGTTGACCGGCGTGGAGGCGATCGCCAACGCGGTGCCGACGTTCCGAACCCCGCGGGTGCGACGGGCGCAGCGCACCGAGGTCGCGCTCGGAGCCCTGCTCGGGGCGATGCTGCTGGGTCTGTCGCTGCTCATCGGCAAGTTCCACGTCGCCCCCACCAGCACCAAGACCGTGCTGGCTCAGCTCACGGACGCCTCGCTCGGACACAACGCCGCCTTCTACGTGGTGCAGTTCGCCACGATGGTGCTGCTGGCGCTCGCCGCCAACACCTCGTTCGGCGGCATGCCCGTGCTGACCTCGCTGCTGGCCCGGGACAACAATCTGCCGCACGTGTTCTGGCTCCGCGCCGATCGGCAGGTGTACCGGCACGGGGTGATGGTGCTGGCCGGGGCCGCGCTGGTGCTGCTGATCGGCTCCAACGGGGACACGCAGGCGCTGGTCCCGTTCTTCGCCATCGGGGTCTTCATCGGCTTCACCATCTCGCAGTTGGGCATGGTGCGGCACTGGCGCGAGGAGCGCGGTGCGGGCTGGCAGGGGCGCGCCGCGCTCAACGCGGTGGGCGCGGCGCTGACCACGGTGGCCCTGGTGATCGAGCTCGTGGCGAAGTTCGGTGAAGGCGGCTGGCTGGTGTTCCTGGCGGTCGCCGTGCTCGTGGCGCTCTTCGAGGCGGTCAACCGCACGTACCGGCGGATCGGGGTGGGGCTGCATCTGGGGGAGGTTCCCGGGCCGCCGCAGGAGCGCCGCTCCCTGGTCATCGTCCCCGTGGGGGCCGTCAACGTACTGACCCAGGAGGCGATCGGAGCCGCGCTGTCGCTGGGCGACGAGGTGCGGGCGGTCACGGTGGTCCACCCGGAGGACGGGAAGACGGCGGACGAGGTGCTTGACGCGTGGAACGCCTGGCACCCGAACGTTCCGCTGACCGTACTCTCAAGCCGGACCCGGTCGCTGACCCGGCCGATCATCGATCACCTGCGGGCCGTCGACGCCGAGTCCGGGCACGACCGCCTGGTGGTGCTCATCCCGGAGATGCAACTGCCCCGCTCGTGGCAGCGGCTGCTGCAGAACCAGCGCGGTGCGGTCCTCGACCGTGCGATCCGCCGCTACACCGACGCCGTCATCTGCCGTCTGCGCTTCCGCATCGACGTTCCCCGCTGACCCGACCCTCCTCTGAGTGAATCCCATGTCAAGAAGGGGCTGAGCGCCGTACGGGGGTCGTCAAAATGGTCGGCTGAACAGAAAAGAGGCGGTGGACTGGATATGCCGGGTACCCCGGCCGTCCACCGTATCGACACATGTGCCGGGCGGTGTGCGAAGAGCGTAGGAAAAGGAACCGAACCGGTCATGGCAGAGGGAACGCGCATCATCGTCGGGGTCAGCGGATCGCTGGGCAACATGGCGGCGGTGCATCACGCAGTGGACGAGGCCCGCCGACGCGATGTCCCCCTGATTCCCGTGCACGCCTGGGCGCCTCCGGGCGGCGAGGCGGCGTACCGGCGCAGCCCCTGCCCGCCCCTGCTGCGCGAGTGGGAAACGGCGGCGGTCAAGCGGCTCGACGGTGCCTTCGAGCGGGCATTCGGCGGCTACCCGGACGACCTGCGGATCCAGCCCACGGTGATACGGGGGGACTCCGCGGCCTCGCTCGTGCGCATCGCACACCGGCCGGGCGACCTCCTCGTCGTCGGCGCCGGCGGACGCGGGCGCGCTCGGCGCCTCTTCCACGGCTCGACCGCCCGCCAGTGCCTGGCCCGCGCCAGGTGCGCCGTGGTCGCCGTACCGCCGTCCGAACTGCTCGTCATGGTGCAACGCGCGTGGCGTACCAATGACCCGACACGCCTGCTGACCCGGTGCGCCGGTACGAGGGCGTAACTCGGGGCGCATGCCGCGCACATCACCTTCCCGCTTCGTCAAAGAGGCGCTAACACTGCATCAGGGGCCAGTATCGGTGCCTTGATAACGAGGCCCTCGGTGGATTGCATGGGAGGGTGAACAGCGCGCTGCGTCATGAGGACCGACCGCCGGATAGCACGGTGCCGTCGGTCGCGTCGCGCGGTCTCCCGATCGTCTGACAGGTCGGCATCTTCTCAGCCGGGCAACAGGCTCTCATTCCGGCCCGGATTCCCTTTCGTTCGCGCGCTGATCGTCCGTGCCCGGTTACCGGGCACGGACGGGCGTGCCCCGCCTTCATGGAACGGACCATGTCTGAATTGCTCACCCCTTCGCGCGCCTCGCGTACCGTGCTGGTCACCGGTGCCACCTCCGGCATCGGCTGGGAGACCGTGCGGCAACTCGCCGAGCAGGGGTGCACGGTGATCGTGCACGCGCCGACCGCGGCCGCGGGGCAGGACGCGATCGAGCGTCTCTCCGCTGCAGGGGCCGACCGTTCACGGCTCGACCTCACCGTCGCGGACTTCACGCACCTTGCCGAGGTGGAGACCATGGCCCGGGAGGTCGCGAAGCAGCACCCGCAGCTCGACGTGCTCGTCAACAACGCGGCGATCGCCGCACCCGAGCGTCACACGCTCACCGAGGACGGCCACGAGATCGCCTTCCAGGTCAACTTCCTCGCCGCCTACCTGCTCACCCGCCACCTGGAGGGTCCGCTCACCGCGGCACCCGCCGGTCGCGTGGTGAACGTCTCCTCCTCGCTGCACCGCACCGCCTCGATCTCGTGGTCCGACCCCAACCGGGCCCGCCGCTACTCGCGTCTGGCCGCGTACGCGCAGTCCCAGCTGGCCCTGACCGTCTTCGCGGCGGACTCGGCTGTGCAGGCGGTGAGCGTCCACCCGGGTGTGTGCGCGACCGCGCTGCTGCCGCTCTACGGGCACGAGGGTGTCTCGGCGGCGGAGGGTGCGGCGCACGTGGTGCGGCTGTGCGACCCGGCGACCGAGATCACCAACGGCGCGTACTACGACTGCTCCCAGGAGGTCGTCCCCGCGGCGATCGCCACCGAGCCGCGGACCGTCAAGCGGCTGTGCAAGCTCGCCGACCAACTCGTCGGCCACGCCGCCTGAAGGGAGGGAACGCCGTGTCCAAGCGTGCTCGCAAGAAGAAGGCCCGTCGGAGGAAGAAGGCGAACCACGGCAAGAAGGCGGGACAGAGCTGACACCGTGCCCGGCCGAGGACGGCCGCCGGGAAGCCCGGACGCGGGGAGACCTGCGGCTGGGCTTCCTCGCTGGGCGGTGCGGTCGACGGGCACGTGCCGGAAAGGTCTTCACTCTCCCGCAAGCGGGCGCCGTGCTGACGTGGGGAACGTGAGGACCACCGAGAACACGGCATCGGTGGTCGCAGGCTGCAGGGTGCCGCCCATGGCCTCGGTGAGGTCCCGGGCCAGCCTCACCGCGAGGCTGTCGGACCGGGTGCCGACCGGCCGCGAAGGCGCGGCGGCGCTGCGGGTGCTCTGCCTGTCGGACCCGTCGGGTCCGTCCATGATGCTGATCTTCAGCCTGTCCGGCAGGACCTCGGCCGTGCAGGCCGGTGGGCGGTCGGGCGGGCTGTGGCGCAGTGCGTCGGCGCCGAGGGTGGTCAGTACGCGGGTGAGCAGCGACGCGTCGGCGATCACGTCGGGGAGCCGTTCAGGCAGGGTGAGACGGATCGTGTGGCCGCCCGGGCCGAGGTCGTCCAGGGCCGCGGCGAGTGCTTCGTCGAGGTCGACGGGGCGCAGGTAGAGCTCCAGCGCCCCGGCGTGCAGGCGGCTCAGGTCGTCGAGGTCGGCGACGAACCGTGCGGCCCGGCGCAGGCAGGAGCGGGCCGTGTGCAAGAGCTGTTGCGCTTCCTCGTGGGTTCCCTCCGGCCCGGGTGAGGCCGGGTGCGTCTCGCTCAGGCGGACCAGGGCGTCCTCGGCGGCCTGAAGCGGTGCCCGCAGATCGCGGCCTGCGGCGAGGAGCAGCGACGCGTGGGTGTGTTCGGCGGCGGGGATGCCTGTCGCGGCGAGGCCCCGGGCGGGACCGCCACGGGCGTGTGCCATGCCCAACTGGGCTGCGCACGCGGTGAGGAGGCGCTGGTCGTCCGCGCTCAGCCCGCGGCCGCGTGCCACCAGCGTGCGGGTGTCGTCGACGGGGCTCTCCACGTCGGCGTCGTAGGGCCGTTCAGGAGGTCGCTCACCCGCGCTGGCGATGACATACCAGCGGGGTTCCGCGGCGTGTTCCGAGTCGCGTTCGAGGATGCTGACCGCGGTCAGACCGAAGTTCTCCCGCACCTGTTCCAGGAGGGACGGCAGGTCTTCGCCGTGCGCCATGGCGGTCGCCAGGCGGCTCAGGACACGCGCTTCGGCGGTGGCCCGGGCGGCCTGGTGTGTTCGTCGTGCCGCGGTTCCGGCGGCCGTGCCGACCAGAGCGGCGGTGGCGATGAACACGACGAGCGCGACGATCTCGGTGACGCGTTCCATGCCGAACGAGTGCACAGGAGAGGTGAAGTAGTAGTCGGCGAGCAGACCCGCCGCGACGGCGGTGACCATCGCGGGGAACAGGCCGCCCACGAGGGCGACCACCACGACGGCCAGGAGGTAGAGCACCAGGTCGCTGGAGAGGCCGAGACGATCGCGGAGCGCGGTCAGCACGAGAGTCAGTACGGGCAGCAGCACCGCGGCACCGGCCAGCGCCGACCAGTGGCGCCTCGGCCCCGTGCCCCGGCTGAGCTGCGGCAGCCGCGGGGCGGAGGCACCCGAGGCTTCCTCATGGGTGACGATGTGCACGTCGATGGAGCCCGATCCCTGGATCGTCCGTCGCCCCACACCCGCCCGCAGGAACGAGGAGAGGCGGCCGCGGCGGCTGGCGCCCAGCACGATCTGCGTGACGTTCTCGGCCTGGGCGAACTGAAGCAGCGCGTCGGCGATGTCGTCACCGGTGATCTGGTGGTAGGTGCCGCCCATGGACTCGACGAGGGCGCGCTGCGCGCCCAGCGCGGCCGGGTCGGCGTCGGCGAGTCCGTCGCTCGGCACGACGTGGAGGGCCAGCAGCTCGCTGCCGGGGGTGCGGGCCGTGATCCGGGCCGCGCGGCGGATGAGGGTGTCGCCCTCCGGGCCGCCGGTCAGGCCGACGAGGATGCGTTCCCGGGTCTCCCAGGGAGTGGCGATGCCGTGTTCGGCGCGGTAGCGCTGGAGTCCTTCCTCGACGCGGTCGGCGAGCCACAGCAGAGCCAGCTCGCGCAGCGCCGTGAGGTTTCCCACCCGGAAGTAGTGCGTGAGCGCGGCTTCGATGCGGTCCGGCGGATAGATGTCGCCGTGCACCATGCGGCGGCGGACCACCTCGGGCGGGAGATCGACGAGCTCGATCTGGTCGGCGCGCCGGGCCACTTCGTCGGGCAGGGTCTCGTGCTGCTTGACGCCGGTGATCTGCTGGACCACGTCGTTGAGCGACTCCAGGTGCTGGACGTTGAGGGTGGTGACCACGTCGATGCCGGCGCCGAGGAGTTCCTCGACGTCCTGCCACCGCTTGGTGTTCCGGGATCCGGGAACGTTGGTGTGGGCCAGCTCGTCGACCAGTGCGACCTGGGGGGCGCGGGCCAGCACGGCGTCGAGGTCCATCTCCGTGAAGGTCGCCCCCCGGTGGACCAGGGCGTGCCGGGGAACCGTCTCCAGGCCCTCGGCCATGGCCGCGGTCGGCCGCCTGCCATGCGGTTCGACGAGCCCGATGACCACGTCGGCGCCTTGTGCTCGCAGTCGCTGACCCTCTGCGAGCATGGCGTAGGTCTTCCCGACGCCTGGTGCCGCGCCTAGGTAGATCCGCAGCCGTCCACGTGCCATGGGCGCTCTCCTGCCCGGTCGCCGCCGTCACGCCGCTCGTCCTTCGCCCTTCCATGGTGCGCTCCGGCGGAGCCGCCGGCGGCGGCCCGACTCTCGACCTGGAGCAGGAGCTCCCTGCGGCGCCGGGCGATCCGGCCGCAGGCCGTCAAGGAACCGCCAAACCCCTCGCACGAAAGCGTCAGGAACGCGTCAACGTGAACAGACGGTCCACCGGACGACGCCGTCTACGCCTCTCGCGCTCATCGGAATCGAACGGGCCGTCAGGGCTGCGGCAAGATCGCCGTGTGGAGCGCCAGGGCCGCGTCAGGAACAGCACGGTGTGCACGCGGAACCGGTTTCGTGGAGTCGTCCACGAAACCGGCATACGCGTAGAAGGCCCGTATCGATGCTCTCCCCGGCTCCTGAGAAGGACGTCACCGCACCCATCCCCGCTCCGCCCAAGGACCCCGGGGGTGGCCATCGCAGGGTCTCCGGTGGGCTGATGGACCCCAGGCAGTTGGTCACGTCCTTCCCGGACGCGCTGCGCAAGCTGCACCCGAAGTCGATGGTGCGCAACCCGGTGTTGTTCGTGGTCGAGGTGGGCTCAGTGCTCACCACCTTGTCCGCGCTCACCGATCCGAGTGTGTTCGCCTGGGTGATCAGCGGCTGGCTCTGGCTCACCGTCGTCTTCGCCAACCTCGCCGAATCGGTCGCCGAGGGGCGCGGCAAGGCGCAGGCGGAGACGCTGCGCAGGGCCAGGACGCAGACGGTCGCCCGCAGGCTCCCGCACTGGCGCCCGTACGCCGAGGACCTCACCGAGGAACGGGTTCCGGCCGAGCGCCTGCAGCCGTTCGACCTGGTGATCGTCGAGGCGGGCGAGGTCATCCCGGGCGACGGCGAGGTGCTGCACGGCATCGCCGCGGTGGACGAGTCGGCCAT